>JAIBBS010000173.1 GCA_019694555.1 Nannocystaceae bacterium
CGACGCGCGCCCCAACGACGCGCTCCCCGACGACGTGGCCGTGGGCGACGCGGCCTGAGTCCGCGGTCGCGCCGGCCGTGGAACCTCGCGGCCGCAGCGGGTAACCTCGATCGTGGGATGCTGCAGGTCGGCCACGAAGACAGCCATCCCGACGAGCCCGTGACCGCGGCGCCGGCCGCCGACACGGCGGTCGCCGGCCGCAGCGTCGAGTCGCAGTGGCTGCTCGCGCGCGCGTCGGAGCGACTGCTCGGTGCCAGCG
Organism: Nannocystaceae bacterium; assembly: GCA_019694555.1. GTDB lineage: Bacteria > Myxococcota_A > Polyangia > Nannocystales > Nannocystaceae > Xiheibacterium. The sequence goes on from JAIBBS010000173.1 coordinate 260, forward strand.
CGCCCGCGGTGCTGCGCGTCGGTCGCTACCGCATCCTGCGGCGCATCGGCGCCGGCGGCATGTCGCTGGTCTACTGCGCGTGGGACGACGCGCTCGGCCGCGAGATCGCGATCAAGCTGCTGCAGTCGAACCTCGCGCGCACGCGACAGTGGCGCGAGCAACTGCGCCGCGAGGGCCAGGCCATGGCGCGGCTCGCCCATGCCAACGTCGTGCACGTCTACGAGGTCGGCGTGCACGAGGACCAGCCCTTCATCGCGATGGAGCTGGTTCGCGGCGTGAGCCTGCGGCAGTGGGCCCACGCCGCCACGCGCAGCACCGACGAGATCGTCGCGATGCACCTGCAGGCGGCGCGCGGGCTCGCGGCTGCCCACGCCGCGGGCCTGGTCCACCGCGACTACAAGCCCGACAACGTGCTGGTCGACGAGTCGGGCTGTGCGCGCGTGCTGGACTTCGGCCTGGTCCACGTGGGCGAGGCGCTGCCGACCTGGTCCAGCGGCGAGCATGCGCTCGCGGTCGACGACGAGCGCGCGACCCTGGCCGGCGACGTCGTCGGCACGCCGCCGTACATGGCACCCGAGCAGCTCGACGGCGGCAGCGTCGACGCGCGCAGCGATCAGTTCGGCTTCTGCGTGTCGCTGTTCGAGGCGCTGCACGGTCGGCGGCCGTTCCCCGGCCGCACGCCCGCCGAGCTGCGTGCGGCCATCGCCGCGGGCGTGGAGTCGACCCGCACGCGGGCCGACGATCCCGATCTCGCAGCGATCGACGCGGTGCTGCGGCGCGGGCTCTCCCGCGATCCCGCCGATCGCTTCGCCGACATGGACGCGCTGGTCGCGGCGCTCGAGCGCGCCCGCACGGCGCGACGGCAGGCGGCCCGGCTCGAGCTCGAGCGCCGCGCGCGGACGTTGGACCTGTTCTCGCGCTCGGACCTGCGGCTGCGCCACGTGGTGCTGGTGGGCGCGATCCTCATGGCCATGGTCGCGGCGCTCACGATCGCGCGCCGCTACGGCGTGTACGAGATCGGCTATGCCGAGGCGACCGCGTGCGGCGCCGCGTTCGTGGTGATGCAGGCGGTGCTCGAGCGGCGACAGCGGCGACGCAGCCCCAGCGAACACGACGAGCGTTGGTCGCGGGCGGTGGTGGTCGGCACCGCGATGATCGTCAGCAGCCTGCCGCTGGCGTGGTTGGCGGGACTGTCGCTGACCTACGGCCTGCTGCTGCTGACGTTCGGCTTCGCGTGCAGCATCGGCGTGATCGGCCTGATGACCGACGTGCGCGTGCTGCCGGCGAGCGTGATGTTGCTGCTGACCGCGTTCGCGCTGGCGCGCTGGCCCGAGCATCGCGGGGTCGTGTTGTTGATCGGCCTCGCGCTCGCGTACGCGGTGCTGCCGCTGGCGCACCGCATCGCGCGGGCGCGCGCTCCGGATCAGCCGGGGTGACCGTCGACCCGCAGCTGGTACAGGAAGTACGGCGGCATGCACACGCCGTGGTCCCCCGCGCGCGCGCACACGTAGTCGTCGCGGCACGGCCGCGCCTCGTCGCACGCGCGCATGCCCGCCGGGCGGGCGCTCGCGCGGACGCAATCCGCGAACGATCGCCCGGTCGACAGGCAGGTGTTGAACGGGTCCAGCTGCGGGATGCCGCCGCATGCCTCGTGCGGGCCGAGCCCGCTGCACGCACGCACGCAGCTGCCCAGGGGAAAGCCGACGCGGTTGTCGTTGCAGCCGCCGTCGCCGCAGTCGATGGGCCGTTGCAGGCGCACGCGGTCGCGCCGGGGGTCGGGGTGCCAACCCAGGGCCCCGGCCTCGCACGGGCTGCCCGCGAGCGGCTCGGACGGCAGGCACACGCCCACGATCGCGTCGTCGAGCGTGGTGCACTGCAGACCGACCGCGCACGTCTCGTGCGCGAAGCCGACGTCGCCCAGGCCGCAGCGCTCGCCGAAGCCACCGGCGCCGCGGTGCGCCGCCGGTCGTGACGCGTCCGGCGTGTGCCCGGCCGCGGTGGCCTCGACCCACGCCACGCGCCGCGGCAGATCGGCGAGCAGGTGCGGCGACATGCCGACCGCGAGCGCATCGACGCGCGCGGCGTCGTCGGGCTCGTCGCCGAGCACGTGGAAGCCGGCGAGGCTGCGGCTCTGGTGGCAGCCGGCGCAGCTGAGCTCGTCGAGCCGGCGCAGCAGCGCCGCGGGCGAGCCGACGTGCTCGCGATCCTGCAGCGGCAGCGTCGCGAGCTCGGCGTCGCTCAGCAGCTGCGAAAACGGGCGATTGCCGGCGCGCGCGAGGCCGCGGGGCGCGAACGAGTGGCTCACGGTCGCGAGGTAGGCCGCGGGCAAGACGAAGGTGCCGCGATCGATGGCATCGAGCGCCGCCGCGTCGCCGATGCGCTCGCGCAGCGCCGCGACGTCGACACCGCCGCGGCCGGCTCGGATCGCGCGCACGTCGGGCGTGTTCTCGAGTGGCTGCGGCACCAAGCCGTCGCCCAGCGCCGCGCGGCCGAACACGCGCAACACGTAGCCGGCGTGACCACCGAGATCGGGGCGGATCGTCGAGGGCCAGCGCTCGGTCTGCAGATCGACCTCGATGGCGTGCAGCTGCGCGCGCGACAGCCGAGCCGAGTGCAGCGGGCGGCCGGGGTCGAGCAGCGCCTGCGGCGATTGCTCGGGCGGCAGCTGCCAGCTCCGCGCGACCGCGGCGCAGCCGTCGGCGTCGCGCGGCTGCCAGAACACGACGTTGACCGTCATCGGCAGGCGCGAGCGGATCTCGTCGCCCTTGCGGCGCTCCTGCTGCGCGAGGCGATAGATCAACCGCGTCTCGCCGCAGTGCTGCGGCGCGAACGGCTCGCGATCGAGGCGGTTGACCACCGCGACCAGCTCGAAGCTCGCGCGCGGCGACGACAGCCAGCGCACGTCGAACAGGCGATGGCCGTGGCGCAGACCCACGCCGGCCTTCGCATCGGCGCGCGCGAGCGCCTCGACGTCGCGCGCGAGCACGTCGACGATGGCGCGCCAGTCGGCGAGCGCGTGCAGTGCCGCGTTGTCGCGCGCGTCCGCGCCGAAGGCGATCGGGCCCAGCGCCAGGCCCTCGCGCTCGAGCGCGGCCAGCAGCGCGGGCTCGCGCAGCAGCACGTGGGTGGTCTGCGGCGCGGGCGCGGGCGCGGGCGGGCTCACCGACGGCGGGATCTCGCGCACGACCGCGGCCGCGGGCGCCTCGGCGGCCGGTTGCGCCTCGGTCGGGGCCGGCGAGCGGGCGACGCACGACAGGCCGGCCAGCGCGAACAGCTGCATGCGCATCGACACGCCAGCGTGCAGGGTAGCAGCCGGCCGCCGCGCGGCGAAGCACGGCGGGGACCCTGGCGCTCGGGCGGCAAGGCCCTTAGAGTCGCGCCGCATGAGCACCCACGGCGGCAAGCTCGAGGTCACGGTCACCCACCTCGAGATGCGGCAGCGCCCGCGCAAGACCCGGATGCCGCCGGCCGGTGATCGCAAGCTCGCACTGTTGCGTGCCGAGCAGCCGCCGCTGCACTTCTACCGCTATCTCTACGAGACGGTGGGCAAGCCGTGGCTGTGGTACGAGCGCCGCGTGATGTCGGACGACGCGCTCGCGGCCATCGTGCACGATCCGCGCGTCGACATCCGCGTGCTGTACGTCGATGGCTGTCCCGCCGGTTTCGTCGAGCTCGACGCGCGGCGGCTGCCGGACATCGAGCTGGCGTACTGCGGCTTGGTGCCCGAGTTCATCGGTCAGGGTCTGGGGCTGTATCTCATCGACGCCGCGGTCGAGCGCGCGTGGGCCTACGAGCCGCAGCCCGAGCGCGTCTGGGTGCACACGTGCACGCTCGATCATCCGCGGGCGCTGCTCGCCTACCAGCACGCCGGCTTCCAGCCGTACGCGACCGAGACCTCCGTGATCGACGATCCGCGGGAGACCGGCGCGATGGCGAGCCGGCTCGGCGGCTGATCGCGGCTCGAGCCCGACGCTGGATTGCCCCGTGATCCCACGCCGTTGCGCGTGGGGTTGACGGGCGCGGCCGCGTGCGCGTAGAAGTGGGAAGTCGAACTTCTCACTTTGGAGAAGGCCCCGCCATGGCCGAGCCCGAGCTGCTCAAGATGTCCGTGTTCGCGTCGCGCAGCGGCGTGCCGATCCCGACGATCAAGCACTACGTGCGCGAGCGGCTGCTGCCCGAGCCGGTCCGCACCAGCCGCAACATGGCGTACTACGACGCCGCGCTGGTCGGTCGCGTCAAGGCGATCAAGCGGCTGCAGACCACGCTGCACCTGCCGCTGCCGGTCATCCGTCAGGTGCTCGATCGCGTCTCCGACGAGGACATGCCCGGCGACGTCGCGCTCGAAGCCACGATCGCGCGCGTGCTCGGTGAGCTCGCACCGCGCGAGGTGCTCACGCGCAAGCAGCTGCTCGACGCCGGTGTCGCCGACGAGGAGCTGGCGTTGTTCCGCGCGCTGGGTCTGGTGACGCCGCAGCAGGTCGACGGCCACGAGCGCTACGTCGGCGACGACGTGGTGCTGCTGCGACTGCTGGGCCAGGCACGCCGCGCCGGGCTGTCGGCCAAGATGCTGCCGCCGGCGATCCTGCGCGCGTACGTCGAAGCCCTGCGCGCGCTGGTCAAGGTCGAGCTGCAGATGTTCCGCGCGGGCGTCGTGCCGCTCGCCAACGGCGACCTCGGCAAGCTGACCGAGGTCGCGACCACGCTCAGCGAACGGCTGGTGGTGCTGCTGCGCCGCAAGCTGCTGCTTCCCACCCTGCACTCCTTGATCGACGCCGAGTCCCCTACCGACGAGCCCCGACGATGACCGCCCGCCACTTCAGCTTGTGCTCCACCCTGCTCGCGCTCGCCTGCACCACCGACGGCGGCAGCGGCAACGACACCAGCAGCTCCACCACCGCCGCGACCGCGAGCAGCGACGCCTCTGCCGCGTCGAGCAGCGCCGGCGACGGCACCACCACCGCGCCCGGCGACAGCAGCGGTGCCAGCGGCAGCGCCAGCGCGACCACGGCGACGAGCACGACCGACGCGAGCGACGGCAGCAGCAGCAGCAGCAGCGGCGGCACCGACGATCCCGGCCCCGATCTGCGCATGGTCGGACCGCACGCGGTGGTGCACGAGGACGGCGAGCTCTCGCTGCCCGACTCGGGCTGCACGATGGGCTACGACATCGTGCGGCCGGGCGACGTCGACGACGCGCCCACCGTCGTGCTCGCGCACGGCTTCCAGGGCAACCGCGGCTCGATGGCCGGATGGGCCGAGCACTGGGCCAGCTGGGGCGTCCGCGTGGTCACGCCGGATCTGTGCCACGCGACCATCATCGACGCCGACCACGCGCAAAACGGCGCCGACCTGGTCGTGCTCGCGCAGGCGGTGGCGCCCGGCCCGGTGATGTACGCGGGGTATTCCGCCGGTGGCCTCGCCGCGGTGCTCGCCGCGGCGCAAGACGGCACCGCGATCGCGCTGCTGGGTCTGGACATGGTCGACTCCGGCGGACTCGGTGCCGCCGCCGCCGCCGCGGTCGTCGCGCCCGCGCACGACGTGGTGAGCGAGCCCTCGATGTGCAACTCGACGGCCAACGGCGTGCCGGTGTTCGGCGCGATGGCCGACAGCCACGTGGTGCGGTTGTTCGAGGCCGATCACTGCGACTTCCAGAACCCCGGCGATGCGCTGTGCGGGCTGTGCTCGTCGCCCAACGACCAGCACACGCCCGAGCAGATCCGCGCCGGCATCCTGGGCCTGTCGACCGCCGCGGTGTTGCTGCGTACAGCGCTCGACCCGCGGGCGGCGTCCTGGTGGAATCCCGGCGGCGCGTGGTACGACGCGATGATCGAAGCCGGTGAGCTGGCCCAACTCTGAGGGCGCCAGCATTCCGCGCGGGCGAACGCGCGGCCGCCGGCGATGCAATCGCTGCGGACCGTGACCGTCCTGACGAGCGGCGCCCACCCTTGCACGAGGGCCAGGATGCTGGTTCTCTCGGTGAGCGAGCCCACCCTCGATGCGCGTCCCCGACCCCGACCGTCCCGCGTCTGCGCTCGCGCGCGCCACGATCCCCGCGTTCGCGCTGCTGCTGGGCTGCCACGGCGGCGGCGGTGCGGGCCCCGACGAGGCCGAGACCGGCTTCCTCAGCGAGTCGCTCGAAGACGACGGCGAGGACGACGGCCCCGAGACCTGGGGCGACGGTGCGCTGCGCGGCATCGTGACGTTCACGCTCTACGCCGCGGATGCCGTCACCGACGTCGACCAGGTCGGCTTCGCGGGCGCGTGGCACGACGACGAGGCCATGGTCGAGGTCGTCGACGACTTCTACGCCGCGTTCGCGTTCCAGACCGCGTTCCCGCTGCCGCCGCAGAACGAGGACGAGGTCGAACAGAACGACATCCCCGCGGGCTTCGACTGGGGCGACGTCGACAGCTGGCTCACCGCCGGCAACGCGTTCTCGCTCACCGCCGGCGACGCCGAGGCCTTCGCCTGCCTGCTGCAGATCGGCATGGTCGGAGACATCTACCCGGTCTACGCCGCCTCGCACTCGGCCATGAGCACCGAGGAGTGCGCGCCGCAGCCCGAGGACTTCATCCCCGGCGTCGACTACACCATCGTGATGTACGGCGGCGAGCTGTTCCCGACGCAGACGTTCCTGGGCGCGGTCGAGACGCCCAACGACTTCGACGTCGTGTCGCCGGATCTGTCGGGCTACAACGATCCCGTGATGCAGGGTGCCGACTGGCACGTGGCGTGGGAGGGCGAAGGCACCGGTGCCGATCGTCTGATCATCCGCGTGTGGGACGACCTCGGCTTCATGTTCACGGTCCGCGCGAACGACGACGGCGAGTTCGACATCCCCGCCAGCGCGCTGGGCGAGCTCAATCCCGGACCCATCACCATCACCATCGCGCGCGAGCACATCGAGCGCATCCCCTTCGCCGAGGGCGGCGTCAAGGTCGTCACGCGCTACGAGCAGCGCGGCTACTTCGACCTCATCGCCGCCGGCTGAGCCCGAGCTGATCCCACTTCGCGCACAGGCAAGGCACCACCCATGAGACGCAGAACCTTCCTCCGGACCGCGACCACCGCCACCGCTGCCGCGTCCGCCGGCGTGTTCGCCATCCTGAAGTACCCCCGCGGCGCGCGGGCGGCCGGCTGGGGCGCGTGGCCCAGCGACAAGATGGACTCCATCATCCCCGCCGACCAGCTCGCGACCAACGTGCTCGAGCTGCACATCAACGGCGGCATGAACGCGTGGGACACCTTCTACACCGTGCCCGAGTGGGGCGAGACCGAGTTCACCTACGTGAACCAGTTCGCACCGGGCGCGGGCACCTTCGGCGGCCAGCAGAACCGCGACGAGCGCTTCGCCACCTGCGGCTTCGACGGCGATCTGTGGGTGCCGTCCAACATCAACGACGGCGCCGGCGTGCCGCTGTTCCTGGGCCCGTGGGTGTACCCGCTGCGCAACCGCCCCGACATCCTCGCGCGCATGCGCATCGTGGTGCAGCGCCACGGCAACGTCGCGCACGAGGGCGCCAACCCGCTGTCGTTCACCGGTGACTCGTTGGGTCAGCCGCGGCTCGCGGGCATCGGCACCGCGATCCAGCGCTACTTCAGCGAGAACCCCGAGGTCGGTGGCGGCCTGCGGGCGGTGCCGTACTCGTACGTGCTGTACCCCGGCACCGGCTTCTCGACCTTCAACTCGCTGTCGGCCTCCGCGGTCGGCTTCCACCCCGGCTCGGCGCGACCGCTGGGCGTGACCGTCGCGCCGAACTCGGCGCTGTCGAACCTGCTCGCGCGCACCGGTCCCTACGATCGCGCGGCGTTCGACACCGCGATCACCTACTACCGCCAGCAGTACGAGGCCCGCTTCCGCCCCGGGGGCATCGGCGCGCCGGCGCGCTCGCTCGAGCGCGGCAACTACGAGTACGCCGACTTCGCGCGGCGCCACGCGCCGGATCTGCAGGCGGTGCTGCCGGCCACCGAGTTCGACCCGATCGCGCCGCCCGGCACCGCCGAGTGCGGCGGCGCCACGCAGCGGCCCGAGGACATGCCGCGCATGCAGGCGCGGCTGGCCGCGAGCCTGCTGACCCGCGAGACCGATCAGGCGCGCTACGTGCTGTGGATCGACACCGGCATCAACCCGCATCCCAACGGCGGCCACGACAGCCACACGCTGCACACGATCCAGGCGGCGCAGAACCTTCCCCACACCATGGCCGCGCTCGCCGAGATCATCTCGCCTGCGGGCCCGGCCCCCGGACAGATCGATCTCGACCGCACCATGGTCGTCATCAACACCGAGTTCGGCCGCACGCCCACGCGACAGGAGGCCGGCGGTGAGACCGGCACCAACCACTGGCCGTGGGGCTACGTCACGATCTTCATCGGCGGGCCGGTGCGCAACCCCGGCTGCTTCGGCTACGTCGGCTACGACCCCGGCGGTGGCGAGGACGGCTACGCGGTCGAGTACGTCACGCCCGCGGAGAACCGCATGATGGTGCTGCAGGCCATGGGCATCTACCCGTTCTCGTCGCAGTCGTACGCGGTCGGCGACGTCCGCGGCGGCGTGCAGGACGAGGTCGAAGCCGCGACGCGCGTGCGCGACGTCTACCTGGGGTTGGGATGAGGACCGAGGGCATGACCATGACCACCACTGCGATCCATCCCATGGTGCGCGTGCGCTGGCTCGCCGCGCTCGCGCTGGTCCCCGCCCTCGCGATCGCGGGTTGCCGCGACGACGACGCGAAGGCCGAGGCCTCCGCGTCGGGCTTCACCGACTCGTCGGTCGACTCGGGCGACGGCAACGGCGGCGTGTGGATGACGTCGGCCGATTCCGGCGGCAGCGAGCCGCCACCGCCGGGTGAGGACGAGGAGCTGTGCGACGCCGGCAACGAGGCGTGGGCCAAGCGCGTGGTGCCGCTCATCCAGGGCCGCCGCGTCGAGGGCATCCGCGAGGCCCGCATCCTCGCGCAGATGGTCGACCAGCTCGACGCGCTGGGTCGCAACGGCCGCTACGAGGTCGCGATGGGCCTGGCGCGCGGCGACGCGTACCGCGATCGCTGGAAGCAGTGGATCTACGATCAGCTGCGCGTCAACATCAACTCGGACCGCCGCAACGAGGACTGCTACGACGTGTTCTCGGCCGAGGCCGACGACACCGCCGTGGCGGCGCACATCCGCGACAACCCGGCCACGGTGCCCTACGGCGGCAACTTCCGCCTCGGCGACGTGGTCTACAGCGCGCTGCTGCTCGACGACATCTCGCCGGCCTACCGCGCCGACCTGTTCGCGCGGCAGTCGGCGCCGGTGGTCGCGGGCAACGTCATGCACGCCGAGCTCGAGGCGATCAACGTCGGCAACTACGGCAAGATCTTCGAGTCGGCCTACCTCGGTCGCTTCACCGAGTGCATGGACTGCCACCGCACCGAGATGTCGGTGACGGACAACTCCGATCCGGCGTTCGATCGCCACTGGCCGCTGCCGGGCAACGTCGAGCTCGCGACCTACGGTCCCGACGCGGCGCTGCCCAACGCCCCGCGTGCGCACGCGATCTTCCGGCGCTTCGGCTTCTCGACCACGCCGTGGCTCGACCCCGGCGATCCGATCCGCGCCGCGGACGACGACATCGTGATCGACCCGCGGCCGCCGATCGGCCAGGACCTGGCCTGGGGCATGAACGAGGCCTGCGGCGCGTTCCGCTTCGACGCCGACGAGGAGTTCCTGCTGTTCACCGAGCCGGCGTTCATGATCGAGGAGTACCCGCTGGGCTCGACCGTGCTGCAGCTCGACGAGCACATGCGCACCGGCTTCGACACGCTCTACGACGCCGGGCCCAGCGGCCTGAGCGATCAGGTGCAGTGTCTGCCCGACGAGTCGGGCTCGCCGTGCGACCACGAGCTGGGCTTCGCGTGGCTGTTCTCCGCCAACATCGCCAACCGCGTGTGGCGCGAGGCCATGGGCTACCCGCTGACGGTCGCGAACAACTTCCCGCGCAACGAGGCGCAGCAGCAGATCCTGGGCACGCTCGCGCAGGCGTTCGCGACCAACCGCTACTCGCTTCGCAACCTGCTCGCGACCGCCGCGACGGTGCCGTACTTCAACCAGGCGCCGCCCGATCGCTGCGGCGCATCGACGGCGTACCACATGCCGGCGATCTTCGACCCCTTCACCAAGAGCTCGACCGACCCGACCGCGCGCGGCAACGGCGTCGGCGACTCGCTGCACCGCTACAGCGCTCGCGTGCTGCTCGAGTCGCTGTCGCAGGCGATGTGGTGGGACAAGCCGCAGCGCTTCGGCCCCTCGGCCGAGCCCAACGAGTACCCCGGCGCGACCTGTGGCACCGGGGCCTATCCCGCGTGCTCCGAGGGGCCCGCGATGGTCGACCTGCTGCGCGACGTCGGCGTGTTCCTCAACGACAGCGAGGGCGGCTTCAACGGCGTCGACTTCACCGGCCTGCTGCACTGGGAGCAGGAGACCGGGCAGGCCCAGCGCATCGAGTTCGGCGGCGACTGTACCGGTCCGATCGGGGGCGGCTGCGCCGACGTCGACTGGATCACGCAGCTGCTCGACGTCGCCTACGCCGCGCCCGACGCGACCCTGCTCGACGTCGCCGAGGCGGTGAAGGACCGCCTCATCACCGAGACCACCATCGAGGACTCGGGCGAGATCGCGGCGATCGAGGCCGTCATGGGCGCGCCGCTCGACTCGCCGCTCGCTCCGGTGCCGCGCGAGGTCGCCGAGGCCTCGGTGCGCCGCTACGCGGGCGTGCTGCTCAACACGCCGCAGTTCCTGCTCGCGGGCGTGGTCAGCGACGACCAGGAGCACACGCCCAACCTGGTGGTGCCGGGCACCTCGCTCGGCGATCTGTGCCAGGCGCTGGGCAACCTCGTGCTCGGCGCCGACTACAGCTGGAGCTGCAACGGCGACGGCATCACGATCAGCGGCTGAGGCCGGTCCGCGGGTGCTGACGGGCCCGCGTCGCGCAGCGAGCGGGTCCTTCGACCGGCCCGACCGGGAACGGGCAGCGGACGCGGAGCGTGCTCGCCATGGACACAGCCGCGGACGCGGCCATCACGGCGGCGCGCCCTGGGCGACCCAGTTGCGCACCAGCGCGAGCTCGTCCTCGGTGAGCGGCTCGCCGACCGACGGCATGCGGTTGCCGAGGATCGATCCATCGCCCTCGATCTTGAGCACGAGGTAGCTGGCATCGGGATCGCCGGCCTCGACGAGGTTCGGGCTGGCCTCGGTGGACGGCACGCCGACGACGTTCGCGTACGAGTCGCCGCTCAGATCGAGCGACTGCGCCGGCGTGGCGCCCTCGTGGCAGCCGGTGCCGAGGCAGTGCGCGTCCCACAGCGGCTGCACGTCGGCGGCATACGACAACGGTGGACCGGTCGGATCCGCCGAGTCCGAGCCGCTCGAGTCCGTGGCGCTGGGATCGGTGTCCTCGCCGGTGTCCGCGACCGTGTCGGCCTCTTCGCCCAGCAGCGTGTAGTAGACCGCGAGCTCGTCGTCGTGGCCGCGCACGGTGCCTTCCTTCTCGTCGACGGCCCCGGGCTCGCTGGGAATGGCCTTCCAGTCGGCCTTGCCGCTGGCGTAGTCGGCGGAGTGGATCGCGCCGATCTTCGCGCTGCTCAGCTTCGAGGGCAGCTCACCGCGATAGATGATCTCGGCGTCGACACCGAGCTCGACGTTGGGCCGCACGAAGTACGCGCTGCCGAACGAGTCGGGCGGCATGGTCGAGGGCCGAATCTCGAAATCCATGTACGAGCCCAGCGCGCCGGGCCAGATCACGATCGTGAGCGTGTCGTCGTCGCTGGCGACGAGGCCACCGGCGGGGCCGATCGCGACCGCACCACCGCCCTGGCAGCCGACGCACACCACGGCCAGCACGGCGCCGCGAACGCCCGCTCGCCACCCACCTTCGTGCATGCTCACGTCCAGCCCTCGTGCGTGGTCACGTCCACGAGAAGGTAGCACGACCCCGGCCCGCGCCGACGCCGACCTTCGTGCTACCGTCTGTGCCATGCGTTGCACGCTGGCGTCGATGGGGCTCGAGCCGCGAGGGTGGTCGCCGCACCGCGTCGGCATCGGGATCGCGCTGGGCGCCGCGCTCGCACCGCTGGCGGCCTGTGGCCAGCTCGACGAGTCCTGCCAGGTCGTGGGTCGCGCGGGCGGGCTGATCCAGTCGGCGGACAGCGTGCTCAGCATCGCAGTGCCCCCCGAGGCGCTCGACGAGTCGATCGAGTTCTGCGTCGCGCCGCCCAGCGGCAAGGCGCCACCGGACTCGTACGGTCCGGCCTACCGCGTGTCGCCACCGGCCGAGCTCTCGTACTCCGCGACGATCAGCTACCGCTACAACCTGCCGCACGACACCAGCGAGACCAACATCGGCTTCATCGACGACGCGGCGCTGGCGATCGGCATGGGCGAGTGGGTGCCGCTCGAGACCTGCCGCATCGAGCACGACCCGCGACAGGTGCAGTGCAAGGGCGGCGACATCGAGCCCTACTACGCCCTGCTCGACGGGCTGTTCGAGAACGTCACCGCCAGCGACACCCTCGCCGACACCGGCAGCAGCACCGATCCGACCGACACCGACGGCGGCACCGGCATGACCGCGGGCATGACCACGGCCACGACGATGACGACCACGATGACGACGATGGCCGACACGGGCATGACGACGGATCCGACCGATCCGACCAACGTCAACCCGATCGACTATCCGCCCGAGTGCGACGACCTCGCGTCGCCGCCGTTCGACGTGTTCCATGCCGGCCAGTGGTTCGATCCCTGGCCCGGTGGCACGACCGCGATGGGCGGTCCGCTCGGCGCCGAGGACATGGCCCCCGACGGCATGGGCGGCTTCGTCGGCCGCCACGTCAACGGCGTGGTCCGCATCGACGTCAGCGGCGCGACCTTCGGCATGTCGGTGCCCGACGCCGACCCCGGCGACTTCGCGTCCATCGGCATCACGCGCACGCCGTTCCCCGGCGATCCCGACTTCACCGGCACCAGCACCCTGGGCATCCGCTACACCTCGATGGGCGACATCGCGATGCTGCAGCTGGGCGACCGCGCCATCGACCTGCTGCACCAAGACGGCACCGTCGATCGCATCCTCATGGTGCCGGGCCTGCCCAACGCGGTGTACGCCGACCTCGACGGCGCGCTGTGGTACTCGGAGTACTCCAGCGGCAACGTGCGCCGCTACGACATCGCGGCCGACGACAACGTGCTCATCGCGAACCTGCCGACCGCGGACGGGCTGATCTACGACCCGCTGCGGATGATGCTGTTCTACGTGCGCTACGACCTCAGCCAGCTGTGGCGCATCGACATCGCCGCCGACGGCAGCGCCGCGGGCCAGCCGACGATGGTCACCGATCTGCAGGGCTTCAGCGACGGCGTCACGCTGGACGTGTGCGGCAACCTCTACGTCGTCGATCAGGGCGGCGTCGATGGGCCCAGCGGCCAGAGCCGGGTCGATCGCGTGTTCATGACCGACGGCGGTGACCTCATCAACGTCGAGGAGATCGCGGCAGACTTGCCGACCGAGCTCGCGAATCCGCTCTTCGGTCTCGGTGCCGACTATGGCGAATTCGAGCACGTGCTGTTCTTGACGGGGCAGCCCAGCGACGTCTATTACATCGATGTGCAGATCACCGGTGCGGCCGCACCGGTGTTGCGCTGACGGGGTTTCGTCCCATGCGTCCGTCGTCGCTCGCCATCGTCGCGTGTTGCTTCGTCGCGCTCGCGTGCCACCGCGACGCGGCCGACACCGGCGAGCACGGCAGCAGCAGCAGCAGCAGCAGCGGTGGCAGCGACGGCACCGGCAGCGCGACCGCGTCGTCGAGCGTCGGCACGACCGCGACCAGCGCGAGCTCGGCCACCGGCACCGCGACCATGCCCGGCACGACGGCGGGCTCCGATTCCACCGACGCCGGCAATCCTGGCAGCGCCAGCGATCCCGACAGCTCGTCGGGCGACACGATCGGAGACCCCGGCGGCGCGCTGTTCGAGGAGGACTTCGAGGGCATCGACGACAATGCGTCGTGGCCGGCGCCGTGGACCATCGTCGGCGGCAACGTGCTCGGCGCCACCGTGCAAGCGGGGCGCGGGGCGCTCGCCGGCATCACCGGCGCGACCGGCCGCATCGCGCTGCCGGGCTTCGACGAGCGCGACGTCGAGGTCCTGGTCACCTTCGAGATCGGCGACTGGAACGCGCAGGGCTTCGGCTTCTACGTGCGCCAAAACGGCGGTGCGCTCACGCAGACGCAGCCGCCGGGCCAGGGCTACGCCGTGTTCATCGAGGGCTTCTTCATGCAGGCGCTCGGGGTCTGGCGCGAGATCGACGGCGTCGAGGAGCTGCTGGCGGCCGCGCCCGATCCGATCGCCGGCGGCTTCGTCGACGGCGCGCGCTACACCATCCGCTACCGCGTGGAGCAGACCGCCCGCGGCACGCAGCTGCGCGCGCGCGTGTGGCCCGAGGGCGAGCCCGAGCCCGCGCGCTGGGCGGTGGATTTCGTCGACACCACGCCGCAGCTGCAGGACATCGGCGGCAGCTTCGCGGTCGACGTGTACAACGCCGCCGGCACCGGTCCGGTGTTCGCCGACGACATCGTCGTCACGGCGCTGTGAGCCGGTCCCGCAGGCGCCGCAGGATCAGCTCGGTCTTCGCGTCGGTGATCTCGCCCGCGACGCAGGCCGCGATGACCTCGTCGAGCCCGCGCCAGTGCGTGCGCGCGCCGTGTTCCATCGGGCTGCCGTCACCGGGCGGCGCGCTGACCGGTGCGCCGAGCTCGACCTCGGCCGACAGCAGCCAGAACTTCTCCGGCATCGAGCCCGGGGTCGGGAACGTGCCGGCGCCGAGGAACTCGAAGGCTGCCGGCGCCAGCTGCAGGCCCGCCTCCTCCCACGCCTCGGCGGCCGCACGCGCACGCACGCCGGCCTCGCCGACGTCGTCGCGCTCGATGATGCCGGCCACGACCTCGGTCATCCACATCGTCGGCGCATCGTCGGCGATCGGCAGCTCGGCCGTCGCGCGGCCGAACCACAGCGCCGGGCGCAGGCCCTGACGCAGCAGCACCTCGACCCCGTCGCCACCGCGGCGCCACAGCGCGACCACGACCGCGTCGGTGCCCTTGGGCCGCACCGCGAAGTCGCAGACGTAGTGCGCCGAGCGACCGCCGTCGGCGGTGCGATTGCACAGGTGCAGACGACGCACACGCAGGAAGCCACCCTCGGCGCCGTGGACCTCCTCGCGCAACAGCTCCAGCTCGAGCTCGCTCATGGCTTCGCTCCCTGCCCGGGTCGCGCGCGCGACCCGGGCGCGTCCGTCCCGCGACTCAGCAGGTGACGCCGCAGTAGGTCGCGACCTCGCCGACGCACAGGTCGTCCCACGCGGTGTCGCAACAGTACGAGTCGTTGAGGCACACCGTCTCGACGCAACCGCCGGGGTCGCAGCCGCTGACGAGGTTGCTGCCGGTGGTGCACGGCGTGTGCGAACAGCTGCCGGTGCAGAACGTGCCGCACTCGGTCGCGACCTCGAGGATGCAGATCGCGTCCCACGCGGTCGTGCAGCAGTACGAGTCGATGGCGCACACCGCCGTCACGCAGGGGCTGCAGCCGTCGGTCATGGCGGCCCCGTCGACGCACTGGTCGTGGGCACAGCCGCCGCAGTTCTCGTCGGTGCTGCCGTCGCAGTCGTTGTCGAGCCCGTCGTTGCACAGCTCGGCGCCCGAGCCGACGTTCTGCACGCACTCGAGCGCGCCGCCGTTGCACTGCTGCGTGCCCGCGGCACAGATGCCGGCCATGCCGGTGTTGCAGGCGTTGCCACCGCCGGGATCGCCGTCGTCGACGATGCCGTCGCAGTCGTCGTCGATGTCGTTGCACTGCTCCGCGCTCGACTGCACCGACTGCACGCACTCGAGGCTGCCGGCCATGCAGGTCGAGACCCCGTCGCCGCACGCGCCGGGCATGCCGGTGTCGCAGGCCCCACCGCCGCCGGGGTTGCCGTCGTCGATCATGCCGTTGCAGTCGTCGTCCTCGCCGTTGCACTGCTCGGCGCCGCCGGCCATGTCGGGCTCGCACGAGAGCTCACCGTCGACGCACTGCTGCGTGCCCGCGGCGCAGACGCCCGACATGCCGGTCTCGCACGCGCCGCCGGCGTCGACCGCATCCTCGTCGACGTCGCCGTCGCAGTCGTTGTCCTCGCCGTCGCAGAGCTCGTCGCTGGGCTCGCAGCCGCTCTCGCTGGCCGAGGCGCTGGCGGAGCCGGTGCCGGTCTCGGCGTCACCGCTGTCGACACCACCGCTGGTGCCCTCGCCGGAGGTGTCGCCGCCGGTGTCCTCGCCCGCGGTCGCGGTCGTCACGTAGCCGGTGCCGAAGCTGCCCAGGCCCATGCCGAAATCCGAACCGGCACAACCCGCGAGCACGGTCGCGATCACCAGCGACCCACGGATCGATCCCCTCGCGCACGTCCGCCAAGCCAACATACAGCGCCGACTCCCCGCCGAAGTTGCAACGGTAGCTGCCGGCCGCTGCGCCGACAAGCTGCGCGGGCGCTGCGCCGACACGCTGCGCGGGCGCACAGCAGCGGCGCGACCGCGCGCCGCGGCCGCCCTGCGACGCGCGGCC
>JAIBBS010000375.1 GCA_019694555.1 Nannocystaceae bacterium
GGGCGAGCTCGTCGCGCAGCTCGAGCGGGCCCAGGCCCTCGTCGTGGTCGTCGCGCGGCGCGGCGCCGTCGTCCCACGGCAGGACCTCTTGGCCCATCGCCTCGCGCTCGTCGAACAGCGCGCCCTCGCCCAGCTGCTCGCGCACGATCGCGCGGCTCTCCTCGGTGAGCTCGCGGAACTCGTGCAGGTCCGGCATGTCGCGCAGGCTGCGGAGGTTGAAGAACTCGAGGAACTTGAGCGTGGTGCCGTACAGGTGCGGCCGGCCCGGCTCTTCCTTGCGGCCGACGATCCGCACCAGATCGTGGTCGAGCAGGATCTTGAGCACCGCGCCACAGTCGACGCCGCGGATGTGATCGAGCTCGGGCTTGGTGATCGGCTGGCGGTACGCGACCACGGCCAGGGTCTCGAGCTGCGAGCGCGACAGCCGTGCGGGGCGCTCGGCCATCAGCGACTGCACCCAGCGGCCGTTCTCGGGGTGCGTGCGCAGGCGGAAGCCGCCGGCGACCTGCGCGAGCACGATGCCGCGGCCCTGCAGGTCGCGCATCAGCTGCTTGAGCGCGAGCTGCACCTGCCGCACCGTGGCTTCCTTGAGCAGGTGCCGGATCTCGCGCACGCCCAGCGGCTTGTTCGCCGCGAACAGCAGGCTCTCGATGATCGACACCAACCGCGGCGCGGCCTCGCCTTCGATCGCCGACAGGTCGTCGTCCGCGGCGATCGGGAGGCTGTCGGACAGCTGCACGCCGGCGGGCTCGGTGGCCCCCGGCGGGCGGAAGGCCGGCAGCGGTGGGCCCGCGCCCTCGCCCTCGGCGTCGTCGCGCGGCGGTGGGATCGGCGGCGCGCGCCGGGTCTTCTTGCCGGCCTGCGCCGCCTCGCCCAGGCCCGCGACGAGCTCGTCGAGGCTGGCCTCGTCCTGCGGCGCCGCGGCGGCGCGCTTGCCCCCGCGCTTGGAGGTGACCGGCACGCTATCGGCCATCGCCGTCCTCGTCGTCGCCATCGCCCGCGGTGTCGTCGCGACGGATCACGTCGTCGTCGTCGTCGCGGTCGTCGTCGGGCGGCGTCGTCGCGTGGCTGGGGGCGACGGGCTCGCGCAGCTCCACCGAGGGCACGTTGGCGGCCGCGGCGACGTTGGCGGGCGCGGGCTCGTTGGCGGCCTGCGGCTCGTTGGCGGCCTCGGGTTCGTTGGCGGCGGGATCCAAGCGCGCCGCGTTGTCCGATTCCACCGCGCCGGACGCAAGCGGGCTGGTCGGATCGGAGGCGGCGGCGGTCTCGGCCGCGACGGCAGCGGCCTGGGCTGCGGCTGCCGGCTCGCCCTCCGGGGCCGACCCATCGCGGGCGTCGGGGTCGGAAGCCTCGGCCGGCAGCTCGTCGGGCGCGAGCCCGTCGTCGGGCGCGAACGCGTCGTCCGCCGGGTCGTCCTCGAGCGCGGGCTCGGGCGCCGAGGGCTGGGCCGGTGCACCGAAGCTGGCGTGCTCGTCGTAGCCCGACAGCGCGCGCTCGGCCTCCTCGGCCGTGGCCGCGCGCTCGACCAGCAGCGTGTCGCTGCCCTCGGGCTGGTGCACGCGCGCGATGCCCAGGCGCACCAGCTCGAGCACCGACATCAGCGTGACGATCAGCATCGCGCGCAGCTCGTGCTCGCTGTCCCAGCTGCGATCGAGGAACAGCTGCTCGAACTCGAAGCGCGAGCGCTCGAGCAGCACCGACGTCAGCTGCTTCATCCGCGTCGAGACCGAGACGCGCTCGATCACGACCTCGTGACTGCGCAGCACCCGGGCGCGCTCGAGCACGCGCTGGTAGGCCTCGGCCAGCCGATACAGCGTGATCGGGGCCAGGCCCTGGTCGAGCGGCGCGACGTCGACCTTGCCCCCGCGATCGAACACGTCGCGGCCCGACACCGGCATGCGATCGAGCTCCGCCGCGGCGGCGCGGTAGCGCTGGTACTCGAGCAGTCGCGCGATGAGCTCGGCCCGCGGGTCGACCGAGGTCTCGGCCGCGCCGGTGCCGTCCTCGCCGGGCAACGGATCGCTGGGCACCAGCTCGCGGCTCTTGAGGTAGGCCAGCGTCGCGGCCATCACCAGGTACTCGCCGGCGGTCTCGAGATCGAGCGCCTGCATGACGTCGAGGTACTCGAGGTACTTCTCGCACACGAACGAGATCGGGATGTCGAGGATGTCGAGCTCGTGGCGGCGCACGAGGTGGAGCAACAGATCGAGCGGACCCTCGAACTGCGGCAGCTCGACCGCGCAGCGACCATCGTCGGCGGTGACCCGCGAGGCGCCGGCATCGGTCGCGGTCACGGGCGCGCCATCACCCGGCGGCGGCGCGTCGCGCTGCGGTCCATCGCTGTCGGGCACGGACTCCACGGGCCCGAGACTCTACCGCGTCAGCGCATGCCCGCGCCCGCGGGCGCGCCAGCGCTGAGCGCGTGCCCGTAGGCCCACATTCCCGCGTCCACGAACGGGGAAAGCAGCCACCCGAGCACGCCCGGCAGGGCGAAGACGAGCGCGAACAGGATGAAGCCGCCGTAGCGCAGCAGGAACTCGTCGACGTAGTCGTAGCGCGACGGCAGCAGCCAACCCAGCACCTTGCCGCCGTCGAGCGGATGCAGCGGCAACAGGTTGAAGGCGAACAACGCGACGTTGAGCATGAAGAACAGCGGCACCGGGCTCTCGCGCCCGGCCAGCCACACCGGGCTGGCGCCCGCGAGCGCGGCGATCCAGACCGCGAGCAGCGTCAGCGACGCGAGCAACAGGTTCGACAGCGGCCCCGCGAAGGCGACCAGCGCCATGCCGCCGCGCATCGACACGCGCCGCGTGTAGTAGCGCGGCTGGGTCTGCACCGGGCGGCCCCAGCCGAACAAAAGGCCGGTGTTGAACAGGCCCATCGCGATCGGCAAGACCACGGTGCCGATCGGATCGGCGTGGGCGACCGGGTTGAGCGTCAGCCGCCCCTGGCCCTCGGGTGTCGGATCACCGAGCTTGTGCGCCGCGAAGGCGTGGGCGAACTCGTGCACCGTCACCGCGAGCACGAGGCAGATGACGTACAGCAGCGTGCGTCGCAGGTCGGTGGCTCCGACGGCGACGAGCACCGACGCGGCGAACAGGGCGTTGGGGTTGGCGAGCATGGCGGCCGCGGATCGACTCGGGCACGCGAGGCGTCGCGCGTACCGTCTGCCAAGTGTGGGAAGCTCGGGCCCCGGCCGCAAGCACCGCCGTCGGCCCGGGCGCCGGGCGGGCCGCTGCCGGGCCCCGCGCGAGTCGATCGCACCGCGGGCGCCGCAGCGCCCCCGGCCGGTCGCC
>JAIBBS010000174.1 GCA_019694555.1 Nannocystaceae bacterium
ACGCGCGCGCGCGGCCGCGGTCCGGCCCGCGTCGCGGTGTTGCCGGCGGTGTGATCAGTCCACGACCACCGCGGGATCGGGCGGCAGCGGGAACGGCAGCGACGGCTCGCTGCCCCACGGCGTGCGCATCCGCAGCTCGCGTGCGTGCACGAAGTGCAACGCCGTCGGCGAGGTCCACGACGAGGGCTCGGGCATCCAGCCGTCGGGCAGCGACGCGTGCAGCCGCCGCGACTCGATGGGCCCGTCGGGCAGCGCGTGCACGGTGAGCACGCCCCAGTCGATCACGCGACCGCGACGTGCACCGTGCTGCGCCTGCTCGCTGGCCCACCCGAAGTAGTCCTCCCACACCATCACGAGCGCGCTCTCGTCGGGCGAGAACACCGGGTGATCGCCTTCGCCGTACTGGTAGTCGAGCCCGCCCAGGTGCGCGAGCTGGGGCGTGAGCGCGAAGAGCTCGTAGCCGACCTCGCACTGCCCCGAGAACAGGAACATCGCGAGGTAGCGGCCGCGCGGCGAGACCACCAGCTCGTGGCCGCCGTAGCCGGCGCTGGGGTAGGGCAGTCGCACCGCGCTGCGGGTTTCGCCGCTGGCGCGCTCGACGATGGAGACGGTGACGCCGACCAGGCCGTGGGCGTGGACGCGGATCACCGCGTTGCCACCTTCGATCAGGGTCTCGGGTCGGGCCATGCAACGGGGCGCGAGCGCCCGGCCCAGGATCGGGCCTGGCCCGCGCGGGGGCAATCACAATCGTGCGGTCGGTAGCGCCGCGGCGAGCTGGGGTGAGCGCCGCGGCCGCTGTCGTCGTCGGCATCGCCACCACCACAGCGCGAGGCACACCAGCGTGATCACGAGGACGCCTCGCCCGAGCGATCGTCGCGGGCGAGCGCCTCGAATCGTGCGGACAGCTCGCGCTCGACCCGCTCGCGGTCGGCGCTGAGCCGCACGCGTCGGTAGCCCGCGATCGCGCCGCCGCACACGAACGCGAACGCGACGCCCGCTGCGATCGCCGCGCGACGGTGGCCGTGGGCGCGCAGGGTCGTGACGCCGGCGATGCCGCCCTCGCGCACCGCCGCGGGCGTGCTGACGTACCACGCGCCCACGCGCGGACGCGGCACCGTCAGCTCGGCATCGACACGATCGCGGTCGCGCAGCGCGAACTCGGCCGGCATGGTGTGGCCCATGTGCGTCACCAGTCCCAGACCCGGCGCGGCGTGGAACTCGAGCGCCGCGTCGATGGCGAGACGCTGGGTCGACGTGCCCGCGACCACCGGAACCGGCAGCACGCCGGCGGCGGTCGCGTCCGCCAGCGGCATCTGGACCCGCACGGAACCGAGCGTCGGTGCTTCGATCGCGATCACGCGCCCGAGCGCGTCGCGCTGCGCGCCGTCGACCGTCGCGCTCGCGGGCAACGGTACCGCCAACGTCAGCACCGGCTCGTCGCCGCGCCGCGCGAAGCGGCTCTCGACGACCACCGCATCGTGCACCAGCGCGACGTCGTGGTGCACCGCGCCGCTGGGCGCGAGCGCCAGCAGCCACAGTACGACGATCATCGCGACACCACCCGATCGATGCCGCTGTCGAACACCGTGGTCTCCGGCAGGATCGGCGACGCCATCGCCACGAACTGCAGCAGCGCCGCGAGCTGGATGAACACCGTCACCACCAGCGGGATCGCGAGCAGGCCGCGGTGCGAGAGCTCGGGCGGCGCGCGGCGGATGGTGCCGCGCGCGAAGGTCACGGTCGCGACCACGAGCGCCGCGATCGCCGAGCCCATGCCCAGGTACGGCCCGGCCCAGGCGCTGGTGTGGTAGTAGAGCGCGACCAACGGCGAGAGCACCGCGAGCACGAGCGTGCCGGCGTAGACCGAGGTCGCGAACGACAGCAGCAGCTCGCGCGCCGAGTAGCCCCGCGCAGACAGGCGCAGCGCCAGCAGGCCCGCAGGCATCGCCGACAGCCCCGACAGCAATACGATCATCGGGAGCTTGTAGGCGTTGCCCAGCGCGAGCCCGAGCGACGAGCTGCCGGCCGCCAGGCCCCACAACGCCGCGAAGCCCAGGGCCGACAGCAGGGCCGCGAGCGTGAACTGGGTGCGCTGCGCCGGGCCTTCGTGCTCGACGCGGTCACCCACGGCGAGCTGCAACAAGTTGGACATCATCGCGACGGCGGTGGACATCGTTTCGTGGACTCTCCTGTCGTCTGACGATGCCCGGGCGCTGCGAACGGCCCATGGTCGGGTGGTGCACCCTCGGCCAAATCCCGATGAAACCCGCGTGAACGCGTTCCGCCCGCGACCGCGCCGCCGCGATCGATGTGGGCAGGCACGCACGTTGTGAGGCACGCACGTCGGGGCTCGGTGCCCCGATGCGATCTCGCGTCGATCGATCCGGAAAGCCTTCGCGCTCCGGTGTCTGCCGCGGCGACGACCCGCGACCGTTCGGATCGCGCCGCGATCGCGCCGAGTTTTTCTGGAGCTGGCCGAACCGATCCGCGATACTGCCGATTGCCTCCCATGTCTTGCACGCGCCCGCTGATGACCTCGCTGCTGCTGCCGCTGTTCGCGGCCTGCTCCTCGCAGACGCCGCCCGACCAGGGCGAGGGCGACAGCGGCTCGTCGGGCATCATGACGACCAACCCCGACACCAGCGCGAGCGCGTCGACGACCGGGGCGGGCAGCGGCAGCACGAGCTCGACCGGAGCCGACGGCACCGACACCGAGCTCAACTGCGGCGAGGTCGACTACCAGCTGCAGGCGGTGCCGCCCAACGTCGTGCTGGTGCTCGACAAGTCCGGCAGCATGGTCAGCACCAACGACTCCGACGGCGACGGCGAGATGGACGGCTTCTGGGACCACGACGCGGATCCCATGACCCCGCCGATCTCGCGCTGGAACAGCCTGCACAACGTGGTCGAGTTCGTGGTCAACGGCTTCGACGCGCAGATCAACTTCGGCGGCGTGCTGTTCCCCTCCGCCAGCGCCACCAACCAGTACTCCGCCAACGCGTGCAAGGTCTCGACCACGCCGGAGATCCCGGTCGCGACCATGAACGCCGCCGCGATCCTGGACGGCATCCCCGACGCGCTCGCGACCGACGAGATCCAGGGCGCCACGCCGGCGACCGCGGGCATCCAGACCGCGCTCGACCACCTCGACACGCTCGATCCCGAGGTGCCGCAGTTTCTCATCCTGGTCACCGACGGCGCCGCCAACTGCAGCGCGGACTACCCGTCGCCGCCCGAGCTGCTCGAGAACTACGACACCAACCTGCCGACGCTGATCGGGACCGCGTTCACCGATCGCAACATCCCCACGTTCGTGGTCGGCATCGACATCGTCGACGAGCTCGCAGGCGTGGGCGCCGACGGTGTGCCCGAGGCCAACACCTTCGTCGAGCTCAACACCGTTGCCGAGGCCGGCGGCCGCCCGCAGGCCGGCGACGAGAAGTTCTTCAACACCATCAACGAGATCGAGTTGATGGACGCGCTCAGCGAGATCGCGGGCGCGGTGGTGAGCTGCGTGATCCCTCTCGAGCCACCGCCCGACTACCCCGACTACGTCGAGGTGCAGGTCGGTGGCGTCGACATCCCGCGGGTGGACGACTGCGCCACCGAGGATGGCTGGGTGTTCTCCAATCCCGATGGCCCCTACGACTCACTCGAGTTGTGCGGCGCCGCATGCGACCAGTTGGTCGAGATCGGAACCGTCGATGCGAAGTATGGCTGCCCACCCGCAGGTTGATGCGAACTCCCCGTTTCTGCGCGCGCGCGCGCTGGTGCCGTGGCTCGCGGCCGCGACGCTGTGCGCCTGCGGTGGCGGTGGTGCGGGCGTCACGAGCTTCGGCGACACCGAGTCGGCCACCGGCGGCGGCAGCAGCGACGGCGGTTCGCTGACGGTCGCGGACGACAGCACCGGCGGCAGCACCGGTGCGAGCGTGGGCTCGATGAGCGGCGGCTCGGGCGACAGCAGCTCGGGCGGCGACTCGACCACCGGAGGCGGCGGGTGCGTCACCAACGACGACTGCAGCGACGATCCCGCGGGGCCGATCTGCGACGTCGACGGTGGGTGTGTCGAGTGCACCGCGACCGACGATCCCTGCGCCGAGGGCAGCTACTGCGATCCCACGATGCGCATCTGCGTGCCGGGCTGCCTCGACGATCAGGACTGCGGTCCCGATCTGATCTGCAACGTCATGACCAACCTCTGCGAGGGCTGCCTGGTCGACGACGACTGCGCGCTGGGGACGGTCTGCGACGCAGGCGTGTGCACGCCGGGCTGCAACGACATGCACGGCTGCCCCGACGATCTCGCCTGCTGCAGCGAGCAGTGCGTCGACATCGCCACCGACGACGCGAATTGCGGCGGCTGCGATCAGCCCTGCGCGCCCGACAACGCCAGCCCCTCGTGCGTCGCGGGCGAGTGCGGCGTCGGGGACTGCGACAACGGCTACAACGACTGCAACGGCGCCGCCAACGACGGCTGCGAGGTCCAGGGCGACTGCGCGTGCACGCCCAACCAGCAGTACGCCTGCTACACCGGGCCCAACGGCACCCAGGGCGTGGGCATCTGCGCCGACGGCACGCAGACCTGCAATGCGCAGGGCACCGCGCTGGGCCCGTGCATCGGCCAGGTGTTGCCGGGCCTCGAGGTCTGCGCCAACGGTGTCGACGAGAACTGCGACGGCACCGCCGACGAAGACCCCGATCTCGACGCCGACGGCTGGACCGCGTGCGGCGGCGACTGCTGCGACGAGGTCGGCATCGGCTGCCTCTCGCCCGAGCTGGTGAACCCCGGCGCGTTCGAGTTCGGCGGCAACACCGTCGACGACGACTGCGACGGCATGGTCGACAACGTCGTGCCCACCTGCGACGGCGCGCTCGCCAGCAACTCGGCCAACCCCGACGACTACGCGCGCGCGATCGATCTGTGTCAGTTCACCGAGCTCAACCCCGCCGATCCGGCCGATCTGACCTGGGGTGTGATCGACGCGCAGCTGCTGCGCGCCGACGGTGCCGCCAACCCGACCGCGGACTCGCGCTCGATTCGCGCCGGCTTCGGCACCGTCATCGTGCCGTCGCAGGGCTCGAGCCTGGCGGTGTTCTCCAGCGGTCGCGCGGCCGACAGCAACGATGCGAACCCTGCTCCGGTCGCGTTCCAGGACGGCCTCGACACCGGCACCACCAGCGGCTTCCCGGCCGACTGGTACGCGGCCAACGGCAACACGCTGCCCAACGCGCCGGGTTGCCCGGCGCCCGGCGGCGCGCAGGCGTACAACCCGATGATGCTCGAGCTCGACGTGCGCGTGCCGACCAACGCGCAGTCGTTCTCGGTGATGATGTACTTCTTCTCGGCCGAGTATCCCGAGTACGTCTGCACCGCGTTCAACGACTTCTTCGTCACGCTGGTCGATTCCACCAACGCGACCAACCCGGCCGACGGCAACATCGCGATCTACGACGATGGCATCTCGCAGTGGCCGGTCGGCGTGAACATCCTCGAGGCCGCCAACGGCCTGTTCACGCAGTGCAGCAACGGCGGCATCGCGCAGTGTGGCTTCGGTGGCAACTACGCCGGCTGCGTCGGCACCGGCGAGCTCGCCGGCACCGGCTTCGACACCCAGGGCTCGACGATCTACTCGTGCGGCTACAACGGCCGCTACGGCGGCGGCACCGGCTGGCTGCTGATGTCGGGCAACGTCACGCCCGGCGAGGTCATGAACCTGCGCTTTGCGATCTGGGACACCAGCGACGGCATCTTCGACTCGGTCGTGCTGCTCGACGACTTCCAGTGGTCGGTCGACGCGTCGGAGCCGGGCGTGCAACCCGGCTGATCGGCATCGCTTCTCTTCGCGCGAGGACTCGCCCCATGCCCATCGATCCCAGACCCACCTCCCTGCGCCGCGCGGCGCTCGTGCTCGCGGCGTTGCCGGTGCTCGCGTGTCACGAGTCCAAGCCGCCCGCGGACACCGAGGAGACCGCCTCGGGCGGCATCCACGAGACCGCGAGCGCGACCGGATCGAGCTCGGGCGACGCCACCGACGCCGGCAGTGCGACGATGACCGGCGGCGACGCGAGCAGCTCGGGCGGTGGCAGCTCGGGCGGCGGCAGCTCGGGCTCGGCCACGGTCGCGGACAGCTCGAGCAGCAGCAACCCCGAGGGCAGCAGCAGCGCCGATGCCAGCGCCAGCGGCAGCACCACCAGCGACATCGTGCCCTGCGACGTCGCGATGGCCACGCTCGAACCGCTGCCACCCAACGTCATGCTGGTGCTGGACAAGTCCGGCAGCATGGTGAGCAACACCTGGGACCACGACGACAACGGCGCGACCCCGGAGATCACGCGCTGGGACAGCCTCTACCAGGTGGTGGACTTCGTGGTCAGCACCTTCGACGCGCAGATCAACTTCGGCGCGACGCTGTTCCCGGCGATCAACGCCACCGCGACCTACAACGCCAATGCCTGCGTGATGTCGAATGCGCCGGAGATCCCGGTCGCGCCGACCAACGCGAATGCGATCCTCGCCGGCATCCCTGGCGCAGCCGAGACCATGATCTACGGCGGGACCCCGGCGACCGCGGGCGTGACGCTCGCGCGCGACAACCTGGTCTCGCTCAACCCGCAGAACCCCCGCGCAATCGTGTTGGTGACCGACGGCGCCGCCAACTGCAGCGGCGATGCCGGCACCAACTTCGAGCGCTTCGAGGTCTACGACGACCAGCTGCCGGTGGTGGTCGGTGACGCGTGGACCAACGACGCGATCCCGACCTACGTGGTCGGTATCGACGCGCTCGACGCGGTCTCGCCGGTCGCCAACGACGGCTTCCCCGACAGCACCAACACCTTCGATGTGCTCAACGACGTCGCCGAGGCCGGCGGCAAGCCGCTGGTCGGCATGGCCGAGTTCTACCAGACCACCAACCAAAACGAGCTGCAGGACGCGTTGCAGCAGATCATCGACGATGCGCTCAGCTGCATCGTGCCGCTCGATCCGGAGCCGGCGTTCCCCGATCTGCTCGAGGTCGTGATCGACGACATGAACGTGCCCGCGGTCGACGACTGCGCGAGCGAGGACGGCTGGGTCTACACCAACCCCGGTGGGCCCTACGACGCGATCGAGCTGTGCGGCACCTGGTGCGACGCGCTCAAGGTCGCGGGCTCGGTCACCGCCGAGTACTACTGCAACCCCGGCTGAGCCCGCGGCAGCTCGAGCCCGAACACGCTGCCGCGCCCCGGCGTCGAGCGCACGGTCGCGCGGCCGCCGTGCGCCTCCGCGATCGCGCGCACCAGCGCGAGGCCCAGGCCCGAGCCACGGCCGGCCTGCCGCTTGGAGTAGAAGCGATCGAACACCCGCGGCAGCTCGGCGGCGGGGATGCCGGGGCCGTCGTCCTCGACCTCGATCTCGAGGTGCTCGCCGCGGTCGCGCACGCGCACGTCGACGCGGCTGCGCGCGAACGACAGCGCGTTGTCGACGAGGTTGCGGACCGCCATCTCCGCGCGCAGCGGCACCAGCTCGGCGAAGCAGCCGTCGTCGCAGTGCACGTGCAGCGCCTGCGCGCGCTCGGGCGCCTCGCGTCGCAGGCTGTCGCAGATGCCCGAGACCATCGCGCCGGCATCGATGCGCTCGCGCGCCTCACCGCCGAGGCCGGCCTCGGCGCGCGCGAGCTCGAGGAACTGCTGCACCAGCCGGTCGAGGCGTTCGCCCGCGAGCGCCACCGAGTCGGCGAGCTTGCGCGTGCGCGTGGGATCGGCGGGGTTGTCCTGCAGCGCCTCGGCGGCGCCGCGGATCGCCGCGACCGGGTTCTTGAGCTCGTGGGCCAGATCCGCCAGCGCGGCCTCGTGCGCGCGGGCGTGGCCGCGGATCTCGCTGATGAGGCGGTTGAGCGCCGCGGCGAGCTCGCCGAACTCGTCCTTGCGCGCGAGATCCAGCGCCTCGCCGCGCGACAGCGTCTCGAGCTGCACCACGGCCTGCTGCCGCAGCCGCTCGAGCGGCAGCACCATGCGCCACCCCAGCCACCACGCCAGCACCAGCGCGCACGGCACGATGATGAGCGTGAGCTTG
Organism: Nannocystaceae bacterium; assembly: GCA_019694555.1. Taxonomy (GTDB): domain Bacteria; phylum Myxococcota_A; class Polyangia; order Nannocystales; family Nannocystaceae; genus Xiheibacterium. Next base: position 8,054 of record JAIBBS010000174.1, read on the forward strand.
ATGAGCTGGTAGCGCAGGTCGTACAGCGCGCGGATGGCCCGGCGGCTGCCGTCTTGCGCGTGCATGATCGTGGGCATGCGTGCGTCGCCGGCGACCGGTGCGGCGGCGTGGCACTCGAGCAACAGCCCGCCGGTCGACGACGCGCAGCCGGAGGCGACCTCGCCGGCGAAGGCCCGCGCGGTCTCGTCGCGCGTGGTCAGCGGGCCCAGCTCGCGATCGAGCTGCGCCAGCGTCGGTGCGCCGTCGGGGCCGAAGAACAGCTCGCCGAAGGCCGTGCTCGCGCCGACGTCGTGGCGGTCCGCGGCCGCGATCACGCGCCCGTCGGCCGCGACCTGGCGCAGGTGCACGCCGTGGTGCGCCGCGATGGCGGCGATCTGCGTGGGCGTCGCGGCGGCCTCGCGCGCGGCCTGTTCGGTCGCGACGCGCATGCGCTCGCCCGCGCCCGACTCGAACACGCTGGAGGCGGCGACCAGCAGCAGCGGCAGCACTGCGACGAGCAGCGTGATCGCGAAGGCGCGGAAGCGGAGCGAACGCCACGACCAGCGCGGCTTCACCCGTCCCTCCAGCGGTAGCCGGCTCCGATCACGGTCTCGATGCGATCGAACGAGGCGTCGAGCGCCTCGAGCTTGCGCCGCAGGCGGTTGACGTAGGTGTCGATGATGCGCGGCGCGACCACCGTGCCGTCCCCGCGGATGCGCTCGAGCAGGCCGTCGCGCGACAGCACCAGGCCCGGCCGCCGCGTCAGCGCATCGAGCAGGCGCAGCTCCGTCATCGTGGTCTCGAGCGCGTGGCCGCGCCAGCGCACCTCGAGCCGACCGTCGTCGATCTCGAGCTCGCCGATGCGCCGCACCGGCGGTGCGGACTCGTGCCCGCCGCGCAGGGCCTGGCGCCGCAGCAGCGCGGCGATGCGGCTGGTGAGCACGCGGTTGGAGAAGGGCTTGGTGACGTAGTCGTCGGCGCCGAGCTCGAGGCCCAGGGCCTCGTCGATCTCGTCGTCGCGGGCGGTCAGCACCAGGATCGGGATGGTGTCGCCGCGTTCGCGCAGGGTCCGGACCACGGCGAAGCCGTCGAGCTGCGGCATGTTGACGTCGGTGATGATCAGATCGAACTCGGCGCGCGCGCGCTGCTCGAGCGCCGCGCGGCCGTCGCGGACGCACACGACCTCGTGGCCGCCATCACCGATGGCGACGCCGAGCACCTGCAGCAGCGTGTCGTCGTCGTCCGCGAGCAGAATCCGCGCCATCGCCGGATCCTATCACTCGCCGCGATCGGCGCTGCGCTTGGCCTCGGCGTCGGCGAGCTCGCGCTTGTAGCTCCGCGCTGCCCGCAGCACCGCCTTGCTCGCGGCCAGGATGCCGCACAGCACCCCGAGCAGCGAGGTCCACGGCGACCAGTGCGTCACGTTGCGCTCGAGCCACATCGCCCCGACGGCGCAGATCGTGATCGCGACCGCCATCTCGATGCCGACCGAGGCCGCGTCGGTGTAGCGGAACCACACCGCGCGCTTGGGCGGCGTTCGCTGGGGTTGCTCGGTCACGCGCGGTGGCAGCGTAGCAGAGCGGCCGCGCGGATGCCCGCGGGCGCTCCGCCGGTGGCGAACGAGCTCCGCGGAGCGTGCCTCAGCGCGACGCTGCGACCGCAGCCATCGCCTCGTCGGCCGCGGCCAGGGTCGCCGCGATGATGTCGTCGTCGTGGGCGGCGGACAGGAACGCGGCCTCGAACTGCGACGGCGCGAGGTACACCCCGCGCGCCAGCATCTCGCGGAAGTACGCGCCGAACAGCGCGGTGTCGCTGCGCTTGGCGTCGTCGTAGTTCCACACCTCGCCGCGCTGGAAGAAGCCGGTGAACATCGAGCCCACGCGAGTGCCGGTCCACGGCAGGCCGTGTCGCTCGGCGCGCTCGGCCAGGCCGTCGCACAACAGCGCGCTGCGGCGCTCGAGCTGTGCCCACGGTGGATCGCGATCGAGCAGCCGCAGCGTGGTGATGCCGGCCGCGACCGCGACCGGATTCCCGCTCAGGGTTCCGGCCTGGTAGACCGGGCCCAGCGGTGCGACCCGCTGCATGATCTCGCGCTTGCCACCGTAGGCGCCGATGGGCATGCCGCCGCCGACGATCTTGCCCAGCGTGGTCATGTCGGGCGTGACGCCATAGCGCTCCTGCGCGCCGCCTCGCGCCACGCGGAAGCCGGTCATGACCTCGTCGAAGATGAGCACGATCTCGTGCTGGGCCGTGATCTCGCGCAGCCGCTCGAGGTAGCCCGGACGCGGCGGCACGCAGCCCATGTTGCCGACCACCGGCTCGATGATGATCGCGGCGATGTCGTCGGGCCAGCGCTCGATCAGCGCCTCGATCGCGGCGATGTCGTTCCACGGCACCAGCAGCGTGTCGGCGACGACCGAGTCGGGTACGCCCGCGGAGCCGGGGATGCCCAGGGTCGCGGCGCCCGAACCCGCCGCGACCAGCAGCGTGTCCGCGTGGCCGTGGTAGGCGCCGTCGGTCTTGACGATCTTGTCGCGGCCGGTGAAGCCCCGCGCGACCCGCAGCGCACTCATCGTCGCCTCGGTGCCGGAGTTGCACAGCCGCACCATGCCGCCGTGGCAGCTGGGCACGCGCTCGCAGATCATCGACGCGAGCTCGATCTCCGCCGCCGTGGGCGCGCCGAAGCTCAGGCCGTCCCGCGCCGCACGCACGACCGCGTCGACGACCTCGGGATGCGCGTGGCCGAGGATCGCCGGGCCCCACGAGCCGACGTAGTCGATCAGGCACGCGCCGTCCTCGGTCCAGATCCGGGCGCCCTCGGCCCGCTTCACGAACGGCGGCTCGCCGCCGACCGACTTGAACGCGCGCACCGGGCTGTTCACGCCGCCGGGGATCACCTGCTGCGCCGACTCGAACAACGCGTGGCTACGCGCGCCGGCGCGACCGTCTCGAGGCATGGAGCTGTTGGCCATCGCGCGGGAGCCTACCGCGGATCGGTCGCAGTCGGCGATCGTCAGGCGCCGGCCGCCAGTGCGGCGAGCAGCGGCGCATGCAGCTCGGGGTGCACGCACAGGATGCCGAAGTTGTCGCGCAGCCCCGCGGGCGAGTGGAAGTCGAACGGCCGGCCGCGCAGGTCGGTCACGCACATGCCGGTGCGGGTCGCGAGCGCCACGCCGGCGGCGTGGTCCCACACCATCTCGACGCGCTCGGGGTTGGTCGGGATGCGCAGGTACGCGTGGGCCTGGCCGCGCGCGACCATGGCGTACTTCGCCTGCGAGTCGCACGGCATGGTGCGGTGCGCACGACCGAGGCTCGCGAGCACGCGCGCGACGCCCTCGACGCGGGTGTGGCCCGACTCGACCGAGTGGGTCACGAGCACCGGCTCGGACAACGCCGCCGCGACCGTCGGCAGCGCGAGCATCGAGCCGTCGTCGAGTCCGAGCTGCAGCGCGGGTCCCTCGCGGTCGGCCACGAAGAGCGTGCCGCCGGCATCGACCACGTCGGGTGGGATCGAAGGATCGGGCGCGAGGTTGGGGCAACCCATCACGCCGCGCACCGCGGTGGTGCCCTCGACCTCGGCGAGACACACCGCGTACTGGCCCCGGCGCAGGAAGCCCTTGGTGCCGTCGATCGGATCGAGCGTCCAGTACGGCGCGGCCGCGGGGCGTTGCGCGCCGGCATCGATCGCGTCGAGCACGTCGTCGACGGTCGCGTCGGTCCACGCGACGCGTGCGGCGGCCAGCACCGCCTGCGCCAGGCGTCCGTCGCGGCGCAGCTCGGTCGCCGATTCCTCGCCGACCAGCTGCGTCAGCGCACCGGCGCGCTGCAGCTCGTGCAACACCACCGCCTGCGCGGCGAAGTCGGCGATCGTGACGGGACTGTCGTCGGCCTTGATGACGGCTTCGATGGCACCGCTCGCGACCGCGCGGCAGACTCGACAGGCTGCGCGCACGGCCGCGAGCGCGGCGGCGGTGGTGGGTTCGAGCGCGTCGATCACGACGCGCGACAGACTAGTCCCCTGGCACCCTGATTCGCGACAAAAATGACGCCGCGCGCATCGTTCAACCCGCGGCCTGGTCCGACTCGCTGGGGCGGCCCTTGCCGTGGTGGCCGCGGCCGCGCGGGCCCGGGCCCAACGCACGCGGGCCGTCGGTGACGATGCGCGCCGCGAGCTGCTGGCGCTGGCTGGCGTCGAGCACGTGGTGGATCGCCACCGCGACGGCGTCGCGCTCGCCCGCATGCTGCGTGTGCGCCTGCGCGAGGCCGCCCAGGTACGCCGACGCGGTGTCGAGCGCGAGCGCCTCGGCGCGGAAGGCCTCGGCGAAGGCCGCGTCGGTGTCGCTGCGGTCGGCCCGCCCGTGGCGGGCGTTGGCCGCCTTCAGCAGCACCGCCGCGATCTGTTCCTGCTGCTCGTCGCTGCACGACAGCGGCTCGCACAGCTTGGCCGCGGCCTTGGCCGCGTGCGCGCCGGGATCGCCCTCGGCCTTGTCGCCGCGCGCCGGACCCTTGCCGCCCTTGCCACGCTTGCCGCCGGGGTGACCGCGGTGCTCGCCGCCGCGATGGTGGCCGCCCATGAGCGCGAACGGACCGCCCTGCTCGAGCCGATCGGCGACGAGGTCGCGCTGGTCGGCGTCGAGCACGTCGTGGACCGCGACCAGGGTCTTGGCGTCGATCGGCAGCGCCGGATCCTCGGCGCCGTGCACGGCCTCGCGCCACGCGGCCAGCGCATCGACGTCGAAGTCGGCCGCGGCGTAGGCGTCGGCCAGCGCGGCGTTGGCCGCGGCGAAGGTCTGCTCGCTGGGCCGCGCGTGCGCGTCGCCCGGCAACAGCGTCGCGAGCGCCTGCGCCTGCGCGTCGGTGCACCCGACCAGCTGACACAGGGCGTGGGCCGGCGAGGGCGGGCCGTCGGCGTCGCTGGGCGACGCGCTGCGGGACTCGGTGGTGGGGCTTTCGTCGTGGTCGCACGCGACGCCGAGCAACGGCGACGCCAGGGTCACGAGCAGCAGGAGGCGCGAACGGGTGCGGAGGTTCGTCATGTCCCTCGCAGTGTGGCGCGCAGGCGCGGCGGCGTGTGCTCACGGAATGAGCGCGTTGCGCAAACCCGGCGTAAACCGCGGTCGGATCGGTGACCAGCGCCGCGCGCGGTCACGCGGGACTCAGAGACCGTCAGCGAATGCTGACGGACTCTCGTCGCGCAGCGACCGGAAGGTGAGGGGTCCCGTGACCGGCAGCGCCGGGCACGGGGAGAGGAAGCGGAAGCTTCCTCTCCATGGGCCTATCCGGCCATGCGAGCCGCGCGGATCACCTCGATCACCACCGGCCGCAGGCCGTCGAGCACGAACTGGATGCCGATCACACACATGATCAACCCCAGCACGCGGGTGACGAGCGCGATGCCGGCGCGGCCGAGCCGGTGCAGCAGCGGCGGCGCCAGCCACAGCGTCGCGAGCGTGACCACGCACGCGATCGCGATCGCGACGTACACGCCCACGGCCTGGCCGATGCCGTCGGCCTGGCCCATCAGCACCATCACGGTGCTGATGGCACCGGGACCCGCGATGATGGGCACGCCCAGCGGCACGATCGCCGGATCGTCGCCGTGGGCCTCGGGTTGGGTCGCGTGGGCCGAGCGCGCGCCGGTGAGCATCGGCAGCGCCATGGTGAAGAACAGGATGCCGCCGGCGATGCGGAAGGCTTCGATGGTGATGCCGAACAGCCGGAAGATCCCGCCGCCGGCGGCGGCGAACAGGCACAGCAGCCCCAGCGCGACCGCGGTCGCGCGCACGGCCGTGCGCCGGCGCTCGACCGCCGACTGCGTCGCGGTGGTCGCCACGAACAACGGCGCGGCCGCGATGGGGTCGATGATCGTCAGCAGCGACGAGGCGCACAGCGCCGTGAACGCGAACACACCCATGACACTCACTCGATCGGGATCGCGGTCTCGTTCTTCGCGGTCGAGAGCACGAAGGTGGTCTGCACGCGGTCGATGCCGGAGATCCGCGACAGCCGATGCAGCAGGAACTGCTCGTACTCGCGGATGTCCCGCACCACGACCTTGAGCAAGAAGTCGTCCTCACCCGCGATGTGGTGGCACTCGAGCACCTCGGGCAGCTTGGTCGCGGCGGCGAGGAAGGCCTCGTGGGTCGCGAGGCGGTGCGCCGCCAGCTTGACCGAGACGAACGCCGTGGTCGCGCGATCGAGCGCGGCTGCGTCCGCGATGGCGACGTACTTGGTGATCACGCCGCGCTGCTCGAGCTTCTTGATCCGCGCCAGCATCGGCGTGGGTGTGAGGCCCACGGCCTCGGCCAACGCCGCATTGGTCATGCGACCGTTGTGCTGCAGCAGCCGCAGGACCTCGCGGTCGACCGCGTCCAGCACCACGGGCTCGGCGCCGAGCGTGGCAGATTCCGTCATGGGCGCAGTGTAGTACAGAGTTTCATGCTGGCAAGTGGCGACATCGAAGCATGAAAAACTGCGGGCTCGGCGCCCAGCGGATGCGGTACCGTCGGCCCATGACCCCGACCCTTGCCGCTCGCGTGCTCGCCGTCTCGACCCTCGGCCTGGCCTCGCTGCTCGCGGGCGACGCCCGTGCCCACTTCCGCCTCGAGGCGCCGGCGGCGAACCAAGAGCAGAACGATCTCGGTGACCCGCAGAAGTTCGCGCCCTGCGGCGACGACGGCACGGCGGTTCCGACCGGCGACGTGACCAACCTCGTCGAGGGCGGGATCCTCACGATCACGATCGACGAGACCGTGCCGCATCCGGGTCACTACCGCGTCTCGATCGCGCAGACCCCCGACGAGCTGCCGCCCGAGCCCGATGTCACCCCCGGCGCGACCGCGTGCGGCTCGGTCGAGATCATGGATCCCGCGGTGATGCCCGTGATCGCCGACGGTCTGTTCCAGCACGAGGCCGCGTTCGCCGAGCCCCAGACCATCGACATCCAGCTGCCGGCCGGATTCACCTGCACCAACTGCACGCTGCAGGTGCTGGAGTTCATGTCCTCCCACGGCGCGCCGTGCTTCTATCACCACTGCGCCACCGTCACGATCGAGCCCGCGGGCGCGACCGACTCCGGCGGCGGCTCGAGCGACGGTGGCTCGGCATCGGCGACGACCGACGCGAGCGCCTCGAGCGACGGGGGCAGCGACACCGCGGCGGACAGCGGCAGCGCGAGCGCGAGCGCGAGCGCGAGTGCCAGCGGCGGCGCCGAGTCCAGCGGCAGCGCGAGCGGCAGCGCGAGCGCGACCGGTGGCGAGAGCTCGGGGGGCGACACCGCCGGTGGCGACGACGACAGCGGCGGTTGCAGCTGCACCACCGATCGCGGCGCGCCGGCCGGCACCGCGCTGGGGCTGCTCGCGTTGGTGTTGGTCGCGCGTCGGCGTCGCTGAGCGCGGGTCCACGCGCGCGGGCCGTCACGGGCCCGCGAGCGCGCGGCTGATGCTCACGTCGAGCCGGCTGCGGATCATCATCATGATGCTGTCGAGCTCGCCGGGCGCGAGTGCCAGCCGCGAGGCCAGCACCGCCCGGGTGCCCTCGACCAGGCGCTCGCGCGCCGACGCGATGCGCCGCGCGATGGTGGCATGGTGTACGCCGTGGACCTTGGCCAGCTCGCGCACGGTCAGGCCGTGCACGACCGACTGGCGCAGCAGCGTGCGCTCGCTGGCCGGCAACGTCGCCACGGTGTCGAGGAACGCCTGACGAAACGCGGCGCGATAGCTGCGCTCGAGGTGATCGAGCTCGGGGTCGTCGGGGCTGGGTGCGAACTCGAAGAGATCGTCGTCGTCGGCCGCGGGGCGATCGAGCCGCGGGCGGTTGCGCGTGGCGTTGAGGGCCGTGCGCATCGCGGTCACGCGCACCCACGCGCCGAGGTTGCCGCGACCGGAGTAGCGCGTGATCGCACCGCCGCCGTCACCGTCGCCGACGAACAGCCGCGCGCGCAGCAGTTGACGGAACTCGTCGGGCGGCAGCTGATCGCGCAGGCGTGCGACCGCGCCGCGGATCTCCGGCGCGTAGCGGCGCTCGAACGCCGCGATGGCGCGGCTGTCGCCCAGGCCGCATGCGCACGCGAGCCACAGATCCGCGATCGCCAGCCGACCCAGCTGCTCGAGCACGCCGGGCTCGTCGCCCAGCCGCGCACCCAGCCACGCAGCGAAGGTCGCGGGCGGTAGCGACAGCTCGGGCCACGCGCCGACGCCCAGCGCGATCGCGTCGGCGAGCGCGCGCGCCAGCTCGGCGCGCTCGCCCGGCTCGACCCGCAGCGGCGGCCGCAGGCTGGCGACGAACGCAGCGGTGATCTCGTCGTCGCGCTCGCTCATGGTGCGGCCCCCAGGCGCGCGTCGAGCCGCGCGATGCGGTCGCCCGCCTGCGCGTCGCCCAGTGCGGCCGCACGCTGGTACTGCGCGCGCGCGTCGTCGTAGCGCAGGACCTTGAAGTACACGTCGCCCAGATCCAGGCGCAGCCGTGCGTTCTTGGGCGCGACGGCGATCGCCCGCTCGAGGTAGTCCGCGGCGGTGTCGTAGGCGCGACGTTGGAACGACACCTCCGCGAGCCCCGACAGCGCGCCGACGTCGTCGCGGCTGGCCGCGAGCGCGCGATGAAACGCGGCTGCGGCCTCGTCGAGCGCACCGCGGCGCAGCGCGGCGTTGCCGTCGCGCAAGGCCGTGCGCGCACGCGCGGGGTCCGGCTGTGCCCGCGGCTCGGCCGGCACCGGCTCGGCCGTGGGCTTGGTCGATGGCGCAGCCC
>JAIBBS010000376.1 GCA_019694555.1 Nannocystaceae bacterium
GAGAGCGCGTCTTCGATCCATCCGATCACTCGGCCCTGGCGCAGCGGCAGTGCGTCGCGGTCGATCGGCTCGGTACCGAGCGAGAGCCGCAGCATCGCGCGCAGCTCGGGCTCGTGCTCGAGCAGCGACTTCCCGATGCGCTCGGTGACGTACGCGAGTCGCTCGCGCGGATCCTTCGACGCGTCGCCCTCGAGCAGCGTCGTGGCTTCGGCATCCGGGTAGCACGCCACCACGAGTTCGCGCTGGTTCGCGAAGTAGCGATACGCAGTGGTGCGCGAGATCCCGGCCCGGTCCGCAGCCCGCTCGACGGTCGGGCTCGTGCCCTCCGCCAGCAGCTCACGCACGGCGGCGAGCAGGGCGTCCCGGGTGCGCCGCTTCTGACTCTTCCGGCCGGACTCCGCATATGGGATTGCCATGCCCATCATGGTACGCTAGTGCCCACGAAATGAGCAAGCCGCAACCTCTGATCCGCAGCGCCGACGAAGGCGAGAACCTCTGGTTCGCCGGCGGTGGTGTCTTCACGATGAAAGCGACGTGCGCGGAGACCAACGGCGCCTTGATGGTGTTCGAGGACCGCGTCGTGCGCGGCAAGACCACGCCGATGCACATGCATCCCAATGAAGACGAGATGATCTACGTGCTCGATGGCGAGCTGCTCGTGCACGTGGAAGGCCAGGAGCACCGCGTCGGCAAGGGCGGGCTGGTCTTCGCGCCGCGCGGACTGCCGCACGCGCTCCTGGTCACCTCCGAGACCGCACACCTGTTGTGCCTGCAGACGCCCGGCACGGGCGAGACCTTCTATCGCGACGTCAGCGATCCCGCGACGTCGTTGGCCGACGCCACGCGTCCGCCCGACCTCGCGCGTCTGATGGCGGGTGCGCAGCGCAGCGATCGCATCGAGGTGCTGGGCCCGCCGCCCTTCGCCAAGTGACGAGCCGACCGGTCGAGACCTCGGCGGCCGGCGCGGCCGAGCCGTCGGGCGCCGATGGGCACGGGGTCTCGCCGTTCACTTGCGACCAACACTCCTGCGTGCAGAAGCCGCTGCGGCACCTGCCGCTCGTGCACGGTCGTCGGATCCATCGTCGGGGATTTCGATCCCTGGCCGAGGTCGAGCACCGTGGGGCTGCCGAGCCGCCGTGTCATCGCCCGCACGGCCATTGTCCATGGGCCGACATGCGCGACCGCGCCCTGTTCCTCGCCATGACCTGCGCCCTCGCTGCTTGCCGGGGCGACAACGCGGAACCGCAGTCGCAGCAGATGGATGCGAGCTCGTCGGACACGGGCACCGGCGATCCCTCGGTCTCGTCCGCGAGCGAGTCCGGTGTGGACGGCAGCAGCTCGAGCTCAGGCGACGACACCGACTCTGCCAGCACCGGCGACGACGCGCACTCGGGTCAGTTCGCGTACGTGACCACGCGCGAGCGCGGCGGCCCCATGCGGCAGCAGCGAGTCCGGTACCGCCACGACGCACCGCCGGAGCTCGAGCTGCTGCACCCCGACGACGCTCGTGACTGGACGGCCACGGCCGAGCTGGGCGATGGCTCGCTGGTGCTGGTGTCCGTGTCGGCCGAGGGCACGACGGTGTGGGCTGTGCCAGGCGATGGCGATGCGCTCGGCGAGCCCTCCGAGATCGCGCACGCCGCCGGGCCAGACGGCCTCTCGGCGCTGCAACCGATCCCAGGCGCCACGGCGATCGCCTACGTCGACGTCGGCGAAGCCAACGCCTACCGCGTGGACTTCGACGACGTCGACGATCCCGTCACCGCGATCGTGGCGACCGACGTGGTCCTGGCCGCACCGGTCAGCCCGGACGGCGACGTGATGCTGGTGCAGCGATCGCCGGTGCCCGGTGGCGGCGTCGCGCACTGGCAGCGTGCCCGGTTGGAAGCGCCCGGCGGCGTCGAAGCGATCGCCTTCGCGCCCAGCATCGGCGACACGTTCGCGGGCTACACCGCCGACGGCAGCGGCGTATGGCTCACGACGTTCGACAGTGCTGCGATCGCCAACGGCGACGACCTCTACTTCGCGGCTCTGCACGGCGATCCGCTCGCGCCGCCGGTGCGCGTCAACGACCTCGTCACCGACCCCGCGGAGCGGTTGGTGCCGTGCTACGGCGACACCGTCAGCGCCGCCGCTGGTGCCGCCAGCTACGTCGTGGGCAACCTCGCAACCGGCGAGTCTCGGCGCTACCTCGCACGGATCGTCGACGCGACACCACAGCCCGTCGAGCTCGTCGCGAGCGGTCGGGGCGAGAGCGACTTCGAGTGTCACTGGGCCGCAGATGGCACGTGGATGACGTACGGAGGCGGTGACGCGTCGAACGCGACGCTCGAGCTGCTGATGGTGGCGGGCGGTGAGGCCCAGGGCAGCGAGACGCTGGTGCCGTGGCCGCTGGGCGACGAGCCGTTCCGCTTCGTTGCCGGCGACGCCGACGGGATCCTGCTGCTGCGTCGCGTCGAGGACTCCGACTTCGCCGAGCTATGGCGGGTTCCGCTGACCGACGGCGTGCCGGGCGAGCCGCAACCGCTGGTCGAAGCCAGCGGCGACGGTGCGCCCCGGCGCCTGGGCGTCGAGGCCGGCGTCAGCCCGTCGTCGCCGCCGATCGCCGGCGCCATCTCGTACCGTGGCAAGTACGGCGACGGCGAGGCCGTGTGGCTGGCACGCACCGGAGCCGGCGTGATCGAGCAGATCAGCGACGAGGATCCCAGCGCGGTCGTGCAGCCGGGATCGATCTCGCCCGACGGCGGGTTCGTCACCTACGTCATCTGGGACGAGCAGACTGCGTCCGGCGAGCTGCGGGTCCGTGACCGCATGCTCAGCGGCCCCTCGATCCACGTCGCCGAGGGTGTGCTCGGCGAGCGCTTCGCCACCGTGCCCTGACCGGCCGCGCGCGCCGTCCTCGCGGCAGCGGCCCCACGGTGTCCACGACCGCGCGGCGATTGGACCGCTCGCGACGCAACCGCGAGAGCGCCCCGCGTGCCGATCGCACCGCTGTCGCCCGAGTCGAACGCCCGTGGTCCCACGCCTCGCCCGAATCCTCTCCGCGGCTCGAGTCGAACGCACCAGTGGGCAAGACCGTCGAGCGTGCGCGCTACGCCGTCGCCCGCGGCAGGGCCGCGAGCACGCCCAAGCCGAGCGCGGCGCCCAGGATCGGCGACGCACCGAAGCCGAGCACGGGCGTCGGGAATTCGCCGAACACCGCCACCACGATGCTGGCCGAGAAGTACGCCGCCAGCGCCA
>JAIBBS010000377.1 GCA_019694555.1 Nannocystaceae bacterium
TCATGCCCGGCCTGCCCGGCATGCCGCCGATGCCGGGGCTGCCGGCCGCCGGTGCCGCGGCCGCGCGTCCGGCCGCCGGCCCGCCGCGTCCGGCCGATCGCGATCGCGCCAAGGCCGATCGCAAGAAGCAGAAGGACGCGCGCAAGAAGAACCGCCGCCGCTGAGGACGCGACCGTGGCCGAGCCCAGCGACGGCGAGCTGCTGACCGCGTGGGGCGCGGGCGATCGCGCCGCCGGTGAGCGGCTGTTCGCGCGCTACTTCGAGGCCGTGGTGCGGTTCTTCCAGAACAAGGTCGGTCGCGATCACGACGACCTGATCCAGCAGACGTTCTTGGGCTGCCTCGAGGCGCGCGCGGGCTTCCGCGCCGACGGCAGCTTCCGCGCGTTCCTCTTCGGCATCGCCCACAACGTGCTGGGCAAGTACCTGCGCGGTCGCTACCGCGATCCGGTCGCGCTGGACTTCGCGCACGTCTCGATGGCCGAGCTCGGCGACAGCCCCAGCATGATCGTGGCGCAGGACCAGCGACAGAAGCTGATGCTCGGCGCGCTGCGACGGATCCCGCTCGATCACCAGGTCGCGCTCGAGCTGCACTACTGGGAGGGCATGACCGCGCAGGAGATCGGCGAGACGCTCGCGCTGCCGCTGGGCACCGCCAAGACCCGGCTGCGACGGGCCAAGGCCTTGCTCGCGGCGGAGCTGACCGATCTGCTCGCGGGCGTGCACGGGGCCGAGGCGACCGAGACGCGGCTCGACGGCTGGGCCGCGGGCATCCGGCAGCAGCTGGCGCGGCCCGGCTGAGCGCCGCGAGCGGGTCTGCGCGGCGTCGTGGGCTGCGCCAGCGACGGATCTGCGATTTCGTCGCGCTGGCGCAATCCCACCGGCGCGCTCGCGGTACGTCAGGCCCGCCGCCGATGACCGACGCCGCCCTGCCCTCGCCGCCGCCCCCGTCCCTCGCGCCGCTCGAGCTCGAGCGCCTGCGCGGCGCCGTGCGGGCCGGCCTGTTCTCGACCCCGGCCGAGCTGCCGCGGCTGGGCCGCTACACGCTGCTGCGCTGCATCGGCCACGGCGGCATGGGCATCGTCTACGTCGCGCGCGACGAGGAGCTCGGCCGCGAGGTCGCGATCAAGCTGCTGCGGGCCGAGATCGGCGGCGGCGACGAGCGCCGACTCGCGCACGAGGCCCGCGCGCTGGCGAAGCTGTCGCATCCCAACGTCGTGACGGTGTTCGACGTCGGCGAGCACGAGGGCCGGCGCTTCATCGCGATGGAGTACGTCGTGGGTCAGGATCTGCGGCGCTGGCTCGACGCGCCGCGACCGCTGCGCGAGGTGCTGCGCATGTTCGTGGCCGCGGGCCGCGGCCTGCAGGCGGCGCACGCGGTGGGCCTGGTGCACCGCGACTTCAAGCCCGACAACGTGCTGGTCGGCGACGACGGCCGCCCGCGCGTGCTCGACTTCGGGCTCGCGCGCGGACCCGACGCGGCGCTCACCGGATCCGCGCGACCGCCGAGCCTGCCCACCGGCATCGATGCGCTGGCGACGACGTTCACCTCGGCCGGCGCGCTGATCGGCACGCCCGCGTACATGGCCCCCGAGCAGTACCTCGGCGAGCCCGCCGACGCGCGCACCGATCAGTTCGCGTTCGCGGTCTCGCTGTACCACGCGGTCTGGGGCGAGCGCCCCTTCGCCGGCGACGACGCGCACCAGCTCGCGCTCGCGATCGTGCGCGGCCGCGTGCGACCGGGCCAGCCGCGCTATCCCGTGCCGGCGTGGCTCGAGGCCGCGCTCGCGCGGGCACTGCGGGTCGATCCCGGCGGACGCTTCGAGGACATGACCGCGATGCTCGCGGCGATCGAGGCCGGGCTCGAGCAGCCCGGGCAACCCGAGCTCGACGCGCTGCCGGTGCGCGGCATGGGCGGTGGCGGCCGCGGCGGCGCGGTGGTCGTGCACGACGAGGGCGCGCTCGAGTCGCTGCACTCGCTCGACACCCCCGGGGGCTCGCGCGGCGCGGCCGCGCTGGTGCCCGCGCCCTCGTCGACGCCCGCGCCCGCCGTCGCGACGCCGCCGGAGCTGCACGAAAGCGGCGCGGTCACGCAGCTGACCGCGCGGCGCAGCCTGCCCGGAGTGGTCTCCGAGGCCGCGCTCGAGCGGATGACGCGCGAGCTCGATCGGCTCGAGCGCGTGCGCGGCCGCGTCGCGCGGCTGGGCACGGGCCTGACGTGGACGACCGAGGCGCTGGAGCTGCACGTCGACGTCGACGAGCGCGGCACCAACCTGCTGCTGTGGCGGCGGCTGGGCGGCGCACTGCGGCGACGCTTCCTGCGCAGCGGCATCGCGGGCTTCTTCGCCGGTGCGCTCGCGATCCCGATCGCCGAGGGCCTGGGTTGGATGCGCGGCGGCCACGATGCCGCCGTCGTGCTCGGCTTGCTGATCGGCGGCGCGTGGCTCGGCGTGCACGCGGCCCGGCGCCGCGCCCAGGCGGCGCTGGCGGGCGAGCGCGCGCAGCTCGAGTTCGTCGCCGATCGCGTGGCCCAGCTCGCACGCGGTCGCGAGCTGCCGCTGCCCTCGGGTGGCTGATCCGCGCGCGCGGCCGAGCTGCTACGATCGCAGCCCGCGATGCCCGACGCCGACGACTCCGCGCTGCTCTCGGCCTGGCGCGCCGGCGACGAGCGATCGGGGCAGGTGCTGTTCGAGCGCCACTACGCCGCGGTGTTCCGCTTCTTCTCGACCAAGCTCGGCGACGCCACCGCGGCCGACCTGACGCAGAAGACCTTCCTCGCGATCGTGCGCGCGGCCGAGCCGGCCACGGTGGTGCAGCACGTGCGCGCGTACCTGCTGACCGCGGCGCGCAACCAGCTGTTCATGCACTTCCGCCAGCAGGGCCGCCGCGGCACCGACGACGAGCTCGGCAGCACCAGCGTGGTCGCCCTGGCGCCCTCGCCCGAGTCCAACCTCGCGGCCGACGAGCACGAGCAGCGCCTGCTCGCCGCGCTGCGCGCCCTGCCGCTCGAGCAGCAGATGCTGCTGGAGCTGTACTACTTCGAGCAGCTGGGTACCGAGGCGCTGGCCGAGGTGCTGCAGGTCCCGCGCGGCACGGTGAAGAGCCGCCTGTCGCGGGCCCGCGCCGCCGCGCGCGACGCCTACGAAGCCGCGAGCCCGCAGGGCCACGGCAGCATCGACGACCTCGAGCAGTGGGCACAGCGCCTGCGCGACGCACGGTGA
>JAIBBS010000175.1 GCA_019694555.1 Nannocystaceae bacterium
GCCACCGCGACCGGCCGCGCGCCGCAGCACGCTGTCGCGCTTCGCGTGGGTGCTCGCGTTGCCGCCGCTGCTGCTGGGGATCCGCGAGGGCCTGCAGCTCGCCGACGCGGTGCCGCGGCCCGCCGCGGCCGCGCGACCGCAGGTGCACGACGCCGCGCCGCTGTCGAGCGCGCAGACGCGGGCCGACGACTGCGCGACCTGCCACCCCGATCACACCGCGCAGTGGCACGGCTCGGTCATGGCGCACTCGGTGCGCAGCCCGCTGTTCCAGTCGCTCGAGATCCTGATCCAGGAGCAGGGCGGTCGCGAGTTCGGCTGCGAGCACGGTGCGGGGCTGCTGCGCCCGCTCGACGAGCGCACCGCGTGCCGCGATCGCGCGACCGGGGTCGCGGTGACCGGCTCGGGCGGCGCGCTGTGGTGCGTGAACTGCCACTCGCCCGGCGACAACCTCGAGCGCCGCGTGCCGCCGTGGAACGGGCTGTCGGCGAGCTCGAGCAGTCGGCTGCCGCTGCAGGACATCTTGTCGCCCGCGGCGATGGATGGCATCTCGTGCGGCTTCTGCCATCAGGTGCACGGCCCGGTGCGGCCCGGCGACGAGGCCCGCGGCGGCTACGAGGGCAACCCGGACTGGACCTCGACCGCGACCGGCGTGCGCTTCTCGTCGCGACCCGAGGACGCGCTGGGGCTGTTCGGCATCGCCAACAGCGGCTACCGCCTCGATCCGCGCGAGCTGCTGACGAACCCCGGCGCCGCCGGTGCGGTGCCGACCGGGGCGCACGCGCGGCCCGGCGCCGAGGCGCGGCAGTACCTGCAGAGCGCGGAGTTCTGCGGCAGCTGCCACGACGTGCGGTTGTTCGGCACCGACGCGCTGGGCATCCGCCGCGGCGAGCACTTCAAGCGCCTGCGCAACGCGTACTCGGAGTGGCGCGCGTGGGCCGACGACGAGCGACGTGCCGGTCGCACCGCCGCGACGTGCCAGGACTGCCACATGAGCGCGTTCCCGGGCGTGTGCGAGCCGGCGTCCGACGCCGACGCGACGCTGGCCCAGCTCGCCGCCGGCGCGACCGCGCTCGCGCGCGCGTGTCCCAGCGGCACGCGCTTCGTGCCGCGCGCGCCCGGCGAGGCGCCGCAGGGCACGGTCGCGACCGCGTCGGGTGGGTTGACCGAGGTCGCGCCGCACTACTTCAGCGGCGTCGACGTGCCGCTGGCCGACGCGTTCCCGCAGACCCTGGTCGACGATCCCACGCTCGACGCCTTCGGCATCCCGCGCGGCGCCAAGCAGCGCCGCGACCTGCTGCTGGGCCGCACCTTCCGCTTCGCGCTCGAGGACGTCACGCGCCGCGGCGGCCGCGTCGAGATCCCGGTCGTGCTCGTCAACGTCGGTGCGGGCCACCGCGTGCCCGCAGGCTTCAGCCAGGAGCGCGAGTTCTGGGTGCACCTGGTCGTGCGCGACGCCGGCGGGCGCGTGCTCTACGAGGTCGGTCGTGTCGATCGCGACGACGAGGATCTGCGCGACAAGCTGTTCCGCAGCATCAACGTCGACGACGGCCTGCTCGACGCCCAGGGGCGGCCGCAGGGGCTGTTCGGCGCCGACATCGTCGATGGACCCGACGTGCCGCTGTGGTCGCCGTCGCCGCTGACGGGTGCGACCGACGTGCGCGGTCGCGGCCTCATCAACCTGCAGAACGGCTTTCTTCGCTGCGTGACCTGCATCGGCGAGATCGATGGTGCAGGGCGCTGCCAGCCCGGCGTGGGCCAGGGCTTCCACCGCGCCGATCGCTTCGCCGACGGCGTCTACGATCCCGACACCGGCGCGTGCAGCTCGAACCTGGTCGGTGACGAGGCCTTCTACGAGACGTTCTTCCCGGTCGGCTCGCTCGACGCGACCCGCGGCGTGTTCAAGGCCCCCGACGCCATCATCGACACCCGCTCGGCCCCACCGAACGTGCCGCTGCGCTTCACCTACGAGCTCGACCTCGACGCCGCCGGGCCGCTGTCGGTCGAGGCGCGGCTGCTGTTCCGCGCGTTCCCGCCGTACCTGGTGCGGGCGTTCGCCGACTACGAGGCGCGCATGGACGCGCGGGGGCTGCGGCCGCGCAGCGGACCGCTGGTGACCCGTGCGATGCTGGAGCGGCTCGAGGTGGTGGAGCTCCACCGCGTGCGCCTCGAGATCCCGTGAGCCCGCCGAGCCACAACCCCGCGGCGACGATCCCCGAGTCGGCCTGGCGCGCGCCGCTGCTGCGCGAGCTCGACGAGCTGGCGCGGCAGAGTCTCGCTGCGGCCAGCCGCGTGCGCGCGGTGGCTCCGGGCGCGACGCTGTGGCAGGAGCACGACGCCGCCGACACCATCGCGCTGGTGCTCGAGGGGTCGCTCGAGCTGCGATGCCTGCGGCGCGGCGACGCCGAGCCGTCGCGGTTGCGACTCGCGGCGCCGGGCGACACCGTCGGCGAAGAGGCGCTGCTGGGCCTGCCGCGCCGCGCGGCCGCGACCGCGCTCGACGCCGCGCGGGTGCTCGAGGTGCCCGCGGCGCTGTTCCTGCGCGGCTCCGATCGCAGCGGCGCCGCGTCGGTCGCACGCGAGTGCCGGGTGCTGCAGCGCCAGGCCACCCGCGATCTCGTGCGCCAGCAGGCGCTGGGCCGCACGCTGCCCGACGACGAGCTCGACCTGGTGATCGACGCGGTGCGATGGGAGCGCTTCGATCGCGGCGCCAAGCTGTTCGCGGCCGGCGAGCCCGCGGCCGCGGCGTGGCTGCTGTGCGACGGCCTGGTGCAGCTGCAGACCGAGGACGACGACGGCGTGCAGGTGCGGGCCTACCTCGGCCGCGGCGACACCGTCGGCGACGACGAGGCGCTCGCGGCGTGTGCCCGCAGCGTCACCGCGGTCGCGCTCGGGGCCGTGGTCGCGCTGCGGCTGCCGGCGGCGACGCTGCGCACGGTCGTCGATCGCAACCCCGGGCTGCGCGAGGCCTTCGCGCGCGTGGCCGAGCAGCGCGGCGCGCTGCAGCAGCAGGTCGTCGGCGCGGCCGCGGCCGCGGCCACGCAGCACGTGTTCCGCGACCTGTACCGCATGCAGATGGCGCGCTCGCTGCTGGCGATCGATCAGGACACCTGCGTGCGCTGTGGTCACTGCGCGTGGACCTGCGCCGCGCTGCACGGCGAGAGCCGGCTGGTGCGGCGCGGCGACAAGATCGTCACGCGGCTGCCGGTGCTGGGCCAGGCGCCGCGCAGCCTGCTCTTGCCCAACTCGTGTCAGCACTGCAAGAACCCCGCGTGCATGATCGATTGCCCGACCGGCGCGATCGGTCGCGATCCGCACGGCGAGGTCTTCATCCGCGAGGCGCTGTGCACCGGCTGTGGCAACTGCGCCAAGGCCTGTCCGTGGGAGAACATCCGCATCGCGCCGCGGCCCGCGGGCGCGAGGGCGGTGCGCAGCGGTGGGCTCGCTCGGCTCTCGCCCGAGATCGCGACCAAGTGCGATCTGTGCCGCGACTACGACGAGCCCGGCTGCGTGCGGACCTGTCCCACCGGCGCGATCCTGCGGCTCGATCCCAGCCGCGACGTCGCCGAGGTCGCGCACGTGCTGGGCGCGGCCACGCCGGGGCGCGCACGCGCACTGCGGCTGCCGTGGGCCGCGACCTTCGCGGTGCTCACGGCCTCGGGCGCGATCGCAGCGGGCCTGGCCGCGCTGGCGCGACACGACGCCGGCGTGTGGGTGCCCGCGAGCGGTCCGGGGCTGCACGCCGGCATCGCGGCCGCGATCGCCATGGTGGTGCTGGTGCTGCACGCGGCGGTCAAGCGCAACGTGCGGCTGTGGGTCCATCGCGCGCGACGGGGTGCGCGACGCGAGGCCGCCGCCGGTGCACCGCGCTCGCGCGTGAAGCCGCTGGCGCAGCTGCACGTGCTGCTGGGCCTGCTGGCGCCGCCGGCCGTGCTCGCACACGCGGGGCTGTCGCTGCCCGACGGTCCCGCGGGCGCGTTGATGGCCGCGTTCTGGCTCGCGACCGCGCTGGGGCTGTGGGGCGCGCTGGCGTACGCGACGCTGCCGGCTCGACTCACGCGGCTCGAACGCGACGGGGCGTTGCCCGAGGATCTGCGGCGCCGTCGCGGTGAGCTGGTCGATCGCCTGTTCCGCGCCGGCTCGGGCCGCAGCGAGCTGGTGCGCGCCATCGCCGATCGCGTGCTGGTGCCCTACGCCCGCCGGCCGCTGGGCGCGGTCGCGCTGCTGGCCTCGGGCCGCACGCTGGCGCAGGAGGAGGCGCGGGTGCACGTGCGCATCGACGCGATGCTGCAGGGGCGCGGGGTCGACAAGCTCGCCGGCCTCGACGAGCTGGTGCGCGTGGTCGTGGAGCTGCGCGCGCTGCCGCTGCGCCGCTTGCTGACCGCGATGCTGCGCGGGTTCCTGCCGCTGCACGTGCTGGCCTCGGCCAGCCTGCTGGCGTTGCTCGCGGTCCATGTGCTGGTGGCGGTGGGCCGGTGAGCGAGACGCCGGCGCCGCTTTGGTCCACGCGCGAGCGCCTGGTCGCGGGGCGTCGCCGCACCGCGCCGCGGGCCCAACGCGACGGCGACGTGCTGCGCGTCGTCGGCGTCGGCGCGGGCGCGGCGTTGGCCGCGGTCGCGGCGGTGCTCGTGGTGGTGCTGGGCAACGAGCCCGCGCAGCTGCGCAGCCCCGGACCGCTGGCGTTGCCGCACCGCGAGGCCGAGCTGGGCTGCGCGTCGTGCCACCGCGACGACGGCCAGCCGATGCTCGCGGCGTGCGTGGGTTGCCACGGGCCGCACGCGTCGTCGCGTCGCGGCCACCGCGGCATGGCCGAGCGCGGCGCGCTGCCGTGCACGCGCTGCCACCGGGTCCACGTCGACGAGGGTGGCGTCGAGCTCGGCGGCGCCGCGGCGCTGCGCTACGGCCCCGGTGCGCAGACCGAGGTGACGCTGTCGCCCACGCCGCCGCCCGTGCCGCCCACGCGCGTGCCGGTGATCCCGATGGCGGTGTGCGGGCAGTGCCACGACGCCGACGCGCCGCGCGATCCGATCGCCCGCTGCCTTCTGGCCGGGCAGGGCGAGCTCGGTCCCACGCGGCCCAGCGCCTGCTTCGACGAGCACCGCACGCTCGAGGGCATCACCTACGGCACGCTGGGATCGGCGCGCGAGCGCATGACCGCGTGGGAGCTCGCGCGACGCGTGCTGCTGCGCGAGCCGGTGGCACCGCGCCGCGACCCGCCGCGGCGGCCGTGGTGGTGGGCCCTGGGCGCGAGCCTGGGCGCCGGCGTGCTGGGCTGGCTGCTGCTGCGCGCGCTGGCGTGGCGACGCACCCGCGCGCGCGCGGCCAAGCACGTCGACGTCGCGCCGCCCGAGCGCGTGCGCCTGCCGCTGGTCGACGCCGCGACCTGCATCGGCTGCTCGGCCTGCGTCGACGCGTGCCCCTACGACGTGCTCGAGCTGGTGCACTACGTCGCCGAGGTCGTGCGCCCCGCCGACTGCTGCGGCCTGACGCTGTGCGAGCAGCGCTGCCCCAACGGCTCGCTGGTCGTGACCGACCGCGAGCCCATCGCCGATCGCGTGGCGCTCGATGCCGACCTGCAGTCGCGCGACGTGCCCGGGCTCTACCTCGCCGGCGATCTCACGGGCTTGCCGCTCATCCGCAACGCGATCAACCAAGGCGCCCACGCGATGCGTGCGGTCGCGGCGGCGCTGGCCCGCGAGGGCGGTCGCGCGCCCGCGGGCACGCTCGACGTGATCGTCGTCGGTGCGGGCCCTGCGGGGCTGTCGGCCGCGCTCGAGGCCCAGCGCCACGGGCTGTCGCTGCAGCTGCTCGAGCAGGCCAGCGTGGCCGAGAGCGTGCGCTCGTTCCCCCGCGGCAAGCTGGTGTTCGATCAGCCGCTGTCGATCCCGCTGGTCGGCGATCTGTGGCTGCGCGAGTCGACCAAGGAGGAGCTGCTGGGCCACTGGCTGCGGATCGTGCGGCAGCGCCAGCTGCCGATCGCCGAGCACCACCGCGTCACCGGCATCACGCGCAGCGCCGGCGGCTTCGTGGTCGAGGCGATCCACGAGGGCGCGCCGGTGCGGCTGCTCGCACGCCGCCTGGTCGTGGCCATCGGCAAGCGCGGCACGCCGCGGCGGCTGCCGGTGCCGCTGCCCGATGCGGTGCTCGATCGCGTGCACTACGGCCTGGCCGACGCGCGCAGCTTCGCCGGCCTGCGCGTGGTGTTGGTCGGGCTCGGCGACGTCGCGATGGAGGCCGCGATCGCGCTGGCGCACCAGCGCGGCACCGAGGTCACGATCGTGCACCGCGGCGAGGGCATCAGCCGCGGCAAGGCCCGCAACGTCGCCGAGCTGCGGCGCCTGATCGACGCCGGCCGCGTCACGCTGCGGCTGGGCGAGCAGATCACCGCGGTCGAGCCCACCGCGCTGGGCGTGGTCGGTCCGGCCGGCGGCCAGTGGCTGCCGTGGGACCGGCTGCTGGTGCTCATCGGCGCGCTGCCGCCGTGGCAGACCCTGGAGGCCATGGGGATCCGCCCGCCGCAGGCCGAGCCCGCGACCGCGACCCCGCAGGCGGAGCCCGCGGCCCCGCGGGTGCCCGCGACGGGGTCTGGCCGTACGATGGTGTTCTCCGGGGCCCTGCGCACGGCCCTGGCCACAGATCCAACCGTGCAGCCGCGCGTATCAGCCGCGGGATCGACCCCCGCGTCGTCGTCCGAGGTGCCGCCGTGAAGCTCTCCACCGCCATGATGTTGTCGCTCGTCGGGATGGCCCTCTCCAGCGTCTCGGTCTGGGCCCTGGCCCCGACCGGCGCCGCCGCGACCCCGTCGCCCGTGACCGCGGTGCTCGGCGGCGCGACCGCGTCCGGCGGGGGCGATGCGCAGACCCTGGCGCAGCTGTTCAAGGGCGGCGGCGCGGGCGAGGCCACCTTCAGCGCGGGCTCGACGCTCATGATGCAGGGCCGGCTCGGGCACCCGGTGCTCGGGGCCGGGCGCGAGAACGAGACCTACCTGTTCCTCGACGTCGACGCCCAGGCCGAGGCCGCGGCCGGCGCCCAGGCGCCCGTCAACCTCGCCATCGTGCTCGATCGCTCGGGCTCGATGCAGGGCCAGCGCATGCAGAACGCGATCGCGGCGGCGACCGGCATGATCCGACGGCTGCGCGACGGCGACACCGTGAGCGTGGTCGGCTACAACACCTCGACGCAGGTGTTCCTGCCGCCCACGCGGATCGACGGCAGCAACCGCGACCTCGCGCTGTCGGCCCTGCGCGGCATCGATGCCCAGGGCAACACCTGCGTGTCGTGCGGGCTCGAGACCGCGATGGATCTGCTGGCGCGCGGGCCCCAGGGCTCGGTGCAGCGCATCTTGCTGCTCTCCGACGGCGAGGCCAACACCGGCGTGCGCGACGTCGAGGGCTTCCGTCGCCTGGGCGAGCGCGCGCGCGGCATGGAGACCGCGGTCAGCTCGATCGGCGTCGACGTCGACTACAACGAGAAGGTGCTGTTCGCGCTGTCGCAGGCGAGCAACGGGCGCCACTACTTCGTCGAGGATCCCTCGGGCCTGCCGCGGATCTTCGACGACGAGCTGCGCAGCCTGGTGACCACGGTCGCGAGCAACGCCACCGTCGAGATCCAGCTGGCCGCGGGCGTGACGGTGGAGCAGGTCTTCGATCGCGCGTTCGAGCAGCGCGGCGATCGGGTCACGGTGCCGTTCGGCAGCTTCTCGGTCGGCGACGAGAAGACCGTGCTGCTGCGACTGCGCGTGCCCGCCGGCGATCCCGGCGATCGGCCGATCGCGAGCGTGCGGCTGCACTGGCAGGATCTGGTGCTGTCGAAGGAGGGCACCTGCGAGGGCAACCTGGTGGCGCAGCTCAGCCGCGACGCGGCCCAGGTCTCGCCGCTCGATGCCCTGGTCGAGACCCGGCTCGCGCGCAGCGAGACCGCGGCGGCGCTGGCCCTGGCCAACGAGCAGTTCGCCGCCGGCGATCTCAGCTCCGCGCGGCAGACCCTGTCGAGCAGCCGCGGTCGCATCCGCAACCGCCAGGCCGAGGCCGCCGCGCGTGCGCCCGCGGTCGCGGCCCAGAAGGTCGAGAGCGAGTTCCAGACCCAGCTCGACGCGTTCGACGACGCCGAGCGCGGCTTCGGCAACGCCGCCGCCAACGCGCCCGAGCCCACCGCTGCGCCCGACAGCTTCGACGGCAAGCGACAGATCCGCAAGAACGCGGATCGCTTCGACGACTTCGGTCTGTGACGTCGCGCGGCCATGCACGGCCGCGCCCGCGATGCAAGCCCCCACCGTCGCGGTCGCACCGCGCGGCGGGCACCCGCGGCCTCGCGGCGCGGCGCCGTCACGCGCTCGCAACCGCGGCCGTTTCGCGCTGCGGCCCACCCGCGGCGGCGAAGCGACTACGATGACCGACCCCCATGGAACTCTCGGTCGGCAAGGACATCTTCGCGGTCTGCGGCAAGTGCGGCGACACCTGGCACGTGATCGTCGCGCTCGAAGGCACGAAGGTCACGAAGGTCCAGTGCAAGTTCTGTCAGGGCTACCACCGCTTCAAGCGCTCGCCGAACGACCCCGCCGCCGCGACCGCACCGGCACCGACGCGCGCCGTCGCGCCCACGCGCAGCGCCAGCGGTGCGAAGAAGTCCGCGTCGCGCAAGCCCGCGGCGCCGCGCCGCGCGGAGGAGCCGCTCATCGACCCCAACCTCGATCTGCCGGTGCGCGACTACGCGATGAGCGAGACCTATCAGACCGGTGAGCGCATCGAGCATCCCAAGTTCGGTCAGGGCGTGGTCGAGTCGTTCCCCAGCCCCGGCAAGATGAACGTGTTCTTCGAGGACGGCCGCCGCACGCTGGCCTACGGCCGCGCCGTCGCGCAGGCCTGAGACGCCCGTCCGCGGCGGGGGCAACACGCCCTCAGCGGCGCGCGCCGACCAGCACCGCCGGCGCGGTCACCAGCGCGATGCCACCGAGCGCCGCGATGGCGCTCGCGAGCCCGATCGTCACGCAGCCCATGCACGCGGTCAGGCCCGCGATCACGGCCGCGGCCAGCAGCGACGCGGGGTCGTCGAGCCGGCGGCGCCGCGCGTGTCCGACCAAGGCGATCGCGCCGACGGCGGCCGAGGCCAGGCATGCCGGCAGACAGAACGCCGAGCAGCTGCCACCGGCGCACGCGTGTGGGACCTTGCAGCTCGCGAGCGCGACCAGCAGCGGCAGCGAGCCGGCGAGCCAGCCGCCGGCCACCGCGCGCGCGGGCGCGCGGCCGCGGTGCACCAGCGCGATCACGACCACCGCGTGCAGCGTCGCGATCGGCAGCACCACGGTCCACGGTGCATCGGCGAGCAGGCACAACAGCGCGAGCGCGGCCACCGGCCACGCGCCGCGGATCGCGGCGCGCAGCCGGCCGCGCTCGTAGGCCGCGCGCGCGCGCACGCGCAGCCGTGCGAGGTCGAGTTCAGGCCCCGGTGCCATGCATCCGACTCCAGACTGCGCGCAGCCGCAGCAGCGCGCGTTGTTTGCGTTTGCGCAGGGCCGGCGAGGCCGGGCCGCCGTCGGGTTCGAGCCCCAGCGCGCGGCGATCCTCGGCGTCGAGCGATCCGGTGATCGCACAGAACGCGGCTGCGAGCTCGGCCTCGAGCAGCGCGTGCTCGGGCGTGGCGTCGTCGCGCACCGACGCGGCTGCGTCCTGCGGCAGCTCGCGTCGTCGCTGCTGGCGGCGTCGCAGCGTGCGGCACTCCCACGCCGCGATGCCCAGCGCCCACGCGAGCCCGTCGCGATGGGTGTCGTAGGCGCTGGCGCGGGCGAACAGCGAGACCATCGCGCGCTGGGCCACGTCGTCGGCGTCCGCGTCGTGGCCCAACGCGCGGGCGGTGAAGCTGCGGACCACCGGCCACAGCCGCTCGAACAGCGGCGTGAAGGCCTCGCGATCGCCATCGGCGAGGCGGGCCATCCACGTCGAGATCGCGCGGCGTTCGGCCGGATCCATGGCCGTCAGTCGCAGCCGCAGTCGCAACCGTCGCAGTTGTCACAGCAGCAGCTGTGATCGAGCAGGCCGGCGGCGTGGGCCACGCTGGGCACGGCCACGAGCGCGAGCAGCAGGGCGAGGATGGTCTTGGTCTTGCGGGTCTTCATGATCGGCGTCTCCGGGCGACGCCTTCGTGCGGCGCCCCTACCTTAGGCGCGAGCCGGCCGATCGTGACGCCGAAATCAGTCGGTCTTGCTGCCGCCGCGGCAGGGCGGGCTCTGCGGCATGACCTCGCCGCGGGCGAGCCACTCCGCCGGGGTGTAGGCGTGGATCGACAGCGCGTGCAGCTGCTTGGTCGCGAGCAGCTCGCCGACCGCGTCGTGGACCAGGCGGTGGCGGGCGAGCAGGGCGCGACCCTCGAAGGCCGCCGCGACCACCACGAGCTTGAAGTGGCTCTGCTTGCCCTTGCCGCCGGCGTGCAGATGCGACTCGTCGACCAGCTCGAGCGCGGCGGGGGCCAGCGCCGCGACCACGCGGTCGTGCAGCAGCGCGGCGCGATCGGTTCCCACGCTCATGCCTGGGCCTCGGCGTCGGGCGTGGCCTTGGGCTTGGCCGGCGGCAGCGCGCGCTCGACCAGCTCGGCGATGTCGAGCACCTCGATGGCCTCGTCCTTGTCGAAGTGCTTGATGCCGTCGCTGACCATGGTCTTGCAGAACGGGCACGCCACGCCGACCGCGTCGACGCCGGCGTCGACGATCTCCTTGGCGCGGTTGATGTTCACGCGCTTGGCCGGCGGCTCCTCGTCCCAGAACCGCGCGCCGCCGGCACCGCAGCAGAAGCCGTGCTCACGGTTGCGGCCCAGCTCCACCGGCGCGCTGCCGGTGGCCCTGGCGATCGCGGCGCGCGGCTCGTCGTACACGCCGTTCCAGCGGCCGATGTAGCAGCTGTCGTGGTAGCTGGTGCGCTTGCCCAGCGGCTTGTCGAGCACCAACTTGCCGCTCTCGAGCAGGTGCGCGATGAGCTTGCTGTGGTGGATGACCTCGTAGTTGCCACCGAACTGCGGGTACTCGTGCGCGATGGTGTGGAAGCAGTGCGGGCAGCTCGCGATGATCTTGCGGACCTTCAGCGAGTTCCACAGCTCGATGTTCTCCTTGGCCAGCAGCTGGAACTGCATCTCGCTGCCACCGCGGCGCAGCGTGTCGCCGGTGCACTTCTCCTGCTCGCCCAGCACCGCGTAGCTGACACCCGCGGCCTCGAGGCAGCGCACCAGCGCGCGCGTGGCCTTCTTGCTGATGTCGGAGTACGAGCCCGCGCAGCCCACGAACAGCAGGTACTCGGCGTCGGGGTTGTCCTCGATCGTCGGCACCGCGAGGTCCTTGGCCCACGCGGTGCGCTGCGACTGCGGCAGGCCCCAGGGGTTGCCCGACGACTCGATCTTCTGGAACGCGCGGGCCATGCCCGCGGGCACGCGCGTGCCGCCCTCGTCGTTGAGCACGATGTGCGTGCGCATCTGGACGATCTTGAGCGGGTGATCGATGAACACCGGGCAGGCCTGCTGACACGCACCGCAGGTCGTGCACGACCACAGCGTCTCGTCCTTGATGCGGCCACCGACCAAAGGCGGCATGCCGGCGAGCTCGGCCTTGATCGCCTCGATGCGATCGACCACCGGCTTGACCTCGGCGCGGCCCTTGGCGGCCTCGTAGGCGTCCTGCCGGGCCTTGTACGCGTCCCAGCCGGGCAGGCCCTCGGCAGGTTCCATCACGCCGGGCGCGGGCGCATGCACGGTCACGCCGAGCTGCTTGCCCAGCCGCTCGAGCTCGACCAACAGGAAGCCGCGCGACTTCATCTCGTCCTTGAGATCGTGGACCAGGTGCATCGGCGACAGCGGCTTGTCGGTCGCGAACGCGGGGCAGTAGGTGGTGCAGCGGGCGCACTCGGTGCACGCGTAGTTGTCGAGCAGGCTCTTCCAGGTGAAGTCCTCGAGCCGACCCACGCCCCAGTTCTCGAAGCGCGGGTTGCCCTCCTCGTCGGTCAGCTCGAGCTTGGGCATGACCATGCGCTGGCCCTGATCGCGCAGCAAGATGTTGGGCCCCGAGCCCAGCACGTGGATGTGCTTGGAGAACGGCAGGTAGTTCAGGAAGCCCAGGATGATCGACATGTGGCCCCACCAGTGGACCTCGGCCGCGACGTGGGCCCAGCTGGCGTCGACGTTGGCCTTGGCGACCGCGCCTTGGACCGTGAACAGCCCGGTGAGCGAGCCCAGCGTGCGCGCGACCGGCTGCATCGGATCGGCGACGCCGGTGGCGGCCATGTGCCACGCGTGGTGGCCGTAGTGCGTCAGCACCAGCGTCGAGATCGCGCCCAGGATGAGCACCGCGTCGAGGTTGGCGGGGATGAAGCGCGGCTTGATCACCAGGCGCCGGTACAGCGCGTACAGCACCGCGACCAGCACGAACGCGTTGGCCACGTCGACGCCCAGGCGGATCCAGCCGTACAGCGTCGCGCCGACGATGCTGCCCAGCGTGAACCATCCGCCGAGCAACCCGCCCAGCAGCATCTCGGTGGTCGCCAGGCCCAGCACCAAGAAGCCCCAGTAGATCGGCAGGTGGTGCCAGCTCGAGCGCTCTTCCATGACCTTGCGCTGGCCGAAGAAGAACGTCATCAAGCTGCCGATGCGCTGGCCCCACGACTCGCGCAGGTTCGAGGGCCGACCGTAGGTGACGACCTTGGCCAACCGGTACAGGTTGAAGGCGAACACCAGGTGGGCCGCGACGACCACCAGGGCGAAGGCGAGCTGCTTCATGGGACCTTGGACCCGCCGGCGCGGGCGCTGATGGAGTACCACGGCCCCGGGGCCGCCGGCGCTGTCGCACCGGCCCTGCGCGGTGCAGATGCATCGTGCAGCCGTGCAGCCCCGCAGGCGCGGCCCTGCTAGGATCGGGGCTGGCCCCACGCGCGGGCGCAGGCCATGGACGCGCGCAGCTCACCACCGCCGCCGGCCGATCTGCTGCTCATCAGCGATCTGCACCTGGGCTCGCACCTCAAGCCGCGCATGCGCGGCGAGGCCGTGCACCTGGCCTCGCGCATCGAGGAGGTGTTCCCGCGCTTTTGCGAACACTACGCGCGCAGGGGCCGCTGGCAGCTCGTCATCAACGGCGACTTCATCGACTTCTGGAACATCGAGCTGCCGGGCTCGGCTGGCCTGCCGCCCGAGGCGCTCGCGGTCGCGCGGCTGCACGCGGTGTTCGACGCGCATCCCGAGGTCGAGGCCGCGCTGCAGCGGATGCTGCGCGCGGGCAACGGCATCCTGTTCGTCACCGGCAACCACGACGCCGAGCTGCTCTACCCCGAGGTGCGTCGCGCGATCCTCTCGCGGCTGTCGACCGGCGACGACGCCGACGCGACGCACACCGATCTCACCAACCTGGGCGCGCTGCAGCCCGGTCGCGTCCGTTTCGTGCGGTGGTTCTTGCGCGAGCCCGGTGGCGCGTGGATCGAGCACGGCCACAAGTTCGATCCCAGCTGCGCCACGCCGGCGGCGCTGTCGCCCACCCGCGGCGGCGCGCTGGTGATGACGGTGGCCGAGGTCGCGACGCGCAACTTCGCCAACCTCATGCCCGAGATCGACTACGACGCGCCCGACAAGTTCACCGCGCGCGACTACGTGCGCTGGGCCGTGGCCCGCGGCTGGCGCTTCGTGGTGCGCGTGATCCTGCTGTACCTGCGCACCGCCGGTCGCATCCTCGCGCTGTGGGCCGGTCCCGGCCGCGTCGATCGTGCAGGCCGCCTCGCCCACGCCGAGCGGCTGAGCAAGGTCGCGGCCAACGCCGGGCTGCAGATGAGCGCCCTCGCGGCGCTCGAGAAGATGGCGCCGCCGCCGGCCGCGACCACGGTCGCGGGGTTGCTGTCGATCACGGCGCTCGATCACGTCGTGGTCGTGGCCGCGCTGACGACCGCGGGCATGCTGCTGGGCCGTGCGATCGCGGGCGCGCCCGCGCCAGACGGTGGGCTGCCGGCGAGCGCGTGGCTGGGCGCGCTGGTGGGTCTGGGTCTCGCGATCGCGTGGCTGGTGCGCAAGCATCGGCGCAAGCGCCCGCGCAACGTCGCCCGCGACATGCTCGAGGTCGCCGCGGGCGTGGGCGAGGTCACCGGCGTGCCGCTGGTGCTGATGGGGCACAGCCATCGCGGCACGCTCGAGCGACTGGGCGACGTCGTGTACGCCAACAGCGGCAGCTGGCTCGACGGTTCGCACCTCGTGGTCCGCCGCGACCACGACGGCCGCTTCACCACGGTCGAGCTGCGTCGCTGGCGCAACGGCGGCGTGGTGCAGGAGGCCCAGATGGCGGTGCCGCCGTGGGAGCCGTCCGCCGCAGCGCTGCCGCAGCTCGACGCCGCTGCGGTGACAGCCGGCGGTGGCACGACGGCCACGGGCCGACGCGGCGACGCCGGCACGTGACCGCGGCGCCCGGTCGTGCGATGCTCCCCGAGCAAGTGGCGGGCGAGCACATCTTGGTGATCGAGGACGACGCGTCCGTGCGCACGCTGCTCGAGAAGTCGCTCGCCGCCCGCGGCTACCGCGTGTCGTGCTGCGAGGACGGGCTCGCAGGCCTGACCGCGCTCGAGGGCACCAAGCCCGATCTCATCATCGTCGACATCATGATGCCGCGGCTCGACGGCATGACCTTCGTCAAGGCCATCAAGGGCAACGGCGAGACCAAGCCCATCCCGGTCATCTTCTTGACCGCCAAGAACGATCCCAAGTCGATGATCGCGGGCATCAACCTCGGCGCACGCTTCTACGTGACCAAGCCCTTCGTCATCGACGACCTGCTGAGCAAGGTGCAAAAAGCGCTCGTGTGAGGCGCGCCCGGCCGGCGTCACGCCGGCTCGGCCAGCGGATGCGCGACCGCAGCGGCGCGGCGCAGGCGGCCCTCGAGGATCGCGTCGGCCAGCGCCTCGATCTCGGCGGCGTGGCTGCGATCGGCCGACAACGGCGGCACCACGGCGCGGATGGCCTGGTGGACCGCGGTCAGCCGCGGGCTGGTCGCGACCGCGCGCAGGTCGATCGCACGCGCGGCGATGATGGCCTCGATCGCGAGCACGCACGCGACGTTGCGGACCGCGGCCGCGAGCTTGCGCGCGGCGATGGGCCCCATGCTCACGTGGTCTTCCTTGCCCGCCGAGGTCGGGATCGTGTCGACGCATGCCGGCATCGCCAGGGTCTTGCACTCGCTCGCGAGCGCGGCGGCGGTGACCTGCGCGAGCATGAAGCCGCTCTCGAGCCCGGCGTTGCCGGCGAGAAACGGCGGCAGCCCGCGCGAGGTGTGCTCGCCCATGAAGCGGTCGGTGCGACGCTCGCTGATCGTCGCCAGCGTGGCCATCACCGCGGTGAGGTGATCGAGCGCGGGCGCGATGCTGCCGGCGTGGAAGTTGCCGCCCGAGAGCACGTCGAAGCCGCCGCCTTGCGCGGGCAGCAGCAGCGGGTTGTCGGTCATGCTGTCGAGCTCGATCGCCAGCACCGACGCGACGTAGTCCAGCGCACCGCGGGCAGCACCGTGGACCTGCGGCATGCAGCGCAGCGCGTAGGCGTCCTGCACCTGGCCGCAATCGGCATGCGACGCGCGCATCGGCGAGTCGAGCACCAGCGCGCGCACCAGCGCCGCGGTGCGCTGCTGGCCGCGGTGCGGCTTGCCGGCATGGATCCGCGGATCGAAGGCGTCGGCGGTGCCCAGCGACGCGTCGAGTGACAGCGCGCCGACGATGTCGGCGGTCGCGACCAGCTCGGCCGCGTCGACGGTCGCGAGCGCACCGATCGCCGCGGTCACCTGCGTGCCGTTGATGAGCGACAGGCCCTCTTTGGCCTCGAGCTGCAGCGGCTGCAGACCCGCGGCCGCGAGCGCGTCGGCACCGGTGCTGCGGCGGCCGCCGTGCCAGGCCTCGCCCTCACCGACCAGCACCAGCGCGACGTGGGCCAGCGGCGCCAGATCGCCGCTGGCACCGACGCTGCCCTGCGCGGGCACCACCGGCACGACGTCGGCGCGCAGCAACGCGGCCAGCGCATCGACGACCTCGGGGCGCACGCCGCTGGCGCCCAGCGCGAGCGTGTGGGCGCGCAACGCAAGGATCGCGCGCACGGCCGGGGCCGGCAGCGGTGTGCCCACGCCCATCGCGTGCGAGCGCACGAGGTTGAGCTGCAGCTGCCGCAGGTGCTCGGGCTCGATGCGCGTGTCCGACAGCGCGCCGAAGCCGGTGTTGACGCCGTAGATCGTGCGGCCGGCGGCGAGCTCGCGCTCGAGCTCGCCGCGCGCGGCCGCGATGCGGGCACGCGCGTCGGCGTCGATCGACGGCATCGCGCGGCGGTGGGCCAGCGCGTGCACGTCGAGCAGCGACAGCGTGCGGCCCAGGGTCACCGCCGCGGTGTCGGGCTCGTGCGCTGCGGGGCCGGAGCGATCGGAAGGCGGCGTGGCGGGCATGGACGGGCGGCAGTGTACCCATGCCCGGGGCCGTCCCGGCGCCCGTGCGCCGCG
>JAIBBS010000176.1 GCA_019694555.1 Nannocystaceae bacterium
GCCTGCCGCGCGCTCGGCCCTCGCGCGCCCGCGGCGACCTCGCCGCTGTCGGGGGCCACAAACGAGTCTCGTGGTTTGACCCCGCCCCGCCGGGCCGACTACGATCGGGCGGCGATGAAGGTTTGCCCCCTGTGCGGTGGGGCCTATCCCGTGGAGGAAGGCTTCTGCCCGATGGACGGCAAGCGTCTGCGCACGATCGTCGCGTCGGTGACGATGCCGGGCGAGATCGCGGACGCGGCGCAAGACGCCTTCGTGCAGGGCCTGCTCGGTCAAGTGCTCGATCGCCGCTATCGCCTCGACGCGGTCATCGGCGAGGGCGGCATGGGCGTGGTCTTCCGCGCCACGCACGTGCTCATCGGCAAGCAGTTCGCGGTCAAGGTGCTGCGTCGCGAGCACCTCGACTCGCCCGAGGTGCTGCAGCGCTTCTTGCTCGAGGCCCGCGTCGCGTCGAGCCTCAAGCACCCCAACGTCGTCGACATCATCGACTTCGGTGAGCTGCCGACCGGCGGCGCGTACTATGCGATGGAGCTGCTCGAGGGCCGCTCGCTCGCGCAGGCGATCGACAACGACGGCGCGTTCCCGCCGCTGGCCGCGGGCATGATCGCGATCCAGATCACGCAGGGACTCGCGGCCGCGCACGCGCAGGGCGTGGTCCACCGCGACCTCAAGCCCGACAACGTCTTTCTGTGCACGCCGCGGCGCGGCGAGACCCACCCCAGCGCCAAGCTGGTGGACTTCGGCATCGCGCGCGTGGGCCCGCGGCGGATCACCGTCATGGGCGCGGTGCTGGGCACGCCCGAGTACATGTCGCCCGAGATGGCGATGGGTCTGGACGTCGACGCGCGCGCCGATCTCTACGCGCTGGGCGTGCTGCTGTTCGAGATGCTGACCGGCACGGTGCCGTTTTATCACCGCGAGGTCGCGCAGACGCTCGAGATGCACCTGCGAGCGCCGCGTCCGACGCTGGCGTCGCGCAAGCCCGAGCTCGCGCGACTGGTGCGGACCGGTGAGCTGGTGGAGTCGTTGCTGTCGATCGAGCCGTCGCAGCGTCCGGCCAACGCCGACGTCGCGCTGCGGCACCTCGCGGCGGCGCTGCACCACGATCTCGATCGCGACGCGGCCGAGGTCGTGCAGCGGGCCACGGTCGCGATCGGCTCGAACCAGCTGACGGATCTCTCCGACGATCGCGAGCTGCGGCTGGGCGCGCCCGCGGTCCGCCGCGCGCCCGCACCGGTCGAGGTCGCCGCGGTCGATCCCGGACCTCGGGCGCCGTCGAGCCCGGGGCAGGGCGGCGCGCGCTCCGGCACCGGCCGAGCGATCGCGGCCGCAGCGATCACCGCGTGCGTGGCCGCGGTGGCGACGGTCACGATCGCCTATGCGGTGCGCGGTCGCTCGACGGACACCGTCGCAGTGCAAGAGTCGGCGGCGGCTGCGGCGGCGGTCGACACCGCCGTGCTCGCGGCCCCGGCGGCTTCGCCCGCGACCCTGCCCGAGCCCGCCGTCGCGGCCCGACCAGGGCCACCGGCCCCAGCGCCGGCCACGAGTTCACCCCAACTCGGAGCGAATGCGCCCGCGGCGAGCGTGATCGAGCCCGTGGCCTCGGGCACACCCAAGCCGAGCGATGGGCTCGAGCGTAGCAAGACCCGCAAGCGCAAGGGCGTCGAAGCACCCGCGCAGCCCACGACCACGCCGAGCGCTGCACCACCCACAGACCCCGTGCCGGTGTCGAAGCCGACCGCGTCGCCGACGAATCCGACACAGCCGCCGCCCAAGCCCAGCGGTCCGCGAGATCTGAAAGACCCTTTCCCCTCCAAATAATGTACGCTTGAGGCCATCCACGACCGTGTCGGACTCCCAGCAACAGCGAACCGGTGGCGCCACGATGGTGGCGGACAGCAGCACCACGGGGTCTGCGGTCCGGAACCCGCCGCCGCCGCCCCGGCGGCCCGGTGCGGCTGCGCCGGCCTCGGCCGCGCCGCTGTCGGCTCCGCCGGTGATCGGCACGCCCGTGCCCGGCGCGCCCGGGCCGGTCGTCGCGGCGGCCTCGGGCCCGATCGCCGCGAGCCATGATCCGGTCGGTACGGTCCTCGCGGATCGCTACCGCATCATCAAGAAGCTCGGTGAAGGCGGCATGGGTAGCGTCTACCTGGCCGAGCACACCACCATCAACAAGAAGCTCGCGATCAAGGTCCTGTCGCCCGAGTACTCGCACAAGCAGGACCTCGTCGATCGCTTCCTGCAAGAGGCCCGCGCGGCCTCGATGATCGAGCAGGAGAACGTCGTCGAGATCACCGACTTCGGCTCCACGCCGGGCGGCTCGGTGTTCTTCGCGATGGAGTTCCTCAACGGCGAGGATCTGTCGTCGACGATCAAGCGCGAGGGCCCGCTGGCGTGGGGGCGCGTGAAGCCGATCATGCTGCAGATCTGCACCGCGCTCGGTGCAGCGCACGCGGCCGGCATCATCCATCGCGACATGAAGCCCGAGAACTGCTACCGCATCCGCCGCGGCAGCAACGAGGACTTCATCAAGGTGCTCGACTTCGGCATCGCGAAGGTCCAAAGCGACGAGGGCGACGGTGGTCGCGCGCTGACGCGCACCGGCATGATCTTCGGCACGCCCGAGTACATGTCGCCCGAGCAGGCCAAGGGCGAGAAGGTCGATCACCGCGTCGATGTCTACGCGACCGGCGTGATCATGTACGAGCTGTTGACCGGCCGCGTGCCGTTCACCGCCGACACCTTCATGGGCATCTTGACCAAGCACATGTTCGAGGCGCCCGCGGCCCCGAGCAGCCTGCAGCCGGGCGCCGGCATCCCGCCCGAGGCCGAGGCGGTCATCCTCAAAGCGCTGCAGAAGGACCGCGAGTATCGCTTCCAGAGCATGGCCGACATGGCCCGCGCCATCGAGGCGGTCGGCACCGGTGCGGCGGCGGTGAGCGTGGTGCGCGAAGAGGTCGTGGCGCCGCGCAGCGGCCAGCTGCGCTTCGCCGGCAGCTCCACCGCGATCGAGATCGGCGGCGTGTCGGATCTCGAGCCGCCGCCGAAGTCGCGTGCGGGCCTGTTCGTGGGCCTGGGCGTCGCGGCAGCGGTGCTCGCCGGCGGTGCGTTCGTGCTCTCCGGTGGCCTCGAGTCCGGTGGTGCGCCGCCGGCCTCGGCCGCAGCGGCCCCGCCCGCAGCGATCGCGCCGGAGACTGCGCCCGCGGTCGCAAAGCCGCCCACGCCCGCGCCGACGCCGGCGGTGGCGAAGGTCGACATCACCGTGGCCACGCCCGGCGTCGACGCCGAGGTGCGATCGGACGCGGACAACGGCCTGATCGGCCGCACCAACACCCCGCTGTCGATCGCACAGGGCACCGCCACGATCCGCGTGCACGTGCACGCGCCCGGCTACAAGGACCACCCGATCGAGCTCACGCCCGACGCAAGCAAGACCGTCGACGTGGTGCTCGAGGCCGAGGAGGCCGCGCTCGTCGTGCCCGAAGAGGGCGAAGACACCAAGGGCGACAAGCGCAACGGCGGCAAGAAGGTCGGCAAGAAGCCGGTGCCGGGCAAGCCGGATCCGAAGGCCGAGCCCAAGGCCGAGCCGAAGACCGAGCCCAAGGCCGAGCCGAAGACCGAGCCCAAGCCCGAGCCCAAGACGGAACCGAAGACCGAGCCCAAGACCGAGCCCAAGCGGCCGGGCTCGCCGGATCTCAAGGACCCGTTCGGGACCGGCTGAGCGCGGCCGGTCGCGGCAGCGCGACCGCGGCGCTGAAGTACGCCGCGAGCCCGCCGACGTCGGAGTCGATCCACGGCGAGGGGTCGCGCGGGTTGAAGCGCCAGAACCGCGACGGCGCACGCAGGTGCTGACGCAGGCTCGCGGCGACCGTGAACGTCTCGACGCAGATCGCCCAGCAGTCGAGCCCGTGGTGCAGGTGGTCCTCCTGCTCGCCGGTCCACGCGTCGATGAAGCGCGAGGCGAGCCGGCGGTAGCGACGGTGTCGCTGCGCGCCGGCGAAGCTGCGGCACAGCTGGCCGTAGGCGGCCCAGTGCTCGCGCGTGGTCACGCGCGCGGGGATCAGCGTGCCCATGAACGAGTGCAGCCCCGCCGCGGCGTGGAAGCGCTGCGCGGCGCACAGCTCGTGCAGCGCCGCGGTCTCGGGCTCCGACAGCGGGGACGGGCCGCACCAGGTCGCGCGGCCGGGCTCGAGCGAGCCCGCGCCGGGCAGCGCGAGTCGGCGCGTGCCCGCGGGCAGGGGATAGTTGCGGTTGAGATCGACGCCGTGCGCGTTGCAGCGCAGCTGCGCCAGCGTGCCCTCGCCACCGCGGGTCCAGGTGTTGCGGTAGCCGTCGGGGTTGAGGCACGGCACGACCCACAGCTCCGCCCGCGCGCGCAGCTCGTCGAGCTCGGGCGCGCCGGCGGCGACGCGCTCGAGCAGCCCCAGCGCGACCAGGCCCGCGACCCACTCGACGCCGTGGATGTTCGCGCAGCACAGCACCCGCGGCGCGTCGGGCCGCGGGCTCGGCACGCGCACTGCGACCAGCGGCTCGCCGTCGACGCTGCGCCCGAACTCGACGCGATCGCCACAGGCGGTGGCGAGCGCGTCGACCCGCGCCGCGCGGGCCTCGGGGTCGAGGTACGGCGGCGCGATCGCGGTGCTCACGTGGTCGCGGCGGGCTCTTCGCTCGGCTCGGCCGCCGCTGCGGGCGCCTCGTCGGCCGCGGCCTCGTCGGCACCGGGCTCGGCCAGCGGCGTGAGCAGCTCGACGCCGACCGGGTTGCCCTCGAGCACCACGCCGGCGAAGGCCTGCTGCAGCCGCGGCCACGCGTTGGCGCCGAGCTGGAACTCGGTGTCGCGGTCGCCCACGGTGAGGTTGCGGATCGCCTTGCCGGCGAGGCCGGTGTGGTCCGCGAGCAGGTCGCGGATGTCGGCGGCCTTCTTCGCGTGCGCGCGTCCCAGCGACAACCGCACCGTCACCCAGGTGTCGTCGGTGGGCACGGTCTGCAGCGCGACGCGGGCAGGGGGCTCGGGCGCCGGCGGCTCCTCGGGCTCGCTGTCCTCGAAGTCCGTGAAGCTGAAGTGCGTCGCCCAGACCTCCCAGAAGTCCTTGTGCGGCGGCACCATCAGCGGCGGCGGAGGCGGCTCGGCCTCGGCCTTCTTCTTCTTGCGACGACGGCGACGACGCTTGCGTCGCGTGGCGTCGCCGTCGGCCTCGCCCTCGGTGTCGCCGGCCGCCTCGGCCGCGCCGTCGCCCTCGGACTCGCCCTCGGCCTCGCCGTCACCGTCGGCCTCGCCCTCGGCCTCGTCGTCCTCGGCGCGGCTCGGCGGCGCCTCGGCGACGCTGGGCTCGACGCGGTCGCGCTGCGTCAGGTCCTCGAGCTCGACCTCCTCGGCCAGCTGATCGAGCACGCCGCGGCGGCGGGCCTTGAGCGTGAAGTCGTCGAGCTCGTCGATCTCGCCGAACTGATCGCGGACCAGCTGCAGCTCCGACTCGTCGATGTCGACGACGATCTCGTCCTGCGATGCCGGGCGCTCGGGCGTCACCACCGTCGCGGTGGGTCCGGCCTCGACCAGCGCCGGTGCGCCGCCGCGACGACGGCCGCGACGCCGCCGCCGACCGCGACGGCGTCCGCCTTCGCGATCGCTGCCCGCCGCGGCACCGCCGTCGGTGTCGGCCTGCGTGCCGTCGCCGGCGGTGTCGTCGTCGTCGCCCTCGTCGCCCTCGTCGCTGCCCTCGTCGCTGCCGCCGGCTGCTTCGGCTGCGGGCGCGCCCGGGCCGGCCTCGGCGCCACCGCGACGGCGACGGCGACGGCGACGACGACGACGACCGCCCTGCGCGGCCCCGGGCTCGCTGCCATCGGAGGACACGCGCTGCTGCTCGCCCTCGGGCGCAGCGGTGGTGTGCTCGTGCGCCTCGTCGTGCGCGCCGTGCTCGTCGTCGATGCGTGCGTCGCGTTCGGCGTCGCGGATGCCGAGGTCGCCGCCGCCCGCGGCGATGGTCTCGCCCTGGGCGGCGCCGTCGTCATGGTCGCGATCGCGGCCGCGGCCGCGTCGACGCCGGCGACGACGACGGCCTTCGCCCTCGCCGCCCTCGTCGCCGCGCGCCTCCACGTCGGCGCGCTCGCCCTCGCGGGCCTCGCCGGCTTCGGGCGGCAGGCCCTGGGCCGTGCGCAGCTCGGTGATCGGCTCGACCGCGGCGTCCTCGATCGCCAGCGCGGCCTGCTGGTCGCGATCGCGGTGCTCGCCGTGGTGGGCGTCGCGATCCCGGTGTCGCTCGCGGCGGGGCTCGTCGCCGCCGGATCCGCGCGGCCGATCGCCGCGGTGTCGCTCGCGGTCACCGCCGCGGTCGCGCTCACCGCCACGCTCGCCGCCGCGGTCACGCTCGCCGCCGCGGTCGCGCTCGCCCCCGCGATCGCGATCACGGCCGCGTCCGAAGCGACCCTCGCGGCCGCGATCGCCGTGGCGCTCGCGATCGCCGTAGCCGCCGCGGTCGCGACCGAAGCGTCGGCCTTCGCCGACCAGCGCCTCGCCGTCTTCGCCGGCCTGCGCCTCTTCGAGCAGCGACTGCCGGCGCGGTCGCTGGGCCATCGCCTGCGACAGCAGGAACGCGATGACTCGCTCGCCGCGCGGGTCCTTCATCAGGTTGCGCGCCAGCAGCGTCCACTCCGGCGAGACCAGCTCGGGGAACAGGCTGCTGACGTGGTCGAGCTTGACCTCGTTGCGCACCGCCTGCAGCTCCTCGGCCGGCGGCATGTTGCGCTCGCTGAAGCTGATGCTGGGGTACTGCAGCTTGAGGTAGTAGAAGTTGCCCAGCTCGTGCGGCGAGATCAGGCTGATGGCCTGGCCGGCACGGCCGGCGCGGCCGGTGCGGCCGGTGCGGTGCACGTACGACTCGGCGTTCTCGGGGAACGAGTAGTTGATGACGTGGCTGATGTGCGAGATGTCGATGCCGCGGCTGGCGACGTCGGTCGCGACCAGGAAGCGCAGCTTGCCCTCGCGCATCCAGCCCAGCACGCGCTCGCGGGCGGCCTGGGTCAGATCGGACGACAGCGGCTCGGCGGCGAAGCCCTCGCGCTGCAGCACCGACGCGACCATGTTGACCTCTTCGCGGGTGTTGCAGAACACCAGCGAGGTCGCGGGCTCCTCCACCGCGATGATGTCGAGCAGGTCGCGGGTCTTCACCGCGCTGGTGACCGAGTAGTACGCGTGGTGGATCTCGGCCGCGGCGATGGCATCGCCCGACAGCCGCAGCGGCACCGGCTGACGCATGTAGCGTCGCGCGATGCGCTCGATCTCGCTGGGCACGGTGGCCGAGAACAGCGTGGTCTGCCGCTCCTTGGGACACGCGTCCAAGATGGCGTGGATGTCCTCGAGGAAGCCCATCGAGAGCATCTCGTCGGCCTCGTCGAGCACGACCATGCGCACGCGCGACAGATCGAGCGAGCGTCGGCGGATGTGATCGAGCACGCGGCCGGGCGTGCCCACGACCGCGTGCACGCCGGCACGCAGCGCCGCGAGCTGCGGCTGCATCGCGGTGCCGCCGTAGACCGCCAGCGGCACCACGTGGGTGTACTTCGCGAGCCGGGTCAGCTCGTCGCAGACCTGCTTGGCGAGCTCGCGCGTGGGCGTGAGCGCGATGAGCTGCACGCCGGTCTGCGCGGCGTCGCCGGCCTCGAAGCGGCGCGCCAGCCACGGCACGCAGAACGAGCCGGTCTTGCCGGTGCCGGTCTGCGACTGCACCAGCACGTCGCGGCCACCGCTGATCGGGCCGAAGGTCGCGGCCTGCACCTTGGTCGGTCGCGTCCAGCCGGCGTCGTCGATGGCCTGGGCCAGGCCTTCGGGGATGTCGAAATCCCGGAAGGAGTCGGGCACCACGACCTGCGCGTCGATGATGTCGGCGTCGGTGCCCATGATCGAGCCGCTGTGGCTGCGAGCAGGGCTCGCGGCGGCGTCGTCGGGAACCGCAGCGTCGGCGTCCGCGGGGGTGTTGGGGTCTTCGGAAGGGGTGATTTCGGCGTCAGGGCGCGCGTCGGCGCCCTCGGGTGCATCGGCACCGTGGTCGTGGATCTCGGACATAGTGGAGGGTCCTAGGGCGCGAGCAGCTCACGTCGGGCCTGTTGGTCGCGGGAACGCGACTGCAG
The DNA here is from genome assembly GCA_019694555.1 of Nannocystaceae bacterium. GTDB lineage: Bacteria > Myxococcota_A > Polyangia > Nannocystales > Nannocystaceae > Xiheibacterium. Next base: position 8,122 of record JAIBBS010000176.1, read on the forward strand.
GTGTTCGCGCAGGCGCCGATCGATCGCATCGAGAGCGTGGGTGCTCTCGGCGTCGCGGCGCTCGGCACAGACCGTGCGGGTCTCGCGGATGAGGTTGGAAACGACATCGTCCTGGGGATCGGTGGCACCGGACAGCGGGGACCTCTGGGTGAGGGCCACGACTCGGTCGCGCAGGAGCTGGACTCGGTACGCACAGTCGATCTCCGCGGGCGGTAGCCCGAGGGACTGTTGCGCGAGGCCCCGTGAGACGCCGACGACCCCCCAGAGGATCGCCCCGAAGACGCCCACGAACCGGATGCGCGCAGCGATCCGCACCAATCGGGAGGGTTGCGGACCTTGGTTCAGTGCCTGCTCAGTCTTGCGCGAGGGCGGTGCCGCGGTCAAGTCCACACCGGCGTCCGCGCGTGCGGAAGAAGGCTGTGTGTCAACACACGGATCGCCGATCGCGGCCGCGTCCGTCGATGGACCGGGCGCTCAGTTCGGGCAGGAGCCGGCGCCCGGATCGGATCGGGCCGCGAATCGAACCTGGCCGATCTGACTCGCGGACACGCCGGCCGCCGCCACGAGCCTGCGGATGCGGCAGGCCTGGGGGGGATCGCTCGCGGGCGAGAGGCACTCGCCGATCGCGTTGAGATCGAGGTTCGGCGCCGGGTCGTCGACGCGCCCGGGGTGCACGAGGTCCCGCCACGATCCGCGGTCGAGCGGCAGCACCTGCACCGAGCGATCGAAGCCCGCGACGTTGAGCGTCACGAGCACGCCGCTGTCGAGCACGAACTCGCGTTGCACGTCCTTGCCGTCGCGCAGATCGAGCACCGCGATGTCGGCCGGGCCACCTTGCGAGCCCGGCAGCGGCAACGCGGTCACGACCCACACGCCGGGATCGAGCGGCAGCACGTAGCCGCCGCGGCGCGACGCGACCGGATCGTAGAAGGTCTGCACCTCGTGGTAGTAGGGGCCGGGCACGTTCTGCGCGGTCTCTGCGGGCATGCGCAGCCGCTCGGCGAGCACCACGGCGCCCTCGCTGCCGCAGTCGCCGTCGGCGGGTGCCAGCTCGGCGCAGGTGGCCTCGTCGAGCACCACGCGGCCGCGCACGAGCACGCGCCGCGGCAGCGCGAAGTCGACGGGCGCGCTGGCGGTCTGCGGGTCCACGGCCATGTCGGTGGCGAGCGAGCCCAGCAGCGAGCCCACCGGCGACTCGATGCGCACGCTGTACTGTCGCGCACCGCCGTCCTTGCCCGCCGCGAGATCGGGCACCAGGCACGTCGCGTCCGAGCCCAGCGCGCCCGAGCACTCGACCGACTGCCGCAGGCCGCCGACCACACCGCCGGGGCCGACCTGCGGCGTGAGACAGCCGGCCTGCGCCCACGCGTCCTGGGCCTGCGCGTCGAGCACGAGCTGGGCCTCCACCGTCGCGCTGGGCACCGCGCCCGACGACGAGCGCCCGTCGCAGGTGTCGAGCTGCGTGGGCTCGGGCATCGCCATCGCGTCCTCGGGCGTGCGCGGCAGGCAGCCGATGTCGCAGCAGCGAAACGCCCCCTCGCCGCTGCCCAGCAGCGTCACGGGTTCGCCGGCGAGCGCGAGGCCGACCTGCTGTGCCGCGCCCCACGAGGGCACGCACAGATCACGCAGCGTGACCTCGGGCTTGGGCTGGCCCATCGAGATCGGCGGAAACTGCACGTCGAACTCGTAGTTGACGCTCGCGACCGGACCGCCGGGCGCCGCGGTCATGGTGAACGAGCGCACCAGCCCGACGTTGCCCTCGCGTTCGCAGTACGTGTACACCGGCGCTTCGAATGCGCCGACGCTGTCGGTGACGATCGTGCCACCGTCGGCGCTGCGGCCGGCCAGCGCCATCAGGCACTGCTCGCTGACGGGATCGCAGAACTGCTCGCCCGCGATGCACTGCGCGTCGCTGCTGCACTGCGGCTCGCGCTGCTCGGGCGCCTCGCCGCCCAGCGCGAACACACCCAGGCGCGGCGCGCCGTCGGTGTCGGCGTGGCGGATGCGGATCGACGCGCCCGCGGCCCCCAGCGGGTTGCCGCTGCCGTCGACCACCGGCGTGAGGGTTTCGGGATCGACCAGCTCGAGCCGGCCCTTGAGCACGCGGCTGCAGTCGTCGGCGTACTGCACCCCCAGCGCGAAGCGAGGGTTGCCGATGAGCGAGCACTGGCCCAGCGTCGGGATGCAGAAGTTGGGCGCGGGGCCGCACTGGTCGTCGCGCTCGCACGCGTTGGCGGCATCGCCCACCGGCGGCACGATCATCGCGAGCAGCGGTGCCGCGGCGGCCGGCAGGCTGCGCCACTGCACGAAGCCGCCACCGGCGAGCGCCGCCGGCATCGCGTCGTAGGGGTGGTATCGCGGCCACCGCACCGTGGTCGGCAGCAGCGTCGGCATGTCCGCGCCGTCGGTGGTGGGGTAGTCGATGCGCGGCGTCGTGGTCGGCGAGCGACCCAGCCGCGACAGCTGCGAGAGCTCGATCTCGCCGACCATGAGATCGTCGAGCGTGGGCATCGTCGGATCGACCGGCGTGCGCACGAACACCGACAGCTCGAAGGTCTGCTGCAGCTGGTTGCGCGTGATGGTCAGTTCCTTGTTCGCGGCGGTGAAGCCGGTCTCGGCGTCACAGCCACCGACCTCGGCGCGGAAGACCACCTGCGCGCCCTCGAGCTCCTGCAGATCGAAGGCGAGGTCGGCCACCGGCGGCAGCTTCTCGCCGGGCACGCACACGTTGGTGTCGGGCGCACAGACCTCGCCCGCGACGGTGCAGTCGGTGTCGTCGCGGCACTCCTGCGGCGTGGGCTCGGGCGCGAGCGTGCTGCAGCCCAGCGTCGGCACCAGCCACCACGTCGCACGGGCGCGCATGCTCAGCCGCCCTCCACCGGCAGGCAGTCGCAGCTCGCGTCCGACTCGGCGGGATCGCGGCACTCGAACACGAAGTCGATCGTGGCATAGGTCGCGCCTGCGGCGAGGTCGGGCACGCCGAACTGCGTCGCGCCGTAGATCGGCCGGCCGTGCACGTCGACGGCGGGCTCGCCGCCCGGCCCGAGCAGCTGCGGGCGGAAGAACGGCCGGTCGGTGACCATGAACTGCAGGTCGTGCAGACCCGCCGCGAGCGTGCGGCCGGCGTCGTTGCACAGATCGATGCGGCCGTCGCCGTTGCCGGTGTCGAGCGTGAAGCGCCACAGCACCGGCAGCGCCGCGCGTCCCGGTGGCAGCTCGGTGGCATCGCCGGCCAGGCCGGCGCCCAGCTCGACCAACGCGCCGGCGGCCCCGGGCTCGAAGTGCCGCGCATACGCGACCGCGGCGTTGGGCTCGCTGGCCGCGGGATCGGGGTCGAGCAGCGCGACGCCGTACAGCGTGTCGGCCGGGTCGTCGCCGTCGCGATCGTCGTCCTCGGCGTAGACGTCGAACGCCGGCAGCGCCCGCGCGTCGCCGCCGGGGCAGAGGCAGAAGTCGCCGTCGTCGGAGCGCAGCAGGCCCGAGGGCCGGCTCGCCTGCACCTGCGGGCAGTAGGCCGGGTCGCGCTCGTCGGCCACCGGGTTGTTGCAGATCTCGTCCATCTCCGGCAGCTGCGGCGCGCGCTGGACGATGCGCACGGCGCCGACGTTCTCGCCGCCCGGATCCACGTTGATGTCGCGGTCGGGCACGATGCAGCCGGCGCCCAGCGACGCCGCGAGCAGCACGCAGCGTGCGCGCGCGGTCACATCTCCTCCGCGCAGTTGCAGCCCGCGTCGGGGTCGAGGCCGTCGCGACAACGGAACACGTAGTCGGCGACCGAGTAGGTCGCGCCGCCGGGCAGATCGGGCACGCCGACGGTGGCCGCGGTCGCGTCGACGCGCACGGGCTCGCCGTCGGCGTCGAGCACGACCATGCCGTCGGGGCCGTACTCGAACGGCCGGTACCACGGTCGATCGGTCACGATGACGCGCAGCGAGTGCAGCCCCGGCGTCAGCTTGCCGTCGGGCGCCGCGGCGTTGTCGTTGCACAGATCGACGCCGTGATCGGTGCCCAGGGTCCAGCGCCGCACCACCGGCTCGGGCCGATCGATGGCGTCGGCGTAGGCGCCCGCGCCCAGGCCGACCAGCGCCGCGGGCAGCGTGCTGGGCAAGATGTTCTGGTACGCGAGGTACGGCGTGGGGTCGGCGGTGGCGCTGGGCATGTCGAGCAGCAGCGCCGCGAGGATCGAGTCCTTGGGGTGGCCGTCGTCGTCGAGATCGGGGTCCTCGACGTAGATGTCGAAGTAGCTCAGCGCGTTGTTGTCGCCGCCGGCGCACACGCAGAACGGTTGCGACAGATCGATGCGACCGAACGGCAGCGTCTCGGGTGGCGTGGGGCAGCTGGGCAGCTGCGGGTCGACGTCGCGGCAGGCGGCGTGGGCGGTGCTGGTGATCGGCACCGACTGGATCAGCCGCACGGTGCCGGGGTTGACGAACTCGCCGCGCACGTCGATGTGCGCGTCGGGGACGATGCACGCGGGCAGGGCCCATGCCGCGAGCAGCAGGCCGTGGCGCAGCCACGGCCGCCGGCGGGCCCCGCCGGCGTCACGCACCGTCTTTGCCTTCCTTCTCGAGGTGCCGGAAGATCGTCCGCGGATCCACGCCGAGGTCGCGCGCGGTCTTGGTGCGGTTGCCGTTGTTGCGCGCGAGGATCTTGTTGATGTACTCGCGCTGCCACACCTCGCGCGCCTCGGCCAGCGGCATGGTCTCGTCCTCGCCCGTGGGGGCACCGGGCGAGCCGCTGAGGTCGAGCTCGAGATCGAGGTCCTTGGCGGTGATCTGCGTGCCCTCGGCCAGCACCAGGGCCTTCTTGATGTGGTTCTCGAGCTGGCGGATGTTGCCGGGCCAGCCGAACTTCATCATCGCGTGCACCGCCGAGGGCGCGAAGGCCTTGGCGGCATCGATGTCGCGCGCGTACTCCTTGGCGTAGCGCTTGACGTGGTAGCGCGCGATGAGCAGCACGTCGTCGCCGCGCTCGCGCAGCGGCGGCAGCTCCACGCCGATGACGTTGAGGCGGAAGAACAGGTCCTCGCGGAAGCGGCCCTGGCGGACCTCGTCGGCGAGATCGCGGTTGGTCGCCGCGACCACGCGCACGTCGATCGGCGTGGTCTTGGCGTCGCCGACGCGCTGGATCTGCCGCTCCTGCAGCACGCGCAGCAGCTTGACCTGCAGCTGCAGCGGCAGCTCGCCGACCTCGTCGAGGAAGATGGTGCCCTTGTCCGCGGCCTGGAACTTGCCCACCTGGTTGGCGATGGCGCCGGTGAACGAGCCCTTGAGGTGGCCGAACAGCTCCGACTCGATCAGGTTCTCCGGAATCGCGCCGCAGTTGACCGTGATGAACGGACCCTTGGCCCGCGGCGAGCGGTTGTGGACCTCGCGCGCGATCAGCTCCTTGCCGGTGCCGGTCTCGCCGGTGATGAGCACGGTGATGTCGGTGCCGGCGACCTTCTCGACGCGGTTGTAGACCTCGATCATCTGCGGGCAGCTGCCGATGATCTCGCCGAACTTGAACTGCTCCAGCCGCTCGGCCAGCTCCGCGCTCTCCTCGCGCAGCTCGACCAGCAGGCCCACGTTCTTGATGAACAGCGCGGCCTGGGCGGCGAAGACCTTGAGCGTCTCGAGCTGCTCGGCGCGGAACAGATCGCGGACGTTGTCGTTGCCGACGTAGATCACGCCCAGCAGCTCGCCGCGCACGATGAGCGGCACGCACATCACCGAGCACAGCTTGAGGTTGATGACCGACAGCGAGCTCTGGAAGCGCGTGTCGCTGTACGCGTCGCTGATGATCTGCGCCTGGCGGCTGGTGATGACCTCGCGCAGGATGTTGTCCGACAGCAGCTCGGCGGGATCGTCGACCGGCTGGCGCTCGAGGTTTCGCGCGACGCGGATCTGGTAGTTGCCGCTGTCGTCCGCGAGCACCAGGAAGCCCTTGCTCGCGCGCGTGAGCGCGACGACCTGATCGATGAGCTCCGACAGCAGGTGCTCGAGATCACCGGGCCGCAGCAGCAGCTCGGAGAAATCGACCAGTCGCTTCATGGCGTCGATCGCGTCGTGCGACTGCGGAGCCGCCGCCGCGGGCCGGCCGGCGTCGGGGCTCGCGAGCTCGTCGACCGCGGAGAAGACCAGCTCGACGCCGCCGATGGCGATGACGTCGCCGTGGCGCAGCTCGTGGCTGCGGGTCTTCTTGCCGCGCACGAAGAACACCGCGGCGCGCTGGGCCGACTCGAGCATGAAGCGGCCGGGCTCGTGGATCAGCGTGCAGTGCGTCGGCAAGATCTCGGGCCCGGGCAGCACGAGGTGACACTCCGACGACGAGCCGATCGAGGTCAGCGCGCGCACGATGGGATGACGGGTGGCGCGCCCGCCGGGCGCGGTGTACTGGAGGTGGGGCATCGCGGGCTGCGGCTCGGGTCAGAACGTCAGGGACAGCGACACGCCCACGCCCGTCGGCGAGAGCGCGGGTGCGCCCCGCAGCCTAGCACGGGGCTTGCTCTTGGGCGGGCCAGGGCGCTGGCGGCCCGCGGTGCCGCTGGCATCGAGCTGCGAACGCGGCACCCGCTGCACGGTCTTGGTCTTGTACTTCTGGAACAGCGCCTGCGCGAGCACGACGTCGAGCACGACCGCGCCCAGCAGCAGCCAGCCGACCGCTTCTTCGCCCTTGCGCCGCCGCACGATCGCGTCGCTGCGGCGATCGATCTCGGCGGGATCGCTCTCGCCGCGCAGGTCGCAGGTGAGCGAGCCGCTCTGGAACCCGCGCGTGCGCCGACAGCCGTCGACGACGTTGCGCTGGATGATGAGGCCCAGGCCCGCGGCGGCGAGCACGACCTCGGCGCCCAGCAGCGAGCCGCCCAGCGCGGGGTTGCCGTTGTAGAAGTGGCCGATGCCCAGCGGGAAGATCGCCAGCGCGCGGGTACGCGCGACCTTCTCCTGCACCTCGACCTCCTGCGCGTCGTAGCGCCGCTGCAGCTCGGCGCGCGCGGCCTTCTGCGTCGCGATCTCGGCGCTGGCACCCTCGAGGTCGCTCTTGCACACGATGCGGCTGGCCTCGCACTCCTGGCCCGCGCGACCGGCCCGCTGGATGCGGAGCTCGACGTAGAGCTCGTACAGCTCGGGCGTGTAGATGTCCTTGGGCATGCGCCAGTCGGCGTACGCGTCCATCAGCCGATCGAGGTAGGTCGAGGCCTCGCTGCGTCGCTCGCTGGCATCGAGCGCGGTGTCGTTGAGCGCGGCCTCGGCCAGCAGCACCAGCACCGCCTGACGCTCCGAGGGCTCGAGCTGCACGCCGGGGTCGTTGACCACGGGATCGAGCAGCTGCTTGACCTCGGCGAAGTCACCGCGGCGCCATGCGGCCTCGGCGGCGTGCAGCGCCGCGCGGCCGCTGGGGTCGATCTTGGCGGTCTTCTCGGGCTCGTCGGGCGCCGGCTTGGGGCGGGGGCGCGCCGGCGCGGCCCCGAGCGCGACCGCGGGCAGCAGCGCGGTGCAGACGGTGGCCGTGAACCAGGCGCGCATCCTCGACGAACGAGCGTGAGCCTAACACTTTCGCGTGGCGGCGAAAGCCGCGGCGCGCGGGCTCAGCCCGAGGTGCGCGGCTCGAGCTCGACCTCGATGGGGTTGGCACCGGGGCGCAGCTCGAAGGCCTCGCTCTTGGGCTTGTAGCCCTCGGCCTTGAACGAGAGGTTCACCGAGCGCTTGCTGGTGTCGGGCTCGAAGCGGATCGGCGGGAAGTTCAGCGCCATCTTGTCGCTGCCCAGCAGCTCGGCCGGACAACCCGAGGTGCAGGTGACCACCAGCTTGGAGGTGCCGCCGCCGAAGGTGAAGTTGAGCTTCGCGTCCTTGGGCCGGATCTGCAGCGTCACCGCGCCGCGCAGGCACTCGTCGCGTCGCACCGTGCGCGAGCCGACCCAGCCGGCTTCGCTGACGCTGAGCTTGGCCTCGGTGCCGGAGAACTCGAGCGGCAGCTCGAGCGCGTCGATGGTGCGTGTGCCCGCGGTGGTGCCGTCGGCCGGGGTCACGTGCAGCTTGAAGTTCTTCGCCGTCGGCAGCGGCACGCCCGCGAGCACGACCACGCAATCGGTCCGCGGGGGTGAGCGCGGCGGCACCGGACGCGTGGGCCGGCCGGGCTTGCCGCGACCGTCGTCGTCGCCGGAGTCGCTGCCGGCCGCCGCGGTGGTCGTGGCGGCGGGGCTGCCGGTCG
>JAIBBS010000378.1 GCA_019694555.1 Nannocystaceae bacterium
GCTGTGCCTCAGCCCTCGAGGCACTCGTCGTCGGTGCAGCACACCCCGGGATCGACGAGGTTGCCGTCGTGGTCGACGATCATGCCGACGCACTCGCCGACGGCGCACCAGCCGTGCGCGCACGGATTCCCGGGGCAGCCGTACCAGTCGTCGTGCGGCGCGTTGCAGGCGTCCTGCTGTGGTGCCGTCGATCCGCCGGGGTCGGGCTCCGAGGGCGGGTCGTTGGTCGGCAGCGGGTCGGTGGGCAGCCGCGAATCCCACGGGTCGCACGCGGCCAGCAGCAGCAGCGCCGCGAGCGAGCACAGGGCGCGCGCTCGCGACCGCGGAGCGTCGACGAGGACAGAGTGCTTCGACATCGGTACGAGTCCCTTGGCGAACGTGTGCGCGTCCGATGACGCGGACCGATCCCTGCGTCGGTCGGCGCGTCTGCGAACCACCGATGTCCGCCGACCCGCCGATTCCACGGCGGAAATTTCCGGCCGTGGACGCCGGGCCGTCGCCGGCCGCGTTCAGGCGCTCCGCTGCGCGCGCAGGTGCGCAGGCGCGATGGTCAGCCCCCGCATGCGCGCGGGCGGCAGCGCGCGCTCGACCGCGCGGAGCTCGGCGTGGGCGAGCAGGCTCGCGAGCACGATGCGCATCTCGAAGCGCGCGAACGTCATGCCGATGCAGGTGCGCCGGCCGCCTCCGAACGGGAAGTAGCGGTCGGTCGAGACCTTGCCGTCGAGGAAGCGCTCGGGACGGAACGCCGTGGGCTCGGGCCACAGGTCGGCGCGGCGATGGGTGACGTAGGTGCACGGGAACAGGATCGTCCCCGCCGGCAGCGTCCACGCGCCGAGCTGGTGATCGCGCGCGAGCAGCCGCGGCACCGCAGGTGCGATCGGCGTGAGCCGCATCGCCTCGTCGAGGCACGCGTCGAGGTAGCGCAGCTGCTGACAGCGGGCGGGATCGACGGCGCCGTCACCGAAGTGCTCGCGCAGCTCCGCGTGCAGGCGTGCGAGCACCTCTGCGTTCGGCAGCACGTGTGCGAGCGTCCACGCCAGGGTGTTGGCGGTGGTCTCGTGGCCGCCGACCAACATCGTCACGAGCTCGTCGATCGCGTGGTCGATCGCGATCGGCGTGCCGTCGTCGTAGCGGGCCTGCGCCAGCGTCGCGAGGATGTCGACGCGATCGCCGATGCCATCGGCGCGACAGCGTTGCAGGTCGGTGCGCAGCAGCGCCATCACCTCGGCCTTGGCCGCGCCGACGCGGTTCCACGGCAGCCGCCGCCGTACCGGCGCGAGCAACCGCGCGAGTGCGCCGTGCGGTGGCTCGGCGGCGCGCGCGGCCGCGCGGTCGAGGCCGTCGCGGACGCGGCCCCAACCCAGCACCATGCCGGCGAAGAACGCGGTGGGCACGAACGTGCCATCGAGCCAGGCCACCAGGGGGCGCGCGAGTCGATCGCGCTCGGCGTCGTCGCGCACGCCGAACACGCAGCGCAAGATGACCTCGAGCGTGATGTCCTGCAGCGCGCGGTGCAGATCGATCGGCGTGTCACGCGGCAGCGCTGCCAGGGTCTGCACGGTCACGTCGTGCATGGTCTGGGCGTAGCTGCGCAGGCGATCGCCGTGCAGCGGTGGGGTCAACAGCTGACGATCGCGGCGATGGGCCTCGCCGTCGAGCAACAGCAGCGTGTGCTTGCCGAGGTTGACCGGGATGCCGTCGGGGCAGGCGCGGATCTCGTCGGCCTTCATCGCGAAGATGCGGCGGATCTCGGCGGGTTCGCACACGACCACGCGCGGCGGATCGCCAGGCAGTCGCAGCGTGAAGATCGGCCCGTGCTCGCTCGCCGATCGCTCGAGGTAGCCGTAGGGATCGCGGCCGAACTCGATCGCCTGGCGCAGCGGCGTCGCGGCGGGACCGGGGGGCAGGTTCATCGCGGCACAGCGTAGCGCGGCGCTCGGGCGCGGGGCCGCCGTCAGGCGAACCACACGATCAGCCCATCGCCGGCTGCGCTGGCCGCAGCCACGGTCGCGCGCACGGGCGTCAGGTAGCCGACGATCTCCTGCCACAGCGAGGCGGGATCATCGTCCCAGATGTTGGGGTACACGTCGTTGTCGGCGAGTTCTCTGGGATCGAAGCGCATGCGCAACGTCGCGTCCGAGAGCGCTGCGAGTGCGCGCGCGAACGCGTCGACCGCCGCGGGTGGGTGGTAGCGCGCGGGGCCATAGCCCACGTCGTCCGCGCCGAGCTCGCCACCCATGAAGAGATCGCCGAGCCCGCCCTCGCTGTCCCAGATGCAGCCGTCGGACAACAGCACGTGCAGCGCGTGCCACAGCTTCTCCACGCAGAGGATCGCCGCGTCGTCGTCGTCGTACGCCGGTACCAGCTGATCGATGTTGCGGCGCCCGCTTGCAACCGCGTCACACGCCTGGGCTGGCACTGGCGCGAGGTATCCGATCATCCCCATGACACGCGCAGGGTATCGCGGCGCCAGCGGTCCGCGACCTGGCGCGAGCTCGCGCGTGCACCGACGTCCGGGCGTGCGCGGTGAGCCGGACTCCGGCGGCGTCGCTGCGACGATTCCCACGCGGACGTTCGGATCGCGACGCCGCTCGAGCGCCACTCGCAGGCTTTGCGTGCCACTGCGTCACACCCTACCCGAATCGACGCGCGACCGTGTCACACTGGTGCCGACCACCATCTGAGGGTGCATGACTTCCAGACTCGTCGCTGTCACTGCCCTTTGCCTGATGGCCTCTGGATGCGCCGATGGCGACGCCGGCGGCTCGGGCGGCTCCAGCAGCGGATCCACCACCGCCGCAGGGAGCGAGACCAGCAGCGCCTCGCTCGACACCACGGCGTCGACGACCGTCGGCTCCTCGTCGAGCTCCGGCGCCGACTCGAGCAGCAGCGGCGTCGACACCTCGGCGAGCGCGGAGAGCTCGAGCACGGGTACCCCCGCCGGCTGTGGCGACGGCAACCTCGACGACGGTGAGCTGTGCGACGACGGCGACGACGAGGACGGCAACGGCTGCAACAACGACTGCACGCCGTCGGCGACGGCGCTGTGGGAGCTCGTGCACGACATCGCGACCAACGAGGGCGCCAACCGTGTGGCGATCAACGACGCCGGTGCGGTCGCGTTGGTCGGCACGATCTTCAACGAGACCTACGACGCGCTGACGATCGGCGTCGATGTCGA
>JAIBBS010000177.1 GCA_019694555.1 Nannocystaceae bacterium
CTGGGCGCCGCGACCGGTGCGGTGCTGCTGTGGCCGCGCGACGAGCCGCGCCCCTGCGAGGGGTTGGCGCGTGCGAGCGTCGACGCGGCCGCGCGCGAGCAGGTCGGCGCGGCGCTCGCGTCGACCGGCACGGCCTACGCCGAGGCCGCCGCGCGCCGGGTCGACACGGCGCTGCTCGAGTTCGATCAACGCTGGTCGACCGCGCTCGACACGGTGTGCGCCGCGACGCCGGCCGCCGCTGCGATCGCGTGTCTGCGCGACGACCAACGGCAGCTGCGCGCCTTCGTCGACGTCATGCTGCACGCCGACGACACCGTCGCCCGCAACGCGGGTGCTGCCGCCGATGCGCTGCCCGATCCGCGGCGCTGCAGCACCGCGCGCGCCGACGCATCGCCCGACGTGACCTCGCCCGAGGCGGACGCGCTGCGCGACCGACTCGCGCGCGTCGCTGCCGTGACCGCGGCCGGTCGCGCGGCCGAGGCCCGCACCGAGGCCGAGCGGGTGCTGCGCGACGCCGAGGCGCTCGGCGATGGCCGGTTGATCGCCGCGGCGCTGGTGCGGCGCGCCGGCGCCGAGTTCGAGGCCGGCGAGTGGGCCGCGGCGGAGTCCAGCTACACCGCGGCGTACTGGGCCGCGGGCGAGGCCGGCGACGACGCGACCGCGGGCGAGGCTGCGCTGCGGTTGGCCAGCGTCGTGCTCGAGACCGGTGCGCGCATCGACGAGGCGCAGACGTGGATCGCCCACGCCGCAGCCGCGACCGAGCGCGCCGGCGGCGAACCGCTGCAGCGCGCGCGACTCGAGGCGGTGCGCAGCATGGTCGCGTACGAGCGGGGCGAGTACGCCGCAGGGGTCGAGGCGGCTCGTCGCGCGCTGGCAGGCTTTCGCGAGGTGTTGCCGGAGCAGGACCTGCGGGTGCAGACCGCCGCGGGCAACCTCGCGGCGTACCTGCTGTCGATCGGACAGATCGACGAGGCCGAGACGCTGCAGCGACGTGTGCTCGAGCAGCGACGCGCGGTGCTCGGCGACAGCCACCCCGACGTCGCGCAGGCCGAGAACGTGCTCGCCGCGGTGGTCGCGACCGCGAACCGTCCCGCCGACGCCGAGCCGCTGCTGCGCGCGGCCATCGAGCACTGGCAGGCGTCGCTGGGCCCCGAGCACCCGCTGCTGGCGATGCCCTACAACAACCTCGGCCTGGTGCAGCAGGCGCTGGGCCGCGACGACGAGGCCATCGCGTCGCTGCAGCGATCGATCGCGATCCGCCTCGCCGTGATGGCGAAGGACCACCCCGATCTCGCGCAGACGCGGGCCAACCTCGCGGCCTCGCTGGTCGCCGCGGGGCAGTTCGAGCAGGCGCAGCAGCAGGCCCAGGAGGCGCTCGACTCGTTGTTGCCGCAGCTCGGCGACGCGGCGGTCGGCACCGCGCTCGCGCGCACGAGCCTGGGCATGGCACTGCTCGAGTTGGGTCGAGCCGAGGACGCGCGCGCGCAGCTCGACGCCGCCGTGGCGGCGCTGCAAGGCGGCGCGGAGCTGGGCCTGCTCGCGCGCGCGGAGACCTATCTCGGCGGCGCGCTGGTCGAGCTCGGTCGCGATCGCGAGGCCATCGCACCGCTGTCGCGCGCGCTGTCGCGGACCGAGGCCCACGGCGTCGCCGACCGCGTGCGCGCGCAGCTGTGGCTGGCCCGCGCGCGACACGACACCGGCGACGACGGCACCGCGCTGCTCGACGCGGCGCAACGCGACGTCGAGGCGGCCACCGCCGCGCTGTCGTCGCGCGAGCGTGCCCGGCTCACCGCGCTCATCGCCGCGGCGCGACCCGCCCCACCACGCTGAGGCACGTGTACGATCGCGCGATGCACCGCCGCGTCCTCGCCCTCGCCGTGCTCGCGTCGTTCGCCTGCGGTGGCGACGACGGGCCGGGCGCCGCCGCGAGTACCGGTGCCAGCCTCGGCGACGCCAGCGGTGCCAGCGGTGGCAGCGCGGCCAGTGATGGCAGCGCGGGCGGCTGCGACGCGCCGCTGCTCGACTGCGGCGGCGCATGCATCGATCCGCAGGTCGACCCCGCGCACTGCGGTGGCTGCGATGCCCCGTGCGACCCTGGCCTCGCATGCGCCGGCGGCAGCTGCACGGTCGCCTGCGGCGCCGCAGCGACGCGGTGCGGCGACGCGTGCGTCGACACGCAGCACGACCCCGCGCACTGCGGCGGCTGCGACAGCCCCTGCGCCGGCAGCTGCGACGCGGGTCGCTGCGTGCTCGACTGCGACGAGGGCGAGCTCGCGTGCGGCGACGTCTGCAGCAACACCAGCAACGACGAAGCGCACTGCGGCGGCTGTGGCAACGCCTGTTCCACCGGCCAGCCGTGCGTGTTCGGTCAGTGTGTCGCGACCACGCTGCACCATCTGCTCATCACCGGGCAGTCGTTGTCGACCGGCACGCTGTCGGACGTGCTGAGCGCGGTGCAGCCCTACGACAACGTCATGTTCGTCACCGGCGTGCGTGCCGGCGGTGCCAACCTGACGAGTCTGGTGCCGTTGGTCGAGACCAGCAACGGCGTGGAAGGCGAGACCATCGCCTCGGGCATGGCCAACCGCGTGAGCGACTTCGCGGCCGCGGACGGCGTCGCGGTGCGGACGCTGGCCTCGGCCCACGGCATCGGCGGTCAGCCCTACAGCGTGCTGCGCAAGGGCACCGCGGCCTACGCCAACGGCATGGCGCAGGTCGCCGCCGGGGTCGCGCTCGCCGGCGCCGACAGCCATGCCGTGCGCGCGGTCGCGGTCATCCACGGCGAGAGCGATCACAACCTCGGCAACGCCGACTACGACCAGAACCTGCTGCAGTGGCAGAGCGACTACGAGGCCGACGTGCAGGCGCTCACCGGACAGACGCTGCCGGTGCCGATGTTCACCGACCAGATGTCGAGCTTCACGGCGCTGGGCTCCGCGAGCTCGACCATCCCGCTGCAACAGCTCGCGGCCGCGCAGGCCCGTCCGGATCGGCTGTTCGTGGTCGCGCCCAAGTACATGCTGCCGTACGTCGCCGACGGCGTGCACCTGACCGGCGATGCCGAGCGCTGGCTCGGCGAGCTCTACGCCAAGGCGTGGTACCGCGTGTTGGTCGAGGGCACGCCGTGGCGGCCGCTGTCGCCGCGACAGGTCACGCGGCAGGGCACCACCGTCACGATCGACTTCTGGGTGCCGGTGCCGCCGCTGCAGCTCGACACCGTCACAGTCACCGATCCAGGCAACTACGGCTTCGTCTTCACCGACAGCAGCGGTGCGAGTCCAGCGATCACCGGCGTGCAGATCGTCGACGACGACACCGTCGCGGTCGAGCTCGCGGCGGTGCCGGTCGGCGGCAACCGCCAGATCCACTACGCGATGTTCGGCACCCCGGGTGCACCCGCGGGCCCGACCACCGGCGCGCGCGGCAACCTGCGCGACTCCGACGCGACCGCGAGCCTGGCCGGCTACGCGCTCGCGAACTGGTGCGTGCACTTCAGCGCGGCGGTGCCGTGAGGCTCAGCGGCACACCGCGCCGGGGCCGTCGGCGATGGTGGTGCACGTGGTGCCCTCCGGGCAGCTCTGCCCCTTGTTGCAGCGCCACTCGCAGCTGCTGAACTTGGGTCCGCCCGGGCCCGCGATGCCGTAGTACTCGACGCACTCGCGGCCCTCGGTGCAGGTCTTGCCGCCGCAGTCGGGCGCGGGAGTGGTGCCGCCGTCGTCGCTCGCGGGCGTCGGCGCGGAGCCGCCGTCGTTGCCGACCGCGCCGCCGTCGCCCGAAGGTGGTGTCGGCGAGGGCGAGGGCGAGGGCTTGTCACAGCCGGCGAGCGCGAGCACACACGCGAACAGGGGCAGGGCGAACGAACGCATCGGCCGCGAGCGTACACCGTCAGTCGCCCATCAGCGACGGCACCTCGTAGCCCAGCCCGGACATGCCGGTCTCGCGCAGCACCTGCGCAGGATCGAGTCGCACCAGCGGCCAGCGTCGCGCGAGCGCGTCGAGGTCGACGGCGTCGAGATCGCCCACGACGACGATGCTCGGCGCGCTGGCATCGAGCGCGTCGAAGTAGCGCGTGACGTCGTCGTACGACAGCCCCGGCAACGCGAGCCACTGCTGCACCCGTGGATCGGTGCCGCCGTCGCGCCAGGCGTAGACCAGCTCGGGCACCCGCGGCGGTGCGGTCCTGAGCGCACGGAACTCGGCCTCGAGCCGGCGGTGTGCGGCCGCGAACTGCGAGGGACTCGGGCGCGTGCGCAGCTGCGCCAGCGCGGTGTCGATGCCGCGTTCGACCTCGCCGGGCGCCACGCGCAGGCCCACGCCGATCGCGAGCGGTGTCGCGGGGCTGGTCTGCATCGCGTAGCCGGGATGACCGAGGTCGAGCGGCAGCGGTCCCTCCCACGAGACGTTGCGGACGTGCTCGCGGTGGATCGCGGCGACGAAGCCGGCGCGGGCCTCGTCGTCGCGCCACGGCACCGCCACGCGCACGACCACGCCTTCGCGCGCGGGTTCGTCGAGCAACCACACCGTCGGTCGCTCGCGCAGCTGCGCGCGCGGCAGCGTCACGACGCCGGCGGTGCGCTGGGTCGGCTCGGGCAGCGCGGCCACCAGCGCCTCGGGGTTGGGGCCGGCGTAGAGCACGTCGGCATCGAACGCCATCAGTGCTGCCTCCGCGCGAAGCATCTCCGTGGCGCCCTTGCGCGCGAGCTCGGCATCCGAGGGCAGCCAGCGATCGAGCGCGTCGTCCCCCAGCAGCGCCCACGCCTCCGCGGCGGCGACCATCATGTTGGGCTCGAGCCGCGCCTCGCCGCGCTGCCCCACGGCGTACGCGGTGTACTCGCGCGCGTCGGTCGGGGTCAGGACCGGCGTGTGCAACCACGTGATCAGCTGCGGCAGATGCTGCTCGAGCAGCGCTGCGGATCCGAGGATCTGGTAGCGGGTGTCCTCGAGCGTGCACAGCGTGAAGATCTCGACGCCGGGGATCGGCGCCTGGCGCAGCCGCGGCCGCATCGCCTCGCACGCCCACGGGTCCTCGCGCGCGCCCACGGGGTAGATCCACGTCAGGCGGAACAGCGGTCCTGGGGTCGTGCTCGTGACGACGCGACCGGCACCGTGACGCTGCAGCTCGTAGTGACTGCCGTCGACCAGGAAGCGCGGCTCGACCGGCGGCGTGGGGGCATCGAGGATCTCGCGCACCCACGCGCTGCGGCGACCGGCCGACACGTCGTCGGCGGGCTTGGGCAGCTGCGGCAGCTGCGGTCGCCAGGCCTTGCCGGGATGTTGCCGCACGACCAGGTGACCGCTGCGCAGCAGCGCGGCCGCGGTCGCGCTCGCTTGATCGCGGGTGCCGGGGCCCTGCACCTCGAGCCCGCCGGGTTCGCGTGCGTGCTCGAGGAACGCGCTCGTCAGCGTCCACATCGACGACGCGGGCCCGCGTGCCCACGACAACCGCGACAACGCGCTGTCGTCCAGCATCGCGCGCCAGTCGTCGTCGGAGAATTCGCCGTCGGCGATGCGCTGCAGCGACGCGATCCCGGCGGCCTCGGCGTCCTCGTCGGACTGATCGGGGCGCGGCAGCAGCATCAGACGCAGGTCGCGGTTGCGGCCCGCGAGCATGACCCAGCCGTGCGTCGCGCGGTTCATCGTGCGCTCGAGCAGGCCCTTGCGGCCCGTCATGGCCGCGGCCAGCTGGGCCATGCGCGCGTATCCTTCGCTGCCGACCGGCGGCATCGGCCACACGAGATCGATCTCGCGACCGGTCGCGTCCTCGACGTCGATCACGGTGCGTGGCGTCGGCAGCGGCTGGTCGATCGGCGGGGTCGCTGGGATCGGCGCGGGCTCCCAGTCGCCGAACCATCGCTCCACCTGCGGCAGGACCTCCGCGGGTGTGACGTCGCCGACGAGCACGATCGCGGCGTTGTTGGGTCGCGCGTAGCGGGCATGGAACTCGCGCACCTCGGCCAGTGGCACCCGCGCCGCGGTGGCGGCCGCGGCCATGCGACCGCCGACCAGGCCGGTCGCGGGCGCGAGCGCGGCGCGGATCTCCTCGTCGGCATGACCGGCCACGCTGAGCCAGCCCGCGATCTGCAGCTGCTCCGCGGCCGCGCCGAGGAACTGGCGGAACACCGGCCGGCGCCACGACTCGGCCGTCACCTGCAACCACGCGTCGAGGCGGTGACGCGGCATCTCGGCGGCGTTGATCATGCCCTGGCCACCCACCGTCACCGGCTCGCGGCCGCCGAGCGCACGGATGGCCTGGTAGGGCTCGCCGTAGATCGACAGCGTCGACGAGACCCGCTCCGACGCGGCGATCTGCTCGAGCACGAGCGCACGCGCGGGCTCGGGCAGCTGCGGCAACGACTCGATCAACCGGTGCTGGAACACTCGCAGCGGCCGCTCGGCGACGGCATCCGCGATGCCGATGCGCTCGGTGCCGCGCATGATCGCGGCGATGAGCAGACCCGGCACGCCCGGCGCGGCGTCGTCGGCCTGGCCCGCCGCCGTGCGCAGCACCAATGCGGCGGCGACGTAGGGCTCGTCGGGCCGCGTCGCGATGTACAGCGTCAGCCCGTTGCGCAGCCGGTGCACGGTGGTGCCCAGCGGATCGTCGGGTGCGGGCTGCTCGCGCACCGGCGGCAGGTCGCTGGCGGCGACGATCTCCGCCCACGGATCGGGCGGCGTCGGCTCGGGCGCGGCCGCCATCGTCGTGTCGACCACCGCCGCGGGCACCGGGCGATCGCCGCGCGTGAGCGCGACCGCCGCGGCCGCGAGTGCCAGCGTCGCGACCGCGGCGAAGCCGAAGCGCCCGCGCGATCGCGGGCTCGACGCGGTGCGCAGCGCGTCGAGCAGCTCGCACATGCTGCCGAAGCGATCGCCGGGATCGCGCGACAGGCCGCGCATCACTGCGTCGTGCACCGCGCGCGGGATCTCGGCGCGACGCGGTGGCGCGATGGGGCTGCCGCGCGTGAGGCTGTGCTCGATCTCGCTGTAGGTCGAACCCGCGAACGGCCGGCGACCGTAGAGCGCCTCGAACAGCGACGCACAGAACGAGAACTGATCGCCGCGCGCGCTGGGCTCGGCGCGTGCGAGCTGCTCGGGCGGCATGTAGGCCGGCGTGCCGACGATGGTGCCGGTGCGCGTGACGTCGAGCTCGGGCAGCTTGGCGTGGCTGTCGGATGCGCGCACGGGACCGGTGTCGTTGCCGTCGTTGCCGGCGCGCGCGAGCCCGAAGTCGACGATCTGCGGGCGACCGTCGCGATCGACCAACACGTTGTCGGGCTTGAAGTCGCGATGGACCAGGCCCTCGGCGTGCGCCGCGACCAGGCCCTCGCCGGCCTGGAGATAGATCGCCACGACGTCCTGCCAGCCGCGCTCGCGTTGCTCTCGCCACGCGCGCAGGGTCGGGCCGCGCACCAGCTCCATCGCCATGAAGACCTGGTCGTGCGCCTGACCGACCTCGTAGACGTGCACGACGTTGGGGTGCGCGAGCTTGGCCGCGGCCTGGGCCTCGCGCAGCAGTCGCTGGCGCCCGCGGCTGCCGGGCGCCAGCTCGCGGCGCAGGACCTTGAGCGCGACGGTGCGATCGAGCTCGTCGTCGTGCGCGGCGTAGACCACACCCATGCCGCCGTGGCCGATGCACTCGAGCACGCGGTAGCGACCGATGCGATCGGGCACTGCGTCGTGGTCGTGCGCCGCGTCGCTACGGGCGGGCGGCGCCTCGCCCCACACCTCGGGCGTCGTCGGAAGCTCGTCGGGCCCGTCGCTCATGGCAGCGCACCCTCGATGCTAGCTCCGAGCGACGCAGCCGTGGGGGCCGTCACACCGGCTCGCAGAAGCGCGCCAAGATGGTCTTGAGGCCCACGCGTGCGAAGCGGAGGTTGAACTTGAGCTGGCGGCCCGCGCCGCTCCAGCCCACCAGCTCGCCGATGCCGAAGTCCTTGTGGCGCACGTGCATGCCCACGAACAGCGCGACGCCGCCGTCGACCTCGGCGTGGAAGCCCTCGAGCTCGTCGGGCTCGAGCGCGATCTCGGGCGCGGCGTCGTAGACCACGTCCTCGTTCCACGCCGGTGTGCGCGGGGCCGGTCGCTCGACCACGGGCTGCGGTCGCGGTCGCGCCGCGGCGGTCGCGAGCGCCTCGCGCGGCAGATCGAGCACGAAGCGCGACGGCGTGCCCGGTTGCAGCTGACCGTAGATGCGTCGCCGCGCGACCATCGTCAGCGTCAGCTTGCGGCGCGCGCGGGTGATCGCGACGTAGGCGAGCCGGCGCTCCTCTTCCATCTGCACCGGATCCTCGAGCACGCGCGCGTGGGGGAACACGCGCTCCTCCATGCCGGTGAGGTAGACCTCGTCGAACTCGAGGCCCTTGGCCGAGTGCACGGTCATCATCGTGACCGCCTGCGCGCGCGGGCCCTCGCCGCGCTCGCCCCCGACCAGGCTGGTCTGCTCGAGCCAGTCCGACAGCGTCGCGCCGGGGTGCTCGGACAGGAACTCCTCGGTGTTGCCCAGGAGCTCCTGTAGGTTCTCGAGCCGACCCATCGACTCCTCGTCGCCGTCGAGCACGAGCGACTCGCGGTAGCCGGTGCGCTCGACGACCTCGGCCACCAGCGCGTCCAGTGGCAGCGCCGCGACGCGCTCGCGCAGCTGCTCGATCAACGCGACGAAGCCGGCGATCTTCTTGCACGCCGCGGCGCCCAGGCCGGCCTCGCGCGCCGCCGGCAGCACCTGCCACAGCGAGGTGCCGCGCGCGGTCGCCAGCGCGGCCAGGCGATCGATGGTGGTGTTGCCGATGCCGCGCGCGGGCCGATTGAGGATGCGGCCCAGGTGCGCGTCGGAGTCGGGATTGAGCAGCACCACCAGGTACGAAAGGATGTCCTTGATCTCCGCGCGCTCGTAGAACGCGACGCCACCCACGATGCGCACGCCCAGGCCCGCGGTGCGCAGCGCGTCCTCGAGCACGCGCGACTGCGCGTGGGTGCGGTAGAAGATCGCGAACTGATCCGGCGAGGCACCGTCGTCGATGGCGTGGCGGATCTCGTGCGCGACCAGTCGCGCCTCCTCGCGCTCGCCCGGCAGCTCGAGCACTCGCACGGGATCGCCGTCACCGGCGTCGGTCCACAGCGTCTTGCCCAGGCGCCCGGCGTTGCGCCGGATCACCGCGTCGGCGCAGCGCAGGATCAGCCCGGTGCTGCGGTAGTTGTGCTCGAGCCGCACCACGTGCGTACCGCGGTGGCGATCGGCGAAGCGCAGGATCTGATCGACGTCGGCGCCGCGCCAGCCGTAGATGGCCTGATCGTCGTCACCGACCACGCACAGCTCGGCGTGCGACGCGAGCCGATCGACCAGCTCGGCCTGCAGCGGGTTGGTGTCCTGGAACTCGTCGACCACCACGTGCTGGAAGCGATGCAGCAGCGCGCGCACCGGGTCGTCGCCGGCGAGCTGCTGGCCCGCGGTCTCGCGCGGCCGTGCCGCGGCCCGCAGCAGCGCCACGGTGTGTACGATGAGGTCGCCGAAGTCGGCACCGTTGGCCGCCAGCAGGCGCGCCTGGTACGCCGCGAAGGCCTTGGCCACGACCGATCGCACGGGTTCGATGACCCCCAGGGCGTCGAGCTCGCCGGGGCCGAGCCCTCGGTTCTTGGCCCGGTCGATCCACCCGAGCACGCCCCGCGGGGTGAAGAGCTTGTCCGAGACATCGAGCGCCTCGAGCACCTTGGTCATCACCGCGGTGCTGTCGGCGGTGTCGTAGATGGTGAAGTGGGGCGACAGGCCCAGCGGTTGGCCGAAGCGGCGCAGCAACCTCGCACAGATGCTGTGGAAGGTGCCGACCCAGATCTCCTTGGTCGCGTGGCGGCCCTCGCACAACCTGTCGATGCGCGCGCGCATCTCTTCGGCGGCCTTGTTGGTGAACGTCACCGCGAGGATGCGCCAGGGGGGAATGCCCTCGTCGAGCAGCGCAGCGACCCTGTGCGTGATGACGCGGGTCTTGCCGGTGCCAGCACCCGCGAGGACCAGCAGGGCAGATCCGCGATGGGCGACAGCAGCGCTCTGCTCGGGATTGAGCACCACGGGCACGGGTGCCCAGCCATAGCAGGGCACCGCTACGCTTTCCACCGCCGCGACCAGCGGTCGTGATATCGTCCGCAATCGGATTCGGTGGGGGACTTTGCCATGATGATGACGACCAAGCTCGAGGGGGCGCATCGGCGCCGGGTGCTGCTACCGCTGTTGGCGCTGCCGCTCGTCGCGTGTCCCAGCGAGAGCGGCATGGAGGGCAGCGACTCTGCGTCGGCGTCGGCCGAGGGCACGCTCAGCGGCACGAGTGCAGCCACGGAAGGCAGCAGCTCGTCGACCGGTGGCGGCGTGACCGGCATGACCGGCAACACCAGCGCGGAGGACTCCGGTGCCGGCAGCAGCGGCGTCACTGGACCGCTGTTCGACGTCGGCTCCAACGGTGGCTCGAGCACCGGCAGCGACACCGAGTACGACGGTCCGGGTTCGTGCCGGCAGTCCGAGATCTACGGTGCCGCTGGCGGCTACCCCAGCTTCGACGACCCTGCGTACGCCGGGTTCACCTCGACCGTGCTGATCATGACCAGCCACGATCGACTCGGCCCCAACGATCCGCAGCTGCGCGTCATCGACATCTCCGGCGCACCGCCGCCGCCGAACATGAACTACGCGGCGCCGATGTACATCCACCCCACGTGGCTCGCGGCCAGCTTCGGTGGCGGCATCTTCGGCATCACGCTCGACTCGTACGGCAACATCTACGTCTCGGCGTCGTCGCTGTGGTCGGGCAACACCACGCCCGGCACGATCTACAAGGTCGACAAGGACACCGCGCTGGTGTCGGCGTTCGCGACCGTGCCCAACAACGGTCCCGCGTTCGGCAACCTCAACTACGACTGCGTGAGCGAGACCATTCGCGTCAGCAGTCACGAGGACTGTCGCATCTGGCAGATCGACATGAACGGCGACGTGGTCAGCACCTACCACCACGGCACCGGCGACGTCTCGATCGGCGCGCCCAACGATCCCGGCGAGCCCAACGGACAGTTCTGTCCGCTGGGCGACCGCGTGTGGGCGGTGCAGTCGCACTACGGCCGCATCTACTACAGCGTGTGGTGGGAGGACAGCGGCCGCCCCAACGGCGCGCAGCAGAACGAGATCTGGTCGGTCGCGTTCGACGAGCAGGGCATCCCCGACGGCGACACGCGTCAGCTCGAGGCGACCATCCCGGGCCTCGACGGCTCGAGCTACTCGAACCCGGTCTCGGACCTGTCGTTCGCGGCGACCGGCTGGATGCTCGCGGCCGAGCGCACGATGTACTCGGACACCGGCACCAGCGCGCACCAGTCGACGACCTACGAGCTGCAGCAGATGAACGGCACCTGGCAGGTCGTGGGTGAGACCTACGTCGTCGGCGAGCTGCCCAACTCCAGCGCCGGCGGTGTCGATCACGACTTCGCCGCGGAGGGCTACGTGTGGATGACGGGCGACGCGCTCGACTTCTACACGCCCGACGTCGTCTACGGCGTGCAGGGCACGCCGTACGGCGGTGGTGACATCACCAACAGCACGCTCATCGATCACGACGGCGACATCGCGAACCAGTACAAGACCGACCTCGGCGACTGCGAGATCCCGATCCCCGGCGACGTGATGCCGCCGCCGCCGCCGCCCGAGGGTTGATTCGCGCGGCCGCATGACGCGTCGGCGGGACCTCCACGGGCTCGCCGTCGCGCGGCGGCGATTGCAGTAGCATCGCCGGCGTGCGGCGCACGCTCGCGATCGGTCTGCTGTGTGCGGCAGCGTTCGTGCTGTTCCACCCGCCGATGTGGTGGGGCGACGCGTCGGGCGTCCACCGCTTCCCGGGCTGGGATCTGACGCGCGTGTTCTGGGCCGACATGGCCCACGCCCGTCGCGCGCTGGCCCACGGCGAGCTGCCGTGGTGGAACGGCTGGGATCGCGTCGGCTATCCCAACCTCGCCGAGCCGCAGGCCGCGATGTTCGATCCGCTCACGTGGCTGGTCGTGCTCGTGGGCGTCGTGATCGGCGGCATGCCGGCGTCGTTGCCGGTGCTCAAGGTCGTGCTGTGCTACGGCATCGCCGGCGCGGGCATGGTCGCGCTGCTGCGCACGCGCACGCTGGCCTCGGGTCGCGCGCTGCCGCCGTGGGCGGTCGCGATCGGCACGCTCGCGTGGCTGGTCGCGCCGCGGCTCGACAAGCTCAAGGATCAGTCGGCGTTGTGGCCGACGGCGTGGGCCGGCTGGATGCTGCTGGCGATCGAGCGCGCGGCGATGCGACCCACGCCGTGGCGCGGGCTGTGGCTGGGTGCGGTGGTGGGCCAGGTCGTGTGCGCGGGCTATCCGCCGGCGGCGTTCCGGCTGCTGCTGCTCGCGGTGCCGTTCTCGGTGTTCGCGCTGCTGCGTCATCTGCCGCCACGGGGGCAGCGCCGCGCGTACCTGCGCGCGCTGGCGATCGCGCTGGCGATCGCGTCGGTGGTGATCGCGGCGTCGTGCGCAGGCCAGATCGTCGCGACGCTGTCGGTGCTGCCGTCGACGATGCGCGCGGGCCTGAGCGCCGACGACGTCACCGCGTCGCGCACGATCCTGGCCCACGCCTGGGGTGCGTTCGCGCCGCTGGGCAGCACCACGGGTCTGCTGATCTACGCCGGCTTCGCGACCGCGGTCGGCGTCGTGCTCGCGCCGTGTCTCGCGGCCTCACGGCGCGAGGGCGCGATGTGGCTCGCGATCGCGGTGGTGGGGTTCGTGCTGGCCTGCGGCGACAACACGCCGGTGCTGCCGTGGTTGGCGCGGCTGCCGGGCTTCTCGTCGTTTCGCATCGCGGGCCACTACCTCACGCTGAGCGCGATCGGCTTCGCCGTGGCCGCGCCGCTGGGGCTGGCGGCGCTGGCCGAGGCCCACGGGCGCGCGCGTGTGGTCGTGGTGCTGGTGGCGGTGGCGGGCCTGGCGATCCACCTCGCGTGGGCGGCCGCGCCGGGCCCGTGGTCGACCGCGGCGGTGTTCGCGAGCGCGATCGCGGTGTGTGGCCTCGCGTTCGCGCCGCCGCGTTGGCGTGCGCGGGTGGGTTGGGCGCTCGCGGGCCTGCTGGCGCTGGATCTGTTCGTCGCCGGTCGCAAGATCGCCGACATCCTGATCCCGCTGCCCGATCACGAGCCGGTGCAGTCGGGGCGCAGCGAGGCGATGCTCGCGGCCCACGACGCGCTCGTTGCCGATCCGATGGCGTACCGCCTGGCCGACTTCGGCTGGGTCGGTGATCGCATCGGACCGCGGGCGGCGCGGCGCGATCTGGTGGGCCATCGTCCAGCGCTCACCGATCCGGCGTACCTGCCGGTGTATCGCGCGGCGCTCGAGCGCGCGAGCCTGCTGCGCGCCTTCAACGTCGGGTTGGTCGGCTACGAGAAGCGACCGCGCGGCGAGGCGCTGGCGCGCGACCTCGTGGCGGTGCCGGGGCAGCCGCTGCTCTTCACCGTGCGCGATCCGTGGCCGCGCGCGTTCGCGACCACCGCGGTCACGTGGGTCGACGATCCGGCGGCCGCGCAGCGCTGGCTCGAGCAGCGAGACCAGCCCGGCGCCGTCGTGGTCCGCCACGGCGACGCGCCGGCCGCGTCCACGCACGCCGCCGCGATCACGACGCCCGCGCGCGTGGTCGCGGAGTCGATCGGCACGATGGAGCTCGAGGTCGAGCTCGGCGAGGCCGCGCTGCTGGTGGTCGCGGAGGCCTGGGCGCCGCACTGGCGCGCGTGGGTCGACGGCGAGCCGGCGCCGATCGAGCGCGTGAACCTGCTGCAGCGCGGCGTGTGGCTGGGCGCGGGCCGCCACCGCGTGCGCATGGTCTATCGCCCGCTGGCCGCGATCGTGCTGTGGTGGCTGTGGGCCGCGACCACGGCGATCGTGGCGGCGCTGGGCGTGCGTGCGTGCTGGCGCCGCCGCGCGGCCGGGCGCTGACGCAGCGGCCGGCCACGCGGGCCAAGGGCGCGGCGGTTCCTGCTACGCTCGCGCTCGACGATGCGCACGCTGGTGGCGCTGTTGGTGCTGGTGCTGGCGTGGCCCACGTCGGCGGCGGCGCGTCGTCGTCACGCCGACCAGGTCACGCCGGGCAAGGCCGCGATGAAGCGGCAGCCCGACACCGATCCCTCGCGCGGCGGCACGCGACGCGGCGGCATCGAGCTCACGCTCGCGTCGCTGACTGCGGTGCTCACGGCCGTGTTGATCGGCCGCGGCACCTGGGAGCTGGTCCGCGCCGCGCGGCTGCGCAAGCGCTGCGCCGACGCGATCCATTCGGATCCGTTCCTGTCCGAGTTCGATCCAGAGTGCGACGTGCGGCGCCCGGGCCTGGGGGGTCGGATCTCCGGCGGCTTGTCGCTGGGGTTCGCGGTGCCGATCGGGATCGCGAGCGGCTTTTTGTTCGCGTACGGGCTGAAGATCAACCGTCACTACCGCAAGCTCGCGGCCGAGCGCGGGCTCGCGGTGACGCCGTGGCTGGGACGCAGCGGCGGCGGCGTGGGCGTGCGACTGCGGTTCTGATCGTGGATGGGACGCGTCGCCGCGTCTGGTGCCGCGCGTGCGCGACGCTCGTCGCGATGCGGTCGCGCGTCAGCGGCCGCGCAGCGGATCGTCGAGATCGAAGTCGGCCATCAGCGCGTCGACCAGGGCCATGCCCATGCGCACGTAGCCGCGCCGGGTCAGATGGATCAGATCCGGCTGGGCCATCGGCGGCTCGGCTCGTGCCCACTGCAGCATCGAGAGCTCGCCACCCATGAACGCGCGCAGGTCCCAGAAGCCGCAGCCGTTGTCGGCGGCGACGCGCGACTGCACGTCGATGATCTCCGAGACGCGGGGGCGCGGCGCGAGCGTGCCGTCGGGCAGTGCCAGCGGGAAGTCGCCGGGGCCCACCAGCAGGCAGCTCGCCTGCGGCGCGGCGCGGCGCTGTCGCTGCAGCACCGCGCGCAGGTCGTTCTCGTAGGCCTCGATCGGGCGGTCGACGTCGGTGGCCTCGTTGGTGCCGAACGCGAGCACGACCAGGTCGGGTGCACGGTGCTGGACGTTGTCGCGCCACGACGCCTCGTCCCACTCGAGCTGGTTGTTCGCACGGGTGCCGCGGATGCCGAGCGTGTCGACGACCACGCCGGGATCGTCGCGTTCGATCACCAGGCCCAAGATGCGCACGTCGCCGTCGCCGACCGGGCGCAGCTCGATGGTGTGCTCGGCCTCGGGCAGCTCGAACGCGTGGTAACCGGGTTCGACGCGACGCGCACGGGTGTCGAGCTGGTGCAGCGTGCGTCCGTCCGCGACGATCGCGACCGTGCCGCCGCGGGGCTGCGCGACGTACCACAGCTCGTAGTGCGAGCCGACCACGCCGGCCTGCTGCACCACGCGACCGAAGGCCTTGGCGCTGCGCGTGGCGATGCTGGCACCGAGCAGGCCGAAGCGGCGATCGTCGTCGTCGTCGTCGCGCTGGGCGTGATCGGTGCGCCAGCCCGAGAAGCCGTCGACGCTGACCTCGATGTGGCCGTAGCCTTTCCACGGCTGCGCCGGCATCACGAAGCCGTGGCCGCCGTCGCCGAAGCGGTCCTGCAGGTAGCTGCGCACGTACTGGGGATAGATGTCCGCCTCGGTGTGCGAGGCGCCCCACACGAGCACGCGGACCTTGCGATCGTCGCCGCGCTCGAGCGCGCGCAGGGCCGCATGAAAGTGCGACAGCGCCCTGGGGTCGCCCTCGAGCGGCTCGAACAGACCCAGGCTGTTGCCGTTGGGTCGCGGCCCGCTGCCCAGCGCCGCGACATCGCCACCGAGGCCCGACGAGCCCGGCAGCGCGTCGAGCAGATCGTCGTCGAACGCCGGCTCCTGCGGCACGCTGCCGCCGGTCGCGATCCACGGCACCGCGTGCCCCTGCGCATCCTCGAACAACGGCGAGTCGGCCCCCAGCGCGCTGCGCTGCGCGTGCACGCGGGCATCGAGCGCCGCGCGACCGAGCAACGGCACCAGCGGCACCTCGACCTCGACCGCTGCAGCAGGCCCGGGCGGCGCCGTCGCCGGCGGCGTCGCGGTCGCGGCCGCCGCGTCGCTGGTCTCGCCGCGACGGCACGTCGCGAGCGCGAGCCACACGACGGATGCGGCGATCGGGCGACGCACGCGCGTGATGGTAGCCGCGGACGCGCGGCGGAGCCAGCGGGGCGGCTCGGCGCGCCCGC
>JAIBBS010000178.1 GCA_019694555.1 Nannocystaceae bacterium
CGGGCAAGCAGGTGCCCGAGCAAGGCAAGGACGTCGGCGCGCACTCGGGCAAGCAGGTGCCCGAGCAAGGCAAGGACGTCGGCGCGCACTCGGGCAAGCAGGTGCCCGAGCAAGGCAAGGACGTCGGTGCACACGCCGGCAACCAGGTGCCCGGGGCCGCGCACGCGGGCCAGAGCGGCTTCGACATCCAGAAGGTCATGGGCGCGGGCACGGCCGTCGGTGACATCGACGGCGACGGCGACTCGGACCTGTTCCTCGCCGGCGTGGGGCTCGGTCGGCTGTACCTCAACCAGCTCGAGGGCGACACGCGTCGGCTGCTCGACGTGACTGCGGCGTGGGGCATCGACGCCGACATGAGCGACAGCCACCACGCGATGTTCTTCGACCACGACGGCGACGGCGATCTCGACCTGCTGGTCGTGCGCGGCCGGACGCCGTCGCTGCTGTACGACAACCAAGGCGGGCGCTTCGTCGACGTCGCGGCCACGCGCGGGCTCGCGACCGTGCGCGGCGCCCACGTTGCCTCGGCGTTCGACTACGACGAGGACGGCGATCTCGACCTGTACATCGGCTACTACGGCAGCGCCGCGTGCAACCGCGGCGAGTGCGAGGGCCGCAACCTGCCGTCGGTCGACGGCCGCAACGGCAGCCCCAACCAGCTGTTCCGCCTCGACGGCGAGCGCTACGTCGAGGTCGGCGCCGCCGCAGGGGTCGCCGACGAGGGCTGGACCCTGGCCTCGGGCACCTTCGACTACGACCTCGACGGCGACGTCGATCTCTACCTGGCCAACGACTTCGGCGCCAACCCGCTGTTCCGCAACGACGGCAACGGTAGCTTCACCGACGTCGCACCGGCGCTGGGCGCCAACGACCGCGGCAGCGGCATGAACGTCAGCTTCTCGGATGTCGACGGCAACGGCGCCTTCGACGTGTTCGTCGCCAACATCGACATGTTCAGCAAGACCATCAAGATCGTCTTCCCGCAGGACGAGTCGGTGGTGAACCTGACCGACGGCATCTTGCGCTCGTTCCAGTACCTGTCGGGCAACAAGCTGTACCTCAACCTGCCCGACGGCCAGGGCGGGCGCCGCTTCGACGCGCAGGAGGGCAAGTGGTTCGAGCCCGGCGATCGCGGCTGGGGCTGGGCCGGCGTGTTCTTCGACTACGAGAACGACGGCGACGAGGACATCTACCTCGCCAACGGCTGGATCCCCGGTTCACCCGCAGCCGATCAGCGAAACCAGATGTTCGTGTTCGCCGAGGACACCTACTGGCAGGGACCGGAGGCCGCGCCGGAGTCCTTCGAGGGCAACAGCCGCTCGGTCGTGGCCTTCGACGCCGACCAAGACGGCGACCTCGACCTGGTCGTGAACAACTTCGGCCAGGCGCCGCGGTTGCTCGAGAACATCCAGCGCACCCGCAACGGCGCGCTGCGGCTGCGCCTGCGCGGCCGCGATCGCAACACGCGTGCGGTCGGGGCGGTGCTCGAGATCCGCAGCGGCAAGACCGTGCAACGGCGGCAGATCACCGCGGGGCTGGCGTACCTGGGCCAAGACGACGAGGTCGTGCACGTGGGCTTGGGCAAGGCCAAGACCGCCGACGTCACCGTGGTCTGGCCCGACGGGAGCAAGACCGAGCACCGACGGCTCGCGACCGGGGCGGTCCACACCCTGAGCCCGTGACGACCGCCGGGATCTCCTCGACATCACTCGAGGTTCCCGGGCCGCCGCGTGGATTCCCTCACGCGCGCCGCGAGAACCCCGGCGCGCAAAATTTCTGTTCCAGATCAACGGTTTTGCGTACCGTGTGCCGCCACTACGTAGCCCCGGCGCCGCGCGCATGAACCGTGTAGGTCCGGGTATCACTTAGCCCCCGGAGCCGAATCGGAGTCCCATGCATTTCATGCGCGTTTCGCGGATCGCCCTGGTCACCGCCACCCCGCTGCTGGCCTTCGTCAGCTGCTCCGAAGAGGGCGGCGAAGAGGACAACAACATCGTGTGCGTCGGTGCCAAGTGCGACGCGCCGACCGATCCGGCGCAGTTCGCCTGCAAGAAGGTCGTCGACGAGTCCCAGCGTGGCCACGCCAACGTGCTGGCCGAGCTGCAGGACCCGATCTCGGTGTTCGTGCTGCGCGGCGGCAGCGGCTGCCCCACCTCGTACAAGGAGGCGGTCCGCAAGCTCCGCGACAACGACAAGGTCGGCTGCGAGAGCGGCGGCGCGGCCGGCATGGCCACGCGCCTGGTGACCGAGACCGGTCAGCTCGCGGGCGGCTCGCTGCTGCAGAACTTCCGTCTCGTGAACACCCGCCGCTGCGGCAACCGCAACGAGTGGGAGCTGCTGATCTCGCTGTTCGGCGTGCCCGCGAGCGGCAAGCTGCCGACCTCGGCGGAGATGATCGCGTTCGACCCCGAGGCCAAGGAGTTCAACTACTACGAGATCGCCAACGGCCAGTGGCACTTCTTCGGCAGCTCGTCGGACTTCGTCGCCGGCAAGGGCGGCCGTTGCAAGGGCTGCCACGCCGGCGGTGGCCTGGTCATGAAGGAGCTCGACACGCCGTGGATGCACTGGACCGGCCACTTCCAGACCCCCGGCACCAACAAGGTCATCGACGCCAACAAGGATGACCTCGGCAGCGAGAGCTCGGGCGCGAACATGGAGAACCTGGTCAACTCGGGCAACCGCGAGTGGACCAAGACCCGCGTCACCAACGCGCTCAACCCCGACAAGAGCACGGTCAAGGACCTGCTGCGGCCGCTGTTCTGCACCGTCGAGGTCAACCTCGACAACGCGGTCGACTTCGACACCTCGTCGATGTCGAGCCTGCCGGCCGACTTCTTCCTCGACCCGCAGCTCAAGAGCTTCGGCTCGGTCAGCATGAAGGACGACGTCTACACCGCGGCGCGCACCGCCGCCGGCAACAGCGTCCCCGGCCTCAACCAGCCCGACGCCATCTTCAAGTTCCCGTTCGTCGAGCGCAGCAAGGCCGACAACATGTACGTCGACGAGCTGAAGTCGCGCGGCGTGGTCGACGAAGACTTCGTCCGCGACGTGCTCATGGTCGACTTCACGCGGCCGATCTTCTCGGACGCGCGCTGCGGCCTGCTGGAGTTCGCGCCGACCTTCGAGCAGCTGACCGCGCCGCCGATGGGTGGCACCACCGGCATGGATCCGACCGACGGCACCAGCACCGGCGGTGACCCGACCAGCGGCGGCACCACCGGCGCCGATCCGACCGGCGGTGGCACCACCGGTGGCGGCGGCACTGCGGCCGGCAACTGCTGCACCGCCGACGCGAGCCGCAAGGGCTGCGAGAACGCGACGATCTCGATGTGCGTCTGCGACAAGGACGCGTTCTGCTGCGACAACAACTGGGACGAGACCTGCGTGAGCGAGGCCGTGTCCGACTGCGCGGCCATGTGCGGCGCGGGCATCGTCGAGGACGACGAGCTCGAGCTCGCCAGCGAGCCCGAGGTCACCGCGGCCGTCACCGCCGCGGACATCCGCGCGGCCTTCATCGCCAACCTCGAGGCGTCCAACCCCGCCGCCGGCTCCGCCGCGGCGGATCTGCTCGCCAGCCTCAAGAACGCCGACGACAAGGCCAGCCACACCGGCCGCGTCGACGCGTTCCTCAAGGCCTGCGAGGACCGCGACGAGCGCCAGCTGATGGACGACGCGTTCAAGATCCGCCAGTGGCAGCACGACCTCGCGTTCTCGCTGCCGGTCTTCGAGTTCGAGCAGACCCTGCCGAACACCAAGCTCAACGTGAGCGGGAGCGCCCACTTCGACACCAGCTGCACGGTGGTGCAGTGAGCCGCGAGCCCAAGGAGATCCGAACCATGAAGACCACGATCTACACCCTACTGCTCGGTTCCCTCGCGCTCACGGCCTGCGGCGGCGACAACGGCGGCGGTGCCGACGATTCGGGCTGCCCCGCCGGCAAGTGCGACACGCCCACCGGCGAGGCCTCGATGACGTGCCTGCAGCGCATGGCCGAGGTCATCAACTCCTCGAACCGCGGCTACACCCCGGATCACATCCGCTGGGCCTGCGCCGACGTGCAGGGCGTGACCGCCAACGGCTCGGGCAACGACGACCGCGGCCAGGAGTACTGCGAGTACTTCGCGCTGGTGCAGCCGCCCGGCGGCCAGGCGGTCGACCTCGGCCGTCCGCTCGACGGCAAGGGCAAGGTCACCAAGCTGGCCGTGTGCGCGCCGGGTCAGACCGGCGGCGAGTGCCGCACCACGCTGACCGACGATCAGCAGGCGCAGCTCGAGGACAACCCCACCGCGGTGGTCGGCAAGTGCATGTTCACCTCGTGGCACTCCGACGTCACCAAGCCGGTGCCGGTGTGCCCAGGCGACAAGTGCCCCGCCGACGCGAACGTGCTGGGCTTCCCGTTCACGCGCGCCATCTTCGGCATGAAGGTGGGCTTCAACTCGAACGCCGCCGCGATCGACCTGGTCGAGAAGTGCTTCCCGCTGGCGAAGGCCAACCAGGTCAGCGTCAACTGGTCCAACCCCGACGATCCGGGCCAGCAGCCGTACTACCGCGGCTGCATGGGCACCAACAAGCTGTTCGGCACCGAGTGGCGCCGCAGCGATCCGACGATCTGCGCGGGGATCAATCGCATGGCCGAGTGCGGCTGCTCGGCGCCGGGCGTCACCAACGGCACCCAGCTCGCGCACGCCGTGCTGCCGCCGACCAGCTCGCCCGACGTGCACCGCGGCTTCCGCCTGGGCACGTGGGACAACGATCGCGGTCTGCCCAACGGCTGCAAGTACTCCAACACCGGTGAGACCGGCTTCCTGGTCGAGTGCGACATCACGGCCGCCGACCTCATCTCGAACATGAACGACCCCAAGGAGTTCTGCCGCTCGACCTACGGCCAGAACGTGGTCGTGCACGTCGACGTGCCGCGCGCGGCGATCACCTGCAACCCGCCCGCGACCAAGGAGACCGCCAACAACAGCTGCGGCGCGATCCCGTGGAACATCGGCGACGAGAACGCGATGGTCGACGGCGGCACCACCGGAATGGACCCGACCGGTGACCCGACCACCGGCGGCGATCCGACCACCGGCGGCGACCCGACCACCGGCGGCGACCCGACCACCGGCGGCGACCCGACCACCGGCGGCGATCCGACCGGCGGCGACAACGGCAACTGCTGCGCGGCGCACGACGGCCTGGGCTGCACCAACGCGACGATCTCGATGTGCGTGTGCGCGCAGGACGACTTCTGCTGCTCGAGCGGCTGGGACGAGACCTGTGTGGGCGAGGTCGCGCAGTTCGGCTGCGGGAGCTGCGGCTGACGGCAGCGGCGCGGGGCCGGCCGTCGCGGCCGGTCCCGAGCCAGACGCGGCCTGCCCCTGCCGGCGGGCCGCGATTTCGGCGAAGGTGGTGGGGCGATGGTGGGGCGAGACACAACCGCAGGGCTGCTGGCCGCGATGCTCGCGGCGGCGGTGTCGTCGGCGTGCGGACACGAGTCGGCCGACTCCGACGACGGCGCGGCGTGCCAGGGCGCCAAGTGTGACGCGCTCGACGGCTCGACCAGCGGCGCGGACACGACCGGCGAGCCGAGCTCGAGCTCGAGCGATGGCGGCACCACCGGCGAGCCCTCCGCGATCGATCAAGCCTGCTGGGATCGCCGCACCGAGGCGTTCAACCCCAACCGCCTGTCGTTCACCGAGACCGCGCTGCGCTGGTCGTGCTCCGACATCGACAGCACGCCCGCGACCGCGCGCGGCCAGGAGTACTGCGAGTACTTCGCGATCGCGCTGCCGCCCCCGACCCCGTCGACGCCGTACCCCGAGCCGTCGGTGCTGGGACGCAACCTCGGCGTCGATCCCGACGCGGGGCAGACTCCGTTCGAGCTCGGGCTCGACGGCGAGCAGGTCGCCGCGCTCGAGGGCTCGCCCGACGCCATCGTCGGCGCGTGCGTGTTCAGCTCGTGGGACGCGGACATCGACGCGCCCTGCGGCGACGATTGCGGTGCGCCCGACGTGCTGGGCGTGCCGGTCGTGACGGACACCTTTCGCATGAAGTTCGACCCCAACACCAACGAGGCCGCGTTGGCGCTGGTGGAGGACTGCACGCAGTACCTGCCGACCGCGGGCGACCCCGCGGATCCGCAGGACCCGTACCACGACCCGTTCTTCCGCGCGTGCCACCTCAACGCGGACGTCAACGAGACCGAGTACCGCAAGTCCGACAACGTGATCTGCAGCGCGAGCGTGCGCCTGGCCGAGTGCGGCTGTGGCCTGGCCTCGGGCGGCTCGCTTGCCGAGGGCATCGCGCCGCCGGCCGATCTGGGCTTCCGCCTGGGCACGTGGTCCGACGCCGAGGGCCTGCCGCCGGGCTGCCGCTACCACGACGTGGTCGAGGACGCGCACACCCTGGTGATCTGCGATCTGACCGCGGCCGAAGTGCTGCAGTACGGCGACGATCTGAAGAGCTACTGCCGCGACAGCTTCGCCGACGACGTGGTCGTGCACGTCGCGATCCCCGGCGATGCGATCGTGTGCAACCCGCCGGCGGGCGAGGCCTACGCCGACGACTGTCCCGCACATCCGTGGGTGCTGCAGCCGTGATCGCGCGGCGGCAGCCGCGGCGCCGCGGCCACGGACTGCTGTCCGTGTGCGCGGTGCTGTCGGCGGCCTGCGGCGAAGACCCGAGCGCGGGCGCGTGCGGCGAGCACGACTGCACGCTGCCGGCCGATCGCGCCGAGCTGCTGCAGCAGCTCGACGGCTTCGCGGATCCGGTCGCGCTGTGGCTGCGCGAGGCGGCCAACGACGCCGGCGACGTGCCCGGTGATCACGAGGACTGGCTCGCGGGGCTGCGCGGCGTGCTCGGCTGCGACGCCGCGGACGAGCGCAGCTTCGTGGTGCTGTCCAACGCCGCGTTCGCACCCAAGGCGATCGTGACGCAGTGCGCCACCGATCCGGTCGCGGCCAGCCGTCTGTTCGCGGTGTTCGAGCCCGGCGCGGGCGAGGACACGCTCGACGGCGAGCGCTTCCGCCTGGCCGCATGGGACCCCGACGCCGCCGCGTTCCACCGCTACCAGGTCGCGCCGCGGGGGCAGGGGCTCACCGTCGCGGTCGAGCCCGAGTTCTGCGGCAGCTGTCACGGCGGTCCGTTCGCGATCGAGGCGTGGACCCCGATCATGAACGAGATGACCAACCCGTGGGCGCAGTGGAACGCCGAGCCCGGGTTCGAGTCGTTCGCGTTCCACGAGAATTTCCCCGCCGGCGCCGGCGGTCCGGTCTACGACGCGCTCACGCGCGAGGGCCGGCTCGACTCGGCCTCGAACCTCGAGCCGATCGTGCGCGCGGCCATCGATCGCACCACCGCGGCGCGCATCGCCACGCGCAGCGCCGCGCCCACGCTGGACGGCGCCGCGGCGCTGGTGCGGCCGGTGTTCTGCGACGAGAACGCCAACTACGTCTCGGAGGTCCACGACTCCGGCGAGCTGCTGCAGACGGCGGTGCTCGACCCCGGACTGCGCCGCGCGCTCGCGCAGCTCGAGCCCGACGCGGACTGGGACTTCACCCGCGACGAGGTGCTCACGCTGCCGCCACCGCAGCAAGGCGGCGCGATGGTCATGATCGCGGTGCGCGGCGAGCTGACGGTGCAGGCCGAGGCCGCGCTGCTCAGCCGCGGTGTGCTGGCGCCGATCGACGTGGTGCGCGTGCGCGCGCTCGACTGGACCCACCCCTTCGACTCGGCGCTGCGCTGCCAGCTGTGGCGCGACGCCGTGGCGCGGGCCGAGGCCGGCGCGCTGGTGCCCGCGGACTTCGCCGACGACGCCGCGCTGGCGCGCGCGCTGTTCGACGAGGCGCTGCGCGTCGCGCCGGGGGCCTCGCTCGCGGACGTCGGCGACGACGTCGTCGCGCTCGACGATGCCGCGGATGCGGCTGCGACCGCGGCGGTGCTGGCCGGTGATTTCACCGCCGCGCGAAGCAGCCCGCGTGCGCTGGGCGATCGCATCGACGCCGCCGTGGCGGCGCTGGCCAGCCCACAGGGCCGCGACGCGATCGAGCGCGAGCGCATCCGCCGGGGCTGCGCCGCGCGCCTGCTGTTTCCCATCGCCCCGATCGTTCCTGGTACCGAGACCTGCAGTTGAGTTGGAACCCGACCATGACCGCGACACCCAAGCACCGTCTGCGCTCCGTGACCCTGCCGCTCGCGCTCGCGGCCCTCGTGCCCACGGCGTGCCACGAGGGCGCCGAGGACGGCGACGACGCGATGTGCGGCGAGGCCAAGTGTGACGACCTCGGCGAGCTGGGCCAGGCGCTGGCCGGCTTCAACGATCCGATCGCGACGTGGCTCAAGGCCAACCTCGACAAGAACGGCCAGATCGACGTGGCCTACCTCGACATGCTCGAGGCCATCGCCAAGCAGCAGGGCTGCGACAAGGCCTCGATCGACTCGTACATCATCTCCGACGCGCTCGTGGTCGACGGCAAGGACCCGTTCCCGCGCGTGGTCAACACCGTGTGCTCGGGCGACCGCACCAAGGCCGATCTGGCCTTCTTCGCGCTGTCGTTCGCCGACGAGGCCGGCGTCGACCTCGAGCCGCGCGAGATCGAGATGTTCGCGTGGGACGCCGCCGCGTTCCAGTACCGCTTCTACGCCGGCCACGTGGTCGAGGGCAGCGACACCAAGGTCGCGCTCGAGCTCGATCCCAGCCGCTGCCACGAGTGCCACGAGCAGGCCCCGGACATCCCCGGCCTGAAGATGCCGATGACGCCGATCATGAACGAGCTGTCGGCGCCGTGGCAGCACTGGCACGCCGAGCCGGTCAGCTTCGATCACACGGTCCCGGCCGCGACCGAGAAGGCGCCGATGTTCAAGCTGCTCGCGGGCGAGGGCTCGGCCTTCCGCAAGTCCGCGGCGCGGCTCGAGCAGACCATCCGCTCGGCGTTCCAGCAGCGCGTCGCGACCGCGCGCCTGCGGTTGCGCCGCAACCCCGCCAACGTCGACGAGGCGATGTCGCTGCTGCGGCCGCTGTTCTGCGACGAGCACCTGACGTTCGTGACCGAGGACGGCGGCAGCGGGCTGCTGTCCGCCGCCAGCGTGGTCGACGACGGCTTGGCCTCGGTCTACTTCCAGATCAAGGGCACCGGTTGGCCGTGGGAGTGGTGGAACGACAAGATGCTGAGGCTGACGCCGCCCGGCGCGCCCGATCGCATCACGATGATGGCCACGCGTGGCCAGGCGATGGTCGCGTACGAGAAGCAGGCGCTGTCGACCCGCGCGCTCACGACCGATCAGGTCATGCGGGTGCGCGCGTTGGGTTGGAACGAGCCCACGATGTCGGCGCTGCGCTGCGGTCTGTTCCAGAACGCACTGCCGCGCGTGCAGTCCGATCCGCCGCCGTTCGCCGCCGGCGCCAAGAACCTCGATCTGTTCCCGCTGCTCATCGACCGCATCCTGACCGTGCACAAGGGCGATTTCGGGCTCGGCGGCTCGAGCATGCCCAACGAGGTCGCGCTGGTCTCGCCCGACGCGGGCAAGTTCATCACGCTGGCCAAGGGCGACGGCGCGTCGCTGCAGACCCTGGTGGACGCGATCGTGGCCAAGAGCCTCGCCACCGCCACCTGCGGCACCGACGGCAGCGGCTTCTGCCTCGCCACCGCCGACAGCTTCGGCGCGATGATCGAGGCCCGCTTCAAGGCCATCGAAGCGGCGCCGCGCACGGCCCTGACGGCGCAGCGCAACCAGCTCGCGTGCCAGGCCAAGGAGCGCTACCCCAACGCACCGCACATCGGCGATCTCGATTGCTCGATGGTGATGCCGCCCGGCGACAGCGGCGGCGACACGACCGGCGGTGACACGACCGGTGGCGAGACCACCGGCGGCGGCGCAGACACCACCGGGGGTGCGGTCGACGTCGGCGACTGCTGCAGTGCCCACGCCGGCAGCGGCTGCAGCAACGACACCATCGAGGCCTGCGTGTGCGCCACCGACGACGTGTGCTGCACCACGGCGTGGGACGACGTGTGCGTCGGCGAGGTGGTGTCCGCCGGTTGCGCGCCGTCGTGCGGTTGAGACCGGCCCGCCCTTTCGTGTAGGCTGGGCGCCAGGTCTTGATCTTCCGAGGGGGCGGCCGTGACGAATTCCTTGCTTCGTGCTTCGTGGGTGGGTCCTGTCGCGCTGCTGCTCGCCGCGTGCCCCAAGGGCGACGATGGTCCCGGCGGCGTGTCGGTCGGCAGCATCGGCACGACCACCGATGACACCGCGACCGGTCCCGACTCGGCCGACACCACCGCGGGCGACGGCGGCCTCTGCCTGCTGCACAACTGCGAGGCCGACGCGGATTGCATGGGTTGCACCGAGGGGCGCAACAGCTGCTTCGCCGAGGACAAGCGCTGCGTCGCGTGCGATCCGACCACCGGCACCGGCTGCGCCGAGGGCGAGGAGTGCACCGAGTTCGGCTACTGCGTGCCCGCGGGCGCGCAGTGCCCCGCCGACGTCGGCACGGAGTGCAACGACGATCCCGACTGCGCCCCGTGCGACCCCGACCACCAGGTCTGCGACGCCGGCCAGTGCGTCGAGTGCCGCGGCGACATGGCCGAGGCCTGCACCGGCGCGGAGACCTGCGTCGAGAACACCTGCGTGCCCAAGTGCCCGATGGAGTGCGAGGCCGATGCCGACTGCGCGCTGTGTGGCGCCGACACGGCCCAGCCCGCGATGGCGTGCCACAACCACCGCTGCGCCGAGTGCTCCGACACGCACCCGTGCCCCGAGGGCTCGAGCTGCTCGCCCGAGGGCCGCTGCGTCGCCATCTGCGGCCTGCCGGGCATGGTCGTGGGCACCTGCGATCAGGACGCGCAGTGTGCCGGGTGCGAGGGCGACAACGACAACTGCAACGCGCCGATCAACGGCGGCCACGGCGTGTGCGGCCCGTCGGCGAGCGGCTGCTCCGATCTCGGCAACGGCGTGGTCGTGCTGCCCGAGCCGTTCGACCAGGTGACCAACCTGTGCTCCAACGACGGTGACTGCGCCAACATCGAGATCGACTACAACGTCGGCAAGCTGCTGCGCGACATCACCGGGCTCGAGCAGATCGGCGACGCGGTCATTCCCTACGGCATGCATGCGTGCGCGTCGGTGACGGTCGGCGTGGGCCAGACCAGCATCAGCTGCGGCGTGTGCGTGCCGTGCAAGCAGGACGACGACTGCATCGACATCAACGTCGACGACGTCGCCGGCGATGCGTTCGGCCCGCTGGGCGCGATCGCGGCGGCGCTGCTGCTCGACCAGCTCTTCGGTGCCGACGAGCACCTCATCCACATGTTCTGCCAGCCGGTCGCGGGCGACTACGGCGTGTGCGTGCCGTGCCCGACGCTGCTCAACGACTGCTCCGGCGGCGGTGGCGGTGGCGGCAGCGGCACCTGCGACCACGACGTCTGCACCGAGGGCACGCCGCTCGATCCGAGCTGCGGCACCTGTGCCGCGAGCATCTGCGAGCTCGACGACTTCTGCTGCAGCAACACCTGGGACGACGTCTGCGTCGGCCACGTCGAGGAGAACTGCGCCGGTGGCTGCGGCGGCGGTGGTGGTGGCGGCGACTGCCACGACCAGTGCGAGGCCGGTGCGGCCATGGATCCCAGCTGCAACGCGTGCGTGTCGGCGATCTGCGCCGACGACCCGTTCTGCTGCCAGACCGAGTGGGACGACGTCTGCGTCGGCCACGTCGAGACCGCATGCGACGGTGCGTGCAGCGGCGGCGCGTGCTCGCACGACGAGTGCTCGCAGGGCGGGCCGCTGCAGGACGGCTGCTCCGATTGCGTGACCGACGTCTGCGCGCAGGATGCCTTCTGCTGCAACACCGACTGGGACGCGACCTGCGTCGGCGAGGCCGACAGCATCTGCGGCATCTGCACCGGCGGCGGCTGTGCCCACGACGAGTGCCAGGCCGGCGGTCCGCTCGACGCGGGCTGCTCGAGCTGCGCGCAGGCGGTGTGCGACGCGGACGCGTTCTGCTGCAGCACGCAGTGGGACGAGACCTGCGTGACCGAGGCGCAGGGCGAAGCCGCCTGCTCCTGCTGAGCGCCCGGCGACGCGCGCCCTCGGGCCCGGCCCGGCGGCGCGCCGCGGGGCAGGGCGCGCGCCGTCGGGTCAGGCCCGCCTGGCGCGTGCGCGCCGTGGGTCGGTGACGGCGAGACGGTGCGCGCGCTCAGCCGGGCAGCTCGCCGCGGAAGACCAGCCGCGCGGGGCCGGTCATGCGCACGCGGCCGTCGTCGCCGGCGCGGACCACGAGCACGCCACCGGGCAGCGCGACGTGCACGTCGACGCCGGTGGGGCGGTGGCCGCCGGCGACCGCCGCGGCCACGGTCGCGCAGGCCCCGGTGCCGCAGGCGTCGGTGATGCCGCAGCCGCGCTCCCAGACCCACAGCGTGAGGCCGCCGTCGGGCTCGAGCCGCGCGAACTCGACGTTGGTGCCCTCGGGGAAGGCGGCGTCGCGCTCGAGCCCGGGGCCCAGCGTGCGTGCGAGCGCCTCGGGATCCTCGCCCGGTGCGGTGAAGGCCACCGCGTGGGGGTTGCCCATCGAGACCCGCGCGAAGCTGCGGCCGTCGCCGTGGGCCGGCGCGACCGCGCCGCCCAGGACTGCGGGGCCCATGTCGACCGCGACGCGATCGCTGCCCTCGCCGCGCCAGACCTCGCAGGCGCGCGGACCCGCGTCGGTGTCGACGGTGAGCTCGGCGGGCGCGCCCTCGCGGTGCAGCCACGCGGCGACGCAGCGCAGCCCGTTACCGCACATCTGCGGCCGCGAGCCGTCGGCGTTGACCACGATCATCGTCGCGACCGCGCCGGCGGTGGTCGGCGGCGCGACCACCAGCACGCCGTCCCCACCGACGCCGCGGCGACGGTCGCACAGCGATGCTGCGCGCTCGCGCAGTGCTGCCAGCGTCGATCGCAGGGCCGCGGCCGCTTCGTGCCGGGCGTCGACGAGCAGGAAATCGTTGCCCAGCCCCTCGACCTTCACGAAGGGCCGCGGCGCCGGGGCACTCACGCGCCGCCGTCCGCGACCGCGGGCGCTTCGGGCTCGGCCTCGGGTGCGCCGCCGGCGGGCGCCGGTGCGCTGGCGCGGGCCGACGCGGGCGGCAGGCGCAGCGGGTTGGGCCCGACCGCCTCGTAGTCGACCTCTTGCTCGCCCTCGACCAGGCGCTCTTCGCTCGCGAGCTTCTCGCTCTCGGCCTGCAGGCGATCGGAGCCCGAGTGCGCGCTGGCGTAGGCGAGGTACACCGCGCAGACCATGAACCCGATCGCGAGACCCTGGGTGAGCTTGGCCAGGAAGTCCGCACCGCCCGAGCCGCCGAACACGGTCTGGCTCGCGCCGCCACCGAGCGCGGTGCCCAGGCCGCCGCCGCGGCCGGCCTGCAGCAGCACGACCAGGATCAGCACCACGGTGATGAGCACGTAGACGATCTGGACGAACAGGGTCATGGGCGGGGACTTTGCGTGGGGGCGGTCGCCTTGGCGATCGCGAGCAGCGAGGGGGCCTGCAGCGAGGCCCCACCGACGAGGAAACCGTCGACGTCGCCGGCGGCCACCAGGGCCCCGGCGTTGTCGGGCTTGACGCTACCACCGTACAGCAGCGATCTGTCGCGGCCCGCGTCGCCGTAGCGCTCGCCGAGCCAGGCGCGGATGCAGCGGTGCATCGCGGCGGCCTGCTCGGGCGTCGCCGTGCGGCCGGTGCCGATCGCCCAGACCGGCTCGTACGCCAGCAGAAGGCGCGGGCCCACGAGCTCGGGTGGAATCTGAGCAAATGCGCTCGAAAGCTGCGAGATCACGACGGATTCATGTTCGCCAGCATCGCGCGCTTCGAGCCGCTCGCCGACGCACAACACCGCGTGCAGGCCCGCGTCGAGGGTGGCCCGCAGCTTGGCCGCGACCAGCGCGTCGGTGTCGCCGAAGAGCGCCCGTCGCTCCGAGTGCCCGATGATCGACCCCGCGCAGCCCGCGGCCGCGAGCATCTGCGGCCCGACCTCGCCGGTGAAGGCGCCCTCGTCCTGGGCCGCGACGTCCTGCGCGAACAGCCACAGCTCGGACGCCGGCCGGCAGGCCGGACGTGCCGCGGCGATCGACAGGTACGGCGGCGCGATGCCGATGCGCAGCTCGGCGCCCGCGCCCGCGCCCGCGAGCCCGTCCGCGACGATGCGCGCGCAGTTGCCCGCCGCCTCGGGCAGGTGGTTCTGCTTCCAGTTGCCCAGCACCCAGCGGGTGCGGCTCGCGGCGCCGGGCATCAGTCGCCCTCCGGTGCGAGCGCGGCCACGCCCGGCAACACCTGACC
Source organism: Nannocystaceae bacterium (assembly GCA_019694555.1). Classification (GTDB taxonomy): domain Bacteria; phylum Myxococcota_A; class Polyangia; order Nannocystales; family Nannocystaceae; genus Xiheibacterium. Next base: position 14,300 of record JAIBBS010000178.1, read on the forward strand.
CTCGATGAACTCGAGCGAGGCCCCGCCGCCGGTGGAGACGTGGCCGATGCGATCGGCGACGCCCGCGGCCACGACCGCGGCGACCGAGTCGCCGCCGCCGACCACGGTGAAGCCCGGACACACCGCCACGGCCTTGGCCACGGCGTTGGTGCCCTCGGCGAAGGCGGGGTTCTCGAACAGGCCCATGGGCCCGTTCCACAGCACCATCTTGGCCTTGGCGATCGCGGCCGCGATCGCAGCCTCGCTGTCGGGGCCGATGTCGAGCGCCATCTCGGCCTCGCCCAGCGGGCCCATGGCCGGCAGCCGGCGCGCGCGGGTGGCCTGCAGGCCCTCGCCGACGCGCAGGTCCGTCGGCAGCAGCACGCGGATGTCCCGCGCCGCGGCCTTCTCGAGCACCATCGTGCAGTCGGCGTAGCGATCGCGCTCCTGCAGGCTGCCGCCCAGCGACGCGCCGCCGGCCGCGAGGAAGGTGTTGGCCATCGCGCCGCCGACCACGACGACGTCGCCGGCCCGCAGGCGCTCGACCAGTGCCACGAGCACGCCGAGCTTGTCCGAGACCTTGGCACCGCCGACGATGGCGACGAACGGGTGCTCGGGCGCGTCGACGAGCCGCGACAGCGCCTTGCACTCGGCCAGCAGCAGATCGCCGGCCCCGCGCGCGCGCACGAGCTGGGGCAGGCCCACGACCGACGCGTGGGCGCGATGCGACGCGCCGAAGGCATCGTTGACGTAGGCATCGCACAGCTGTGCCAGCGCCTGCGAGAATTTGGGGTCGTTCTTGGTCTCGCCGGGATGGAAGCGGAGGTTCTGCAGCAGCACGATCTGGCCCGCGCGCAGATCGGCGACCAGCTTGGTCGCGGCATCGCCCACGACCTCCTCGGTCGGCACGCGCACCTCGGTGCTCAGCAGCTCCGCGAGGCGGCCGGCCACGGGCTCCATCGCGTACTTGGCCTCGTAGCCACCCTTGGGGCGGCCCAGGTGCGAGGCGATGATGAGCTTCGCGCCTCGCTCGATCAGGTTGCGCAGGGTCGGCAGCGACGCGACGATGCGGGTATCGTCGCGCACGGTGCCGCCCTCGCCGAGCGGGACGTTGAAATCGACGCGCACGAACACTCGACGATTGTCGACGTCGAGGTCGCGATGGCTGGGAATCGCGGGGGACGCCATGGGCGGGCCATCTCTAGCCGAGCCGGCCCCGTCCGTCCACGGCAACCACCGCGCGAGGGCTTACTGCTCCGGCACGCCGGCCGCGAGGTCCTCGCGCACCAGCTGCAGCAGCTCGGTGGAGAGCGTGATGATCTGTTCGGGCGAGTAGCCCTGGTGACGCATCTGACGGAAGAGGGATCGCGCGAGGATGCCGACCGCCCGACGATCGGCGCTGCCGTCGGGTCGCGCGGCCAAGGGGGAGTCGGTGCGAACGTCCATCGGTCGCTGGCTCTACGCAACGTCCGTGCCGCGGTCCCGCGGGGCCCCGGCGGAGTCGGGTGAAGATGAAAGGATTCCGGATGCTTGAATTGCGGTTGCTCGAGTCGCTTCGAGCCGTTGCTGTGCACGATCGTGCGCGCCGCAGGTGCGCAGCGGCCTGCGCGAAACGGCGGTTCCCCTGCGCACCGGGGTGCCGGGCGCGTGGGCCTGCGCGCTGCCGACAACGCGGCGAGTCCGGCGAGTTGGGTTAGACTGCGCGCGCCTCGACGGGCCGCGGGCAACGCCGGCGCGCCGGGGGGAGACCCGTGCGTCGCGTCGGTCCCTTGGTCCTTCTCCTGAGCGTGAGCGCCTGCCGGGGCTGGCAGGACGACCGCTACC
>JAIBBS010000018.1 GCA_019694555.1 Nannocystaceae bacterium
CGAGGCCCAGGCGCGCGCGCAGGCCTCCGATCGCGACGCGCTGCGTGCCGCGCTCGCACGGGCCCAGGACGCGGTCGCGGCACTGGGCGAGGCGGCGCGGCCCGAGGCGCTGCAGACCCTCGCGGCCGACGAGCACGCGCTCGCGGACGCGCGCGCGCAGCTCGATGCGCTGGCGGTGCAGCTGGCCGAGGTCGGCGCCGAGCTGCAGAAGGCCGAGGGCAGCCTCGAGCAGCTCGGTGGCGCCGGCCTGCGCGAGCGGGCGCAGGACACCCAGGCCGCGCTGGTGGTCGCGACCGATCGCGAGCGCGAGGGCCAGCTCGAGGTCGAGGCGTGGCAGCTGTTGCGCGACACCTTGCGCGCGGTCGAGGCCGAGCAGGGCCATCATCTGGGCAACGCGCTCGCGGGTGCGGTCGAGACCCGCCTGCGCCGACTCACCGCGGGTGGCTACGCGCGGCTCGAGCTCGATCGCGATCTCCGGCCCGAGGGCCTGCGCATCGCCGGCGCTCCGCGAGCGCTCGACGTGCTGTCCGCGGGCCTGCGCGAGCAGCTGGCCACGCTGGTGCGCCTGGCGATCGCCGAGCACCTGCGGCAGGTGCTCGTGCTCGACGATCACCTGTCGCAGACCGATCCGCGCCGCGTCGACTACTTCCGCGATCTGCTGCGCGAGGTCGCACAGCGCGTGCAGATCGTGGTGTTGACGTGCCGCCCGCTCGACTACCTGCACGAGCGCGAGCTGCCGGCCGCCGGCGAACACTGGCGCGGCAGCGACGATGGCCTCGTGCGCGCGATCGATCTCGGGCGGATCATCGCGCGCGCGCCCGTCGGTGGGTGATCGCTGCCGTGGACAGCGGCGGGTCGCTGAACGAACGGCGAGCAGGTGCCCGGGCGTCGCACCTGACACGCGCGTCGCACTGACACGCGCGTCGTGTCGGCGCCCGCGCCTCGACCCGCCCGGGAGAGCCCTCGGTCGGGCGGCGGATCAACGCGAGGCTGTGGGCCGCGCCGCGGTTTGTGCCGCGCGCACCGTTGCGGATTCCGTACAAACCTCGCGCGACGGCTCGCCGAGCGGAGTTGGGGCCGCTCGCCCACGCCTCGCGGCGCGGCCCAACGCTTCGCCCGAGTCCTTGCAATCGCTCGCGGGGGACCGCACACTCCGACCGCCTTCGCTTCCATTTTCCTGGAACGGACCAAAGGACATCACATGCGTATTCGTTCACTTGCACTCATGGCCTCGATGACCGCGCTGTTCGGCTGCCCCGCCGACGACAGTGGTGACGATGGCGCTTCCAGCGGCTCGGCTTCGGCCACGGCGACCGACTCGGCTTCGGCCTCGGCGACCGACTCGGCTTCGGCTTCGGCGACCGACTCGGCTTCGGCTTCGGCTTCGGCCTCGGCTTCGGCGACCGACTCGGCTTCGGCCACGGCGACCGACTCGGCCTCGGCCTCGGCGACCGACTCGGCCTCGGCTTCGGCGACCGACTCGGCGTCGGCCTCGGCGACCGACTCGGCCTCGGCGACCGACTCGGCCGGCAGCAGCAGCACCGGTGCCGACAGCGGCACCACCGGCGGTTCCGCCGAGTGCGAGCTGTACTGCAGCACCTTCATCGCGACGTGCAGCGACGGCCAGGGCGGCGCGGATCCCTACGCCGACATGGACGAGTGCATGGGCGTCTGCGCGACGTGGGAGCTCGGCACCGAGGGCGACACCAGCGGCAACACCCTGGCGTGCCGCGGTTACCACCTGATGATGGCGCTCGGCGATCCCGAGACCCACTGCCCGCACGCGGACGCGGACGGCTCGGACGTCTGCGTCTGATCGGATCGGACGCGCAACCCATCAGGGTCGCGACTCGAGAGGGCGGTCTCCCCGTGGGGGCCGCCCTTTTTCGTGGCCGCGATCACGCAAACGGTCCCGCGCGGGGTCGACCGCGGACGGACCGGGTGAGAGACTCGGGCACGGATGCGTGGCATTGGCTCGGTGGTGGCGCTGCTGATCGCAGGGTGCTTTGCCAATGCGCCCACGGTCGGCGGCGCCGACTCGACCGGCGCAGAGACGACGCGCGGCTCCGACAGCGGCCCCGACAGCGGCGAGGGCTCGACGACGGGCACGACCACGTCGTCGACCAGCGAAGGCGCGACGACCGAGAAGACCGACAGCACCGGCGTCACGCCGCTGGACATGGGCAGCCCGCTGCAGAAGCACGGCGAGCTGATGATCCGCGCCTCGCTGGCGTCGCAGCCGGGCTCGATATGGCGAGTTGGCTTCGGCGGCGGCGCCGAGGGCTGCGCGCCGATGGGTGAGCCCGAAGGTCCGTGCCAGAGCTTCCGCTGTCCCACCGCGGGCGAGCCCACGCCGCACGCCGGTGCGATCGCGCTCAACCGCGCCGGTGGGCCGTTGGGTGCGCCCGCGCTGCCCGACGAGCTCGGACACTATCCACCCGTGCCCTACGCCGAGACGCCCTTCGGACCCGACGACGAGGTCGAGTTCGTAGCGGACGGTGCCGAGGTGCCCGCGTTCTCGGGCTCGGTGATCGCACCCGCGGCGCTCAACCTGTTGCAGTCCGGCGCGGACACGGTGCCGTCGGCGACCGCGGGCCTCGACGTCACGTGGGCCCCGGCCGCGGCGGGTCAACGTGTGACGCTGCGGATGCGCGCCGCGGATCACCTGCTGGCGTGTTCGGTCGGCGCCGACACCGGCATGCTGCAGATCCTGCCCTCGAACCTCGCCGCGTTGTCGGGTGCGTACGACTACGCCGTCGCGCTGGAGCAGGGCACCGAAATCGTCGCGGGCGACTGGATCGTGCAGCTCACCGTGGGCGTGGTCGTGCGCGGCGCCGACGACGAAGCCGTCGCCGGCATGGTCTCGTTGTGAACCACCGCGGTGCCCGAGCTCCGGGCGTACAATCGCCGCCGTGGTGACCGCACTGCCCGATGGGCCCCGCAACCGCCTGCTGAGCACGATCAAGGTGCTGCGCTCGCCCTTCGTCGATCTGCCGCGGTGGCTCGCGCGCTACGGAGACCCGTTCACGATCCCCACGGTCAACGGTACCGTCGTCATGACCGGCGACCCTGCGCTGGTGAAGACCATCTTCGCGGCGCCGCCGTCGACCTACCTGCCGTGGGGTGTCGACGCGGTCGCGCCGATGCTGGGTCCCGGCTCGGTGCTCATGCTCGAGGGCGATCGCCACACGCGCGAGCGCAAGCTGTTGATGCCGCCGCTGCACGGCGAGCGCATGCGTGCACATGCGCAGACCATGGCCGAGGTCGCCCGTCGTCACCTCGCGGCGGCCGACGGGGCCTCGCGCGTGATCGCGATGGACCTGATGCAGGCGATCTCGCTCGAGGTCATCGCGCGCGCGATCTTCGGCGCGCAGAACGACGCGCAGGCGCGCGCGCTCGAGCACGCGGTGCTCGACATGATCGCCGCGGCGTCGCCGATGTTGTTCTTCATGCCGTTCCTGCAGCGCGACTTCGCCGGCCTGGGTCCGTGGGCGCGGTTCCGGCGCGCGCTGGCGCAGCTCGACGGCCTGCTGCAGGAGCGCATCGATGACGCGCGCCGACACCCGCGCGCGGACCTGTGCGGCCTGCTGGTGGCGGCGCGCGACGAGGACGGCGAGGCCATGCGCGACGCCGACATCCGCGACGAGCTGCGCACGATGCTCTTCGCCGGCCACGAGACCACCGCGATCACGCTGGCGTGGATCATCGATCTGCTGCACCGCCACCCCGAGTGGCTCGCGCGCGTGCAGGCCGAGATCGATGCGCTGGGCCCGGCGCCGGATCCGATCGCGTACACCAACCTGCCGACGCTCGATCTCGTGTGCAAGGAGGTCATGCGGCTGTACCCGATCGTCACCGAGGTCCTGCGCAAGCTGCGGGAGCCGCTGCGGCTGGGCGAATGCGAGGTCCCCGCGGGCATCGGCGTGTGCGCCGGCATCCTGCTGGTGCATCGCAACGAGGCGCTGTACCCCGAGCCCGAGGCGTTTCGGCCCGAGCGCTTCGCCGAGCGCCGCTTCGCGCCGCACGAGTACCTGCCGTTCGGCGGCGGCGATCGGCGGTGCCTGGGTGCCGCGTTCGCCTCGTTCGAGATGCGCATCGTGCTCGGCTGCGCGCTCGCGCGCCATCGCATCAGCTTGCTCGACGAGACCCCGCCGCGGCCGGTGCGACGCAACCTCACCCTGGCACCTGGCGGCGGCGTGCCGATTCGCGTGAACGACCGCGCTGGGCTATCATGAACGTCATCGCATGATGTCGCGCGCATGGTTGGTCTTCGGGTTGCTCGCGGGGTGCTTCAGCAACGCGCCGCAGGTCGGGCAGACCGCCAGCGACGGCAGCAGCACCGGCAGCGGCGGCAGCGGCAGCAGCAGCGGCGGCACGGGCACCGGTGACTCGTCGACGGGCACCACCGCGGCGTCGTCGGACGAAGGCACCGCGGACGGGAGCACCGGCGGTCCGACGCCGCCGCAGGTCGGCACCATCTACATGAAGGCCGTCGTCAACGCGCAGAGCAAGTCGACCTGGCTCGCGGCGTTCGGCGGTCCACCCGAGGGCTGCGAGCTCACCGGTGGCGCCGGGGAGTGCGCGACGTTCTCGTGCGGCCCGATGCCGCCGATGGTGCCGGACGCGGGCCCGATCGAGTACGCAATCAATGGCTCGTGGCAGCCCGCGCCGCTCACTCCCGACAGCGGCGGACACTACCCGGTCGAGACGCTCGAGACGCTGCCGTTCTCCGAGGGGGACATGATGGTGGGCTTTCGTGCACCCGGCAACGGCGTGCCGGAGTTCATGGTCCAGCTGTCGCCGCCGCCGGCGTTGACGGTGCAGCAGGCCGGCAACGAGATCCACACCGGCGCGCCGATGGGCTTCTCGTTGACGTGGACCGCCGGCGCATCCGGCGACACGGCGGTGCTGCGGCTGCGTCAGCAGGGCGTCATGCTCTACTGCTCGGTGCCCGCGGAGTCGGGCGCGCTGACGGTGACGCCGCCGAGCTACGCGGATCTGGGCTCGGGCGAGGTCGCCTACGAGCTGACCATCGAGCACGACGCGCCGGTGACCGCGGGCGGCTGGAACGTCACCGCGACGTTGGCCCTCGCGGCACAGAGCTCCGACAACACTCCGGTCGCCGGTACCTTCATGCTGCCGTGACGCGCGGCTGCTCGCGTCGCGCGACCACGAGGTAGACCAGCCACGCCACCAACGCGCTGGTGAACGCCATCGGCAGCGGCACGCCGGTGCGATCGAGCCATGGCGACGCGAAGCTCTCCCAGCCCAGCGTGAAGTGCAGCAGCCACAGGCCCGTGCCCACGATCATCGAGGCCAGCGCCGCACGCTCGCCGCCGAGCTGCGTGCGCAGGCCCATCAGCAGCGGCACCAGCAGCGACACCAGCCCCAGCTCGTACGCGCTCTCGAGCAGCTCGTAGGCGCTCTTGCCCAGGTACGCCGTCGCGATCGACACCGCGGTGATCGCCACCACCGACCAGCGGTTGAGCCACAGCAGGTCGACCGCGGGCCAGCGCGGGTGCAGCAGGTTCTGCGCCAGCACGCTCGCCGGCGAGAGGATCGCGCTGTCGATGGTCGAGAGCACCGCCGACATGACCGCGAGCACGAACAGCACCGCGGCCCACGGCGACAGGAACAGGCCCGCGAGCAGCGTCATCGTGGCCTTGTCCGCGAGTCCGGGCGCGACCAGCTCCGCGGACAGGCCCAGGGTCAGCGTGAACACACCCAGGCCGAAGTAGGCCACGCCCGCGATGTGGCACGCCCACATCGCGGTGCGCTCGCTCTTCGACGCGAAGATCCGCTGCGTCAGATCCTGGCCCGGCAGGTTGCCCAACGCGCCGACGCTGACGACCCCGAACCACGCCATGAACTCGGGCAGCTGCGTCGGCACCAGCGCGAGCCGGTGCTCGGGCGTGCGATCGACGAGCGCGTCGAAGCCCTGCAGCACCGAGCCCTGGCCCAGGTCGCCGAGCACTGCGACCGCCAGCACCACCAGCCCGATCGCGACCACGGCGATCTGCGCGGCGTCGGTGATCGTCACCGACCACATGCCACCGAGCAGGGTGTAGATCATGCCGACGATGGCGACCACGAGGATGCCGACGGTGGGATCGAGCCCGAAGATCAGCTGCAGCAGGTGCGACAGCGCCACGAACTGCGCGGCGATCCAGCCGAAGTAGGTCGGGATCATCAGCAGCGCCGACAGCTGCTCGGTGCGCGCGCCGAAGCGCAGGCGGTAGTAGTCCGGCAGCGTGAGCAGCTTGAGCCGCCACAGTGGTTTGGCCAGCAGCCACCCCGCGAGGAACAGGCACAGTCCCGCGCCGATCGGGTCGAGCGCGGCGCCGACCAGGCCGTGCGCGCGCACGGTGTCGGTCGCGGTCAGCATCGCGCCGGCGCCGAACCACGTCGCGAGGATGGTCGCCCACGCCAGGTGCAGCGGCAGCCGGCGACCGGCGACCATGAAGTCCTCGTGATCGTGCACGCGGCTGCGCGACCACCAGCCGATGCCGATCATGAGCACCGTGTAGGCGATCACCGTGACGCCGAGCAGCTGCGCGAGCTCGGTGTGCGCGAAGTCGGCCAACGCTCGATGCTACCGCGTCCCGCGGCCCGTTTCGCGCCCGCGATCCCGGCCCGCGGTCCGAGCCGGCACTGGCACGGCGGGCCGTTGGACGCGATGCAATCGGGTAACCGCCCCCGTGCCCGCGGTGTTGCCCGCGGTGGTCCCCATGCGATCGTACCGCTCCCTCGCACTGCTCGCGTTCCCGCTGGTCCTCGGTGCCCTCGGTCTGGGCGCGGTGCTGCTGCGCGGACGGCTGGCGCCGCACGCCGAGCTCGACCTCGGCATCGCGATCGCCTGCGCGCTGCTGGCGACCACGCTGGGCTGGTTCGCGGTGCTGCGCACGGGCGGCCAGCCCTCGGCCGCCATGGACTGAACGCCGACCGGTGAAACCGGCGCTGCCGCTGGCCGGGCACACGCAGCGCAGCGTGCTCGCCGTGGACCCGACCCGATTGTGACCCGTCGCTCGCGGCGCGGCGCGGGTTTTCGCTATCGTGCGCGGGCCCGTGGATCTGCCCCAAGCCCGCCGCCGTGGCACCGCGCTGACGTGGCTCGCGCTCGCGGCGGTGCTGACCTGCGGCGTGTTCGTGGCGCTGCGGCTGCGGGTCTCGACCGAGATCACGCACTTCGCCATCGACCCCGACGACGCCGAGGCCGGGGCCTGGATCGCGCAGCTGGGTCAGGGTGAGCCCGCGCGCACGATGATCGCCACGGTCGACGCGGCGACGCCGGCCCGCGCCCGCGCGGTCGCGATCGAGCTCGCGGCGCGACTGCAGTCCGAGCCCGAGGTCGCGTGGGTGCGGACCGGGCCCGAGCCCGGTCTCGGCGAGCGGTTGTTCGCGGCCTTGCATCCGCGTCGCTTTCGCTTCGTCGATCGCGAGCCGCACACCGGCGTGCCCGCGCGCTTCGACGACGCCGGGCTCGCGGCCATGGCCGGGCGGCTGCGCACCGAGCTGTCGCGGCCCAGCGCGCCTGCGATCAAGCGCCTGGCGGTCAGCGACCCGTGGCTGATCGTGCGCGACCGACTCGCGGAGCTCGAGGCGATGCAGGGCGGGCTCGCGCTGGCGCAGGGTCAGTTCGTCACCGACGACGGCGCGGCGGTGGTGCTGCTGGCCACGCGCCACGGTCCGTTCGAGGGCAGCTGGCAGGCCCCGCTCGACGACGCGTTCGCGGCGATCGAGGCCGAGCTCGAGTCCGAGGGCGACGTGACCATCGAGCGCAGCGCGATCCATCGCTTCGCGGTCGCGGCCGAGCGCAGCATCCGCGCCGAGGTGCAGTGGCTGTCGATCGCGTCGAGCGTCGGCGTGCTCGCGTGCCTGTGGTGGGGGCTTGGGCGGCTGCGCTTCGTGCTGCTGGCGTTCGTGCCGATGGCCGCGGGCGTGATCGTGGCGCTCGCGGCCACGCTGCTGGCGGCGGGCCAGGTGCACGCGCTCACGCTCGCGTTCGGCACGACCTTGGTCGGCGTGTGCGTCGACTATCCCGTGCACCTGTTCGTGCACGTGCCGCTGCGCGGCGAGGACGGTCGCGCGCCGCCGGGGCTGTGGCCGGGTCTGCTGCTCGGTGCGGGCACCACCGCGGTGGGCTTCGCGGCGCTGGGTCTGACCGGGCTGCCGGGGTTGCGCGAGATCGGGCTGTTCGCTGCGATCGGGGTCGTCGTCGCGCTGGTGGTGTCGCGCACCGTGGTCGCGCCGTGGCTGCGCGCCGAGCCGCGACCGCCGCGATGGCTCGCGCGCGCGGTCGATCGCGGCGCGCCGGCGCGCGGTGGGGTCGTCGTCGCCGCGGTCGTGCTCGCGGCGGTGGCCCTGGGTGGTCTCGGCATCGCGCGGGCGCGGTGGGTCGACGACGTCCGCGTGCTCGCGCCCAACCCGGCCGCGCTCGCGGCCGAGGATGCGCGCGTGCGGGCGCGGGTCGATCGCACCGAGCTCGGTCGCATGTTGGTCGCGCGCGGGGCCGATCTCGAGGCCGCCGCGCAGGTGCAGCTGGGCCTGTGGCGAGCGCTGCGCGACGAGGGCCTGTCGGCGGCGCCGCGCTGGTCCGCGGCGATTCTGTGGCCGGCGTCGGTGCAGCGAGACAACCTGCTGGCCGTGCGCGCACAGCCGGATCTGACCCGACGCATGGGTGCGGCGCTCGCCGCCGCGGGCCTGGTGCCGACCGCGTTCGAGGATCCCCAGCGCGCGATCGCGGCCGACCCGGGTCCGCTCGACGTGGCAGCGCTGCGCGACGCGGGGTTGTCGAGCCTGGTCGATCCCTTCGTGCTGCAAGGGCCCAGCGGCGCCGCGCTGGTCGCGTTCATGCCGGCGCAGGTCGACGATGCGACGCTCGATCGCGTCGCCGCGGCCGTGCCCGGCGCGAGCGTGTTCGATCAGCGCCGCTTCGTGGCGGCGCTGTACCGCGAGCACCGCGAGGGCACGCTGCTGGCCTTCGGCAGCGGCCTGGCCGCGATCGCGGCGATCCTGTGGCTGCGGCATCGTTCGGCGGCGACGTGCGCCGCCGTGCTCGCGCCCGCGGTCGCGGGCTCGATCTGCGCGCTGGGCCTGGCCGCGTGGCACGGCGGCGAGCTGCACCTGCTGCACCTGGTCGGATGCCTGCTCGTGCTCAGCATGGGCGTCGACTACGGCGTCTTCGCCGCGGAGGCCGGGCGCGCGCGCGCGGGGCAGGCCCAGACCGCGCTGGGCGTCGTGGTCGCGGCGGCAACCACCGCGCTGTCGTTCGGGCTGCTCGCGACCTCGCAGGCCCCGGCGCTGGCGGCCCTGGGTCGCACGGTCGCGGTGGGCGTCGCGGTCGCGGCCGTGTTGGCGCTGACCTCGGGTGCGCTGAAGCGAGGGCGCGCATGAGGACGTGGCTGCTGGCGCTGACCGTCCTCGCGGCGTTCGCGGGCTGCCGCGTGCGCGGACCCGCGGCGGTGCCGACCGTCGACGGCGCGCTGGGGCCCCGGTTCCTCGCGCGGCAGGTCGTGGTCGCACACCAGGGCGGCCGCACGAGCACCGTGCACGCGGTCGTGCAGTACGACGGCAGCGCGCTGGTGGTCCTGGGCCTGACCCCGATGCAGACCAAGGCCTTCTCGATCCGCCAGCGCGGCGCCACGGTGCAGATCGAGGGCACCGCCGGGGTCCCGGCGCAGGCGGTGCTGCTCGACATCCACCGCGCCTACTTCGCGGATCGGCCCCGGCGCGCGCGGCCCGACGGGTGGTCGCGCCGGCGCGACCCCGAAGGCCCCGGCACCGCCGCGGTGGACGAGCTGTGGCGCGCGGGCCGGCTGCAGCAGCGCGTCTTCGGCTCGCGCCGCGCCAAGGGCCGCCGCGCGGCCGACCGGATCCGGTGGGACGGTGGCCTGCAGGTGGGCACGCCGGCGCGCCTGCAGGTGCCAGACGTCGAGATCGAACATCCTGCGCTGCAGTTGCGCCTCGAGATCCACACCATCGAGGTCACGCCCATCCCCGGGCCCCCGCCGGCGACCGACCACGTCGACGGTGCCGACGACGAAGTCCCGGTCGAGGACCGTTGAGTGCGATCGCAGCGCGTAGTAAGAACACGCTGCCCGCCGAAAGGACGATCTCTCGATGCAAGGCGCCTTTGTCCACCTCGAGCTCCACACCGACGACACCGCCGCCGCGAAGGCCTTCTACGCCGAGCTCTTCGGCTGGAACTACACCGACGTCCCGATGGGCGACAGCTCGTACGTGATGATCGCGACACCCAAGGATCCCGGCGGCGGCATGCAGCTCAAGGGCATGCCGGATCAGCCGACGATGTGGCTGCCGTACATCACCGTCAACGACGTGCGTGGCACCGTCGCGAAGGCGCGCGCTGCCGGTGCCGAGGTGATCGTCGAGTACATGGAAGCGCCCGGCTTCGGTGCCGGTGCGATCATGCGTGATCCGACCGGCGCCGCGTTCGGCATCTGGAAGGGCGAGATGGCCGACGCTGCCGCGGACGGTGGTTCGAAGCCCGCCGACAAGGGCGGCAAGAAGGCCCCGAAGAAGGCTGGCAAGAAGGCGGGCAAGAAGGCGAGCAAGCAGGCCGAGCCCGAGCCCGCGCCCGCACCGGCACCGGCGCCCGCACCGAAGGCAGCCGAGAAGCCCGCGGGCAAGAAGGCGGGCAAGAAGGCGGCGAAGAAGGCCGAGCCCGCGCCGGCGCCCGCACCCGCGGCTGCACCCGCGAAGGCGAGCAAGAAGGCCGCGAAGAAGGCCGACGCGCCCGCACCCGCACCCGCACCGGCGAAGGCGGGCAAGAAGGCGGCGAAGAAGGCCGAGCCCGCGCCGGCACCCGCACCCGCACCCGCGAAGGCCGGCAAGAAGGCGGGCAAGAAGGCGGCGAAGAAGGCCGACGCGCCTGCGCCCGCACCGGCGGCCAAGCCCGCCAAGCCGGCGAAGAAGGCCGAGAAGCCGGCGCCCGCAGCCAAGGGCGGCAAGAAGAAGTCCGGCAAGGGCTGACGGTCGGGCGCGACCGTGGCCCGCTATCCGATCACCGCGCTGTCGCTGAGCAATGCGCTCGGCGACGACGCGGGCGCGGTGATCGAGGCGCTGTTGGCCGGTCGCTCGGGGCTGTCGGATCGCACCGCGTTCGCGCCGCGTTGGGTCGGTGCGTGCAGCGAGCTCGATCCGCTGCCCGCGGCACTCGCCGATCGCGACACGCGACAGACCCGCATCGCGGCGCGTGCCTTCGCAGGCATCGCGCCCGCGGTCGCGCGCGCGACCACGCGATGGGGCGCGTCGCGGGTCGCGGTGATCATCGGTACCAGCACCGGTGGCATCGGTGCGACCGAGGCCGCGTTCGAGTCGCTGCTCGGTGGCACCAAGGTCGACTTCGATCTGCGGCGGCACCACGCGATGCAGGCGACGGTCGAGGTGGTGCGCCAGCTGGCGGGCGCGCGCGGTCCGGGCTGGTGCATCTCGACCGCGTGCTCGTCGAGCGCCAAGGCCTTCGGCTCGGCCCAGCGCCTGCTCGACGCCGATCTCGCCGACGCGGTGATCGTCGGCGGCGTCGACAGCCTGTGTGAACTGACCCTGCGTGGCTTCGCTGCGCTCGAGCTGGTCGCGCCGGGACCCTGTCGACCGTTTGCGCACGCGCGCGAGGGCATCACCATCGGCGAGGGCGGGGCCTTCGCGCTGCTCGAACGCCGCGGCGACGCGGCGGTGCGCCTGTGCGGCGTGGGCGAGTCGGTCGACGCGTACCACATGAGCTCGCCGCAGCCCGATGGCAGCGGGGCCGCGGCCGCGATGACCGCGGCGCTGCAGGCCGCGGGGCTCGAGCCGGCGCAGATCGGCTTCGTCAACGCGCACGGCACCGGCACCGCGGCGGGCGACGCCGCCGAGGCGCTCGCGCTGGCGCAGCTGTTCGGTCGCAACACGCCGGTGGTCGCGACCAAGGGCGCGACCGGGCACCTGCTGGGCGCGGCCGGGGCCACCGAGGTGATCCTCTGCGCGCTGTCGCTCGAGCGCGGGCGCGTGCCCGGCAGCCTCGGCGCGACGCCGATCGATCCGAGCTTCGCGATCGACGTGGTCGAGTCGCCGCGCGCGATCGAGTGCGACCACGCGCTGTCGAGCTCGTTCGCGTTCGGTGGCAGCAACGCCGCGGTCGTGGTGGGGGTCGCGTGAGCACGCTGTACGTGCAGGCCTGGTCGCTGTGGACCGCGGAGCAGGGCCCGCCGCGCGCCGAGCTGCTGCCGCCGGCGCAGCGTCGACGCTGCAGCCTGCTGTCGCGCATGGTCGCGGAGGTCGTCGGCGCGACGGTCGATGCCGCGGCGCTGGCCCGCCACGCGATCGTGTGCGGCACCGGCTACGGCGAGATCGCGACCACGGTCGAGCTGCTCGCGATGATGCGCGAGGGCGACGGCCTGCTGTCGCCGATCCGCTTCGCCGGCAGCGTCCACAACGCGCCCGCCGGCCAGCTCGCGATCGCGGCGGGCCATCGCGGCCGCAGCACCACCGTCAGCGCCGGCGCGCACACGGTGGTCGCGGTGTGGCTCGAGGCCATGGGCCTGCTGGCGGCGGGCAGCGACGCGGTGCTCGCGGTGCTCGCCGACGAGCCGATGCCCGCGCCGCTGCAACCGCGTCACGACGGCTTCGCGCTGGCGTTGTCGCTGTCGCGCCAGGCCACCGCGGGCAGCGTGGGCGTGCGCTGGCTGGGGTCGCGTCGCGATGCACCCGCGGCCGCGCGCGTGCCCGCGGCGCTGCAGGCCAACCCGCTGCAGTCGGCGTGGTCGCTGGCGCAGGCGCTGGCGCCCGGTGCCGCGCCGCAGCCGTGCCTGCGACTCGAGCCCGACGACGAGCGCGGCCACGCCCACTGCGTCGCGGTGGAGCGCCACGCGTGAGCGGCGAGTGGGACCCGCCGTATCCGGCGATCGAGCTGCTGCTGCCGCATCGTCCGCCGATGTTGCTGCTCGACGACATCGCGTCTGCCGACGCGGACGGCATCACCTGTCGCGCGCGCGTCGCCGCGGACGTGAGCGCCACCGCGCCGGTGGCGGGCACGATCCCCGCGCGCCCGATCTGGACCGTCGAGCTGATGGCCCAGGCGTGCGCGGCGTGGTTGGGTCTGGGTGCGTACCGTCGCGGCGAGCCCATCGCCGGTGGCTGGCTCGTGGGCGTGCGCGACATGGTCGTGCACGTCGACACGCTGCCGTGCGCGACCGGGCTCACGATCCGCGCGCGTCATGGCTTCGGCGGTGAGCGGCTCGCGAGCTTCGAGTGCGAGGTGTCGCAGGGCGCGCTCACGCTGGGCCGTGCCACGCTGAACGTGCTAAGACACCCCGCGTGAGCGACGAGTCCGAGTCCGCCGTCGGTCCCCGCCGCGCGCTCGTGACCGGGGCCAGCCGCGGCATCGGTGCCGCCATCGCCCAGGAGCTCGCGGCCACCGGACACGACGTGGTCGTGAACTACCGCAGCGACGACGCCGGCGCAGCCGACGTGGTCGAGCGCATCCAGCAGGCCGGCGGCAGCGCGATGGCGTGCCGCTTCGATGTCACCGACGCGCAGGCCTGCGCGACCGCGCTGGCGCAGCTGGTCGGTGCCGGCGGGCCCTTCGACGTGGTCGTGAACAACGCCGGCGTCGTGCGCGATGCACCGTTTCCCGGCCTCGATCGCGAGCAGTGGGATCTGGTGCTGCGGACCACGCTCGACGGCTTCTACAACGTCACGCGGCCGCTGGTGATGCCGATGGTGCGGCGTCGCTGGGGCCGCATCATCAACCTGTCGTCGGTGTCGGCACTGCACGGCAACCGCGGCCAGACCAACTACGCCGCGGCCAAGGCCGGCATCATCGGCGCGACCAAGAGCCTCGCGTGCGAGCTGGGCAAGCGCGGCGTCACGGTCAACGCGGTCGCGCCCGGGCTGATCGAGACCGAGATGATCGCGCATCTGCCGTTGACGGAGATCGTGCCGACCATCCCGCTGCGCCGCGTGGGTCA
The DNA here is from genome assembly GCA_019694555.1 of Nannocystaceae bacterium. GTDB lineage: Bacteria > Myxococcota_A > Polyangia > Nannocystales > Nannocystaceae > Xiheibacterium. The sequence continues at coordinate 13,968 of JAIBBS010000018.1, forward strand.
GCCGCGCGAGGTCGCGAAGCTGGTCGCGTTCCTGTGCAGCGACGACGCCTCGTACATCACCGGGCAGGTCATCGCGATCGACGGGGGCATGACGTGAGCGCAGCGCGTCGCGTCGTGGTCACGGGCATGGGCGTGGCCTCGCCGATCGGCCACGACGCCGCGAGCCTCGCGAGTGCGCTGCGCGAGGACCGGGGCGGCATCGTGTGCAAGCCCGAGTGGGCGGCGTACAAGGGGCTGTGGACGCGGCTGGCCGGCGAGGTCCGCGGCCTCACGCTCGACTATCCCCGCAAGGCCACGCGCACCATGGGCCGCGTCGCGCTGTTGTCGGTGTGGGCGACCGAGCGCGCGCTCGAGCAGGCCCAGCTGACGACCGAGGCGCTCGCGGGCCTGCGCGTCGGCATCGCGCACGGCTCGACCCACGGCTCGTCGTCGTCGATGAAGGGTCCGCTCGAGCGCGTGTTCATCGAGCACACCTTCGAGGGCATGCCGTCGTCGGCGTACTTCCGCTTCATGAGCCACACCACCGCGGCCAACCTCGCGATCCACTTCGGCGTGCGCGGCCGCGTGCTGACGACCTGCTCGGCGTGCACCAGCGGCAGCCAGGGCATCGGCTACGGCTACGAGGCGGTGCGCAGCGGCCACGAGGACGTGATGCTGTGCGGCGGCGCCGAGGAGCTGCACGAGCTGCACGCCGCGGTCTTCGACGTGATGTACGCGACCTCGACCAAGTACAACGACCAGCCCGATCGCAGCCCGCGGCCGTACGACGCCGCGCGCGACGGCATGGTCGTGGGCGAGGGCGCCGGCACGCTGGTGCTCGAGGAGCTCGAGCACGCGCTGCGCCGCGGCGCGCCGATCCTGGCCGAGGTCGTCGGCTTCGGCACCAACTGCGACGGCATGCACGCGACCTCGCCGTCGGTCGACGGCATGGCCGGCGCGATGGTGCGCGCGCTCGCGGACGCGGGCCTGCCGGCGTCGGCGATCGAGTACGTCAACGGTCACGGCACCGCGACCGAGCTCGGCGACATCGCCGAGACCCACGCGACCGCGCAGGTCCTGGGCGCGGCGGTGCCGATCTCGTCGACCAAGGGCTTCACCGGCCACACCCTGGGTGCCTGCGGTGCGATCGAGTCGATCATCGCCATCGTCGCGATGCGCGAGGGCTTCCTGCCGCCCACGCGCAATCTCGACGAGCTCGACCCGCGCTGCGCCACGCTCGACTACGTGCGGACGCCGCGGGAGGCCGCGCCGACGGTCGTGATGAACAACAACTTCGCCTTCGGCGGGATCAACACCTCGCTGGTCTTCCGCAAGTTCACATGAACGCGGTGCAGCAGTACGACGTCGCCGTCGTGGGCGGCGGGCCCGCGGGTGCGTGCATGGCCGCGTGCCTGGCCCGCGCCGGCGTGCGCGTGGTGCTGCTCGAGCGCGAGCGCTTTCCGCGGTTCCACATCGGCGAGTCGCTGCTGCCCTCGTGCCTGCCACCGCTGCAGCGCATGGGCGTCGAGCTCGGCCGTGGCAACCACGTGCTCAAGCGCGGCGCAGCGTTCTTCGACGAGCGCACCGGCGAGCACAACTACTTCGGCTTCGACGAGGCGCTGCCGGGCCTGCCGGAGTTCGCCTACCAGGTCGATCGCGCGGTGTTCGACTGCGAGTTGCTCGACGCGGCCCGCCGCGCCGGCGCGACCGTGCGCGAGGGCACCACGGTGCTGCAGCACGACATCGATGACAGCGGCGTGACGCTGGCGATCGCGCCCACGCCCGCGGGCCCCGGCCCCGACGAGTGCCTGCGCGGCGCCTCGCGGCCGGCGCTCGCACGCGAGGGCACCACGGCCGTGCGCGCGCGCTACCTCGTCGACGCCAGCGGTCGGCGCGGCGTCAGCTCCCGCGGCGGCCGCGAGCTGCGATCGATCACGGGGCTGGGGCGCGTCGCGAGCTTCCTGCACTACGGCGGCCTGGCCGAGTCGGCGTGGGCGGAGCTGATCGAGCGCGGTGAGGTCCGCGTGCTGCGGATCGACGATGGCTGGATCTGGCTCATCCCGCTGCACGATCGCCGGCTCTCGGTCGGCGTGGTCTCGCGGCGGCAGCGGCTGCCCGACGACGAGCTGCACGCGACGCTGGCGGCCTCGCCGATGCTCGCGCGCCTGACCGCGGGCGCGTCGGTGACGGGTGTGCGCCACGTCGGCGACTACAGCTACGCCAACCTCGCGGCCCGCGGCGCGCGCTACGTCGCCATCGGCGACGCCGCGGGTTTCCTCGATCCGGTGTTCTCGTCGGGCGTCGCGATCGCGCTCATGTCGGCCGAGCGCGCCGCGCAAACGTTGCTGCCGGTGCTGCACGATGCGCAGGCGCTCGCGGATCCGGAGCTCATGGCACCGCTGTCGGAGGCGACTGCGGTGGCGTATCGCAGCTTCCACACCATCGCGCACCGCTTCTACAACGGTCGCTTGATCGACAACCTGCTGCTGGCGTCGGCGCCGGACCAGCGCATGCGCGCGGGCCTGGTATCGTTGCTGGCGGGCGACGTGTGGCGTGACGACAACCGCTTCCAGACCGCAGTGCTGAGCGCCACCCGTCACGAGCTCCCGCCCACCCCCTGGTCGAGCGCGCCATGACCGAGTCCCGCAACCGCGTCACCGTCTTCACCTACAAAGAAGGGCTGCTGTCGCGCTTCGCCCACGACCTGCGGCTGAAATGCGAGCGCTTCGAGCTGGTGCTCAGCGGCACCGCGCTGCGCGGTCGCTTCGAGCTCGGCAGCCTACGGGTCGAGGGCGCGATGCAGTCGGGCCGGCTCGCGCTGGGCGTGTTGTCGCAATCGGACCTCGGCAAGATCGAGCGCACGATGGCCGACGACGTGCTCGAGAGCGGCCGGTTCCGCGAGGCCGTGCTCGAGGCGACCGTGGTCGAGCCGCTCGGCGAGGCCGCGATCGAGGGCCGGCTGGAGCTGCACGGCCGCACGCTGCCGTTGCCGCGCACGCGGGTGCGGCGGGAGCAGGGGATGTTGCTCGCCGAGCTCGAGCTGGTGCCCTCGCGCTGGGGCATCGCGCCGTACCGTGCGCTCGGCGGCGCGCTCAAGCTGCAGGACCGCATCACCGTGCGCGTCGAGCTCGTCGCCGCCGAGCCGGCGGCCGAGCTGCGATGGGCGCCGTGATCGACGCCGCCGCGCTCGACGATGCGATCGAGCGCGGCTCGCTGGCGCTGCCGGCGGTCGCAGGCATGACCTGGTGGGTGCCGATCCCCGGCGTGACGGTGCGAGACTCCGCGTTCGACAGCCACCGCGCGAACCAGGTCGCGGGCGCGCGGCTGCTGCCCGAGCAGATCGACGGCACCGTCGCGGCCGTGCGCGCGCACTTCGGTGCGCGTCGTTCGAGCTGGAACGTCGGCGTCGCGAGCACGCCGTCGCGGCTCGAGCCCGCGCTCGCGTCCGCGGGTTACGCGATGACGCGCGAGAGCGCGGGCCTGGCGATGATCGGGCTCGACCGCCCCATTCCCGCGCCGGCAGTGACGATCCGCCGCGCCGAGCCCAGCGACGCCGAGCGGCTCGCGCACATCGGCGCGACCGAGTTCGGCCAGGACGCCGACGAGGCGCGGTGGCTGCAGCGCTGGTCGCTCGCATCGCCGGAGCTGTTCGTGTGGCTGGTGTGCGAGCACGACGATCGCGACGCCCCGATCCTCGCGTTCGGCCAGGGCTTCCACGGCCGCGACGGCATCGCGCGGCTCAGCGGCGCGGCGACGCTGCCGCACGCGCGCGGCCGCGGCCTGTACCGCGCGCTGCTGCAGCATCGCTTGCAGCAGGCCCACCGCGCGGGCCAGGCCGCGGCGGTGATCCAGGCCAACGACGAGACCTCGGGGCCGATCTGTCGCCGTGTCGGCTTCGGCGATCGGGGTCGCGTGCGACTGTGGGTTCGCTAGCAGCCGCCCCGTACGGGCTCGGGCTGCTCGCTCACCCGATCGACACGTACTTCACGTCGACGTAGTCCTCGACGCCCCACTTGCCGCCCTCGCGGCCCCAGCCCGAGTGCTTGAGCCCGCCGAAGGGTGCCTGCGCGTTGGAGACCGCGGTGTCGTTGAGGCCGACGATGCCGAACTCGAGCGCCTCGGCGACCCGCAGCGCGCGCGACAGCTCGCGGGTGTACGCGTACGCGGCCAGGCCCCAGGGCGTGTCGTTCGCGAGCGCGATGGCGTGGTCGTCGTCCTCGAAGGTCTGCACCGCGAGCACGGGCCCGAAGGTCTCCTCGCGCGCGATGGCCATGGCCGGGTCGAGGCCGGTGAGCACGGTCGGCTCGCAGAAACGGTGTGTGAGGTTGAAGCGCGGCTGCACGATGTTGCCGCCGCACTGCACGGTCGCGCCGCGATCGCGCGCGTCGTCGAGGTGGGCGCGGACCTTCGCGACCGCGTCGTCGTCGATGAGCGGACCGACCTGCACGCCGTCGTCGAGACCGTGGCCCAGGAACATCCCCGCGACCTGATCGCGCACGCGCGCGACGAAGGCGTCGGCCACGGCCGCGTGCACGTAGGCGCGGTTGGGGCAGATGCAGGTCTGGCCGGCGTTGCGGAACTTGGCCGCGATCGCGCCGCGCACCGCGGCGTCGAGGTCGGCGTCCTCGAACACCAGCAGCGGTGCGTGGCCGCCGAGCTCGAGCGACAGCCGCGTCAGCTGCGTGGCCGCGCGTGCGACCAGCAGGCGTCCGACCTCGGTCGACCCGGTGAAGCTCAGCTTGCGCACGCGCGCGTCGCCGAGCCACGCGCGGCCGATCGCGTCGGCGTCGCCGGTGACCACGTTGAACACGCCCGGCGGGATGCCGGCCTGCAGCGCGAGCTCGGCCAGCGCGAGCGCGGTCAGCGGGGCCTGCTCCGCGGGCTTGAGCACCACGGTGCAGCCGACCGCCAGCGCCGGGCCGAGCTTGCGCGTGACCATCGCGGCGGGAAAGTTCCACGGCGTGATCGCGGCGACGACACCCAGCGGCTGACGCAGCACCAAGATGCGCTTGTCGCTGTGGTGCGCGTGGTACCACTCGCCTGCGAGCCGCCGGCCCTCCTCCGCCGACCACTCGAGGAACGACGCCGCGTAGGCGATCTCGCCCATGGCCTCGGTCAGCGGCTTGCCCTGCTCGCGCGTCAGCTGTCGCGCGAGCACGCGCTGCTGCGCGAGCATCGACGCCGCGAAGCGCCGCAGACAGTCCGCGCGCTCACCCGGCGGTCGCGCGCGCCAGGCCGGCAACGCGGCGGCCGCAGCATCGACCGCCTCGCGCGCGATGGCCTCGCCGTGGTACGGCACCCAACCCACGGTGTCGTCGGTGCCGGGGTCGGTCACGCGCAGGCACACGTCGCCCTCGACGACCTGTTCGATGCCGATGCGGTTGGGCACCACCGTGGTGCCCGCGGGTGGACTCTCGGGCAGCATCGGTCAGTCCTTCCTCAGGTCGCGCTCGAGCATGAACGCACCCAGTGGCAGAGGCGGCACGTCGGTGCGCCCGTCGAGCAGCGCGATCACGGCGGCGCGCGTACGGTTGCTGATCGCCGAGACCGCGCGCAGCACCTGCTTGCGCGGCCGTGCGCGGCCGATGTCGGCGACGAAGTCGAGCGCGCGCAGCGGCTGCGAGTACACCTCGAGGTTGCCGGCGAAGTAGTCACCGCGTCGCTGCAGCTCGGCCGCGGCCTGCTGGAACAACCGCGAGACGTTGCCCATCTGCACGAGGATCGGATCGCGCAGCGCCAGCTGTTCGCGCAGCCACGCGCGATCGAGGTGGCGATCCTGCGCGTACGCGTCGAACCACAGGTTGTAGTAGTTGTGGATGTCGAAGTCCCACTTCAGCGAGAACAGCGAGTAGCTGCCCAGGGTGCAGTAGAGGTTGCGGTACAGCGCCAGCGTGCAGTCGAAACGGAAGCGCACGAACGCGTCGAACGCCGCGCAGTCCTCGGCGCGCTGCGACGCGCTCGCGCCCGCGACCTCGGCGGCGATGAGCGCGGTGGTGAAGTCGTTCTCGATCGCGATGAAGTCGGAGCCGGGGCTGTACAGCGGATCGCTGAAGGCGTTGGCTTCGCCGACGCGCGCCCAACGATCGGTGCCGAAGAACGCGCCGCCGCCGTAGGGCACCTTGGCGTAGCCCATGGCGTCGAGCGGTTCGGCGTCGCCGAGCAGCTCGGCGGCGGCCCGGTGCTCGCGCACGAACGCGACCAGGCCGTCGGTGGTGCGCCACGCGTCCTGGAACAGCGCGCGATCGCAGACCACGCCCACGCTCATCACACCGCGGGAGATCGGGATGAACCAGATCCAGTACCCGGGGTACATGAAGTGGTTGGTCGACAGGAAGCGGCTGGTGTGACGCACGCGCGCGCGCCACCACGCCGGTCCGCGATCGTCCATGTCGACCACGCCGCGGAAGCGACCCCACGCCGCCGCCAGGCCGTGGCCGGTCTCCTGCCGCGACTCGCCCATGGCCCGCGCGAGCAGACGCGCGCGGCCCGAGGCGTCGACCAGCCAGCGCGCGTGGACCTGCGTCTCGCGATCGCCGTCGCGCAGCGTGAAGCCGTGCCGCGCGCCGCCGCTGCCGGGACGCAGCGCCGTCACGGTCACGCCCTCGCGCACGTCGATGCCGGCGTCGCGGTTCATGCGACGCAGGTCGGCATCGAGGCGCTGGCGATCGACCTGGAACGACGGGTGCGCCGGCAGTCCATCGGTGCCGATCTCGCCCATGCGCTCGAGCGGAGCGTCGCGCGCCGGCGTGTCGAAGAAGAAGCGCAGCCCGTTCTTGGGCAGGTGCTCCTGGTAGAGGTAGTTGGCCAGGCCCAACCGCCGCGTGAAGTAGCTGGTCGCGATCTCGACGGTCGACTCGCCGACCTTCCAGCCGCCGTCACCATCGCGCTCGAACAGGCCGATCGACAGCTGCGGCAGCTCGCGTCGCAGCTGGCGTGCGAGCGCTGCACCGGCGAGGCCACCACCGACGATCGCGACGTCGAGCTCCATCGTCGGCGGCAGTCTACTCCACCGTGGCGGCCCCGGGCTCGCGCGAAGCGTCGCAGGCGAGCGTGCCGGTCGCGCAGACTTCGCCGTCGCGTTCGACGGTGAAATCGACGCGCGCGCCGGTCCGCCGCAGCGACACCGCGACGCGGTCCCCCGGCGCGATGGTGCGGGTGAACTTCGCCCGCGGCAGGCTCCGCAGCGCGCCCAGCTGCGGCCACGCGCGCGCGACCGTGGCGAGCACGAGCTCGAGCACCATCACGCCCGGCAGCACCGGTCGGTCGGGGAAGTGGCCCGCGAAGCACGGCAACGTCGCCTCGATGCTGGCGATCGCGCGCGCGCCGTCGGCATCGGCGTGCAGCAGCTGCGGCACCACGCCGCCGGCCTCGCCGCCGAGCAAGGCCAGCGCGGTGCTGCGATCGAGCTTGCCCGCGCCGTCGCGCGGCAGCGCCGGCACGCATGCGATCCGCCGCGGCAACACCACGGCATCGAGGTGCGGCGAGAGTGCGGAGCGGATCGCGGCGGCGTCGAGCTCGCTCGCGAGCAACAGCGCGATCGCGTCGCCGCGGCCGTCGTGTGCCGCGACGCGCAGGGCATGGGCATCGCGCACGCCCGGGATCGCGAGCGCGCGCGCGACCACCTCGCCCAGCGTGACGCGGATGCCGGCGACCTTGATCACGTCGTCGATGCGGCCGCGGTGCACGAACCCGTCTGCGACCCGCTCGACGCGGTCGGCGGTCGGCATCGGCCGCGGTGCGTCCGCGGGCAGCCACGGTGCGTCGACGTGCAAGCGGCCGTCGTCGTCGACCTCGATCGCGACGCCGGGCAGCGGCCGCAGCGGCGGCGCCACGCGATCGTGCACGCGCCATGCGAGCCCGCCGGTCTCGCTCGAGCCGAGGATCTCGGTCACGCACACGCCCAGCTGCTGCCGCACCATGGTCGCGACGTCGTCGGGCAGCGGCGCGCCGGAGCTGACCACGCGCCGCAGCGACGCGAACGCGCCGGTCGGCAGCACCGCGCACGCGCGCAGCTGCGCCGGCGTGGTCACGAGCACGTCGAGCTGGTGCCGCTGCAGCGCCGCGAGGATGGCCTCGGGTTGCAGCGGCGTGCCACCGTGCACGGTCGCGCCCGCATGCGCCGGTGCGATCACGCCCAGGAGCAGCCCGTAGATGTGGTGCGACGGCACCGTGCACAACAGCCGGCTGGCGGCGTCCAGGCCCAGGGTCTGCACCAACACCGCGGCCTCGCGCAGCAGCTGCTCGGGCGCCTTGTCGATCGCCACCGGTGCGCCGGTGGTGCCCGAGGTCGACAGCCGCACGCGCGGTGGTCCCGGCTCGCGCGGCGTCGCCGTGGCCGCGACCAGGCCACGCACGTCGATGCCCACGCCGAGCTCGCCGTCGTGCAGCACGACGCCGTGCGCGTCGGGGTCGGCCGCGAGCGTCGCAGGCCGCAGGTTGGGCGGCAGGATCGCGATCGCGTCGTGGGCCCATGCCGCGAACGCAGCGACGATCAGGTGCTCGCGCGCGTGGCAGGCGATCGTGGCGTGGGTCCAGTGCTGCGACCACGGCAGCGCCAGCGCGCGCGCCTGCAGCTGCGCGCACGAGCACGTCTCGCCGTCTTGGCGCAGCAGCGCGAAGCCTGGTGCGACCCAGCTCATGCGTCGTCGCCTCCGTCGTGGCGCGGCCGCAGCACGCGCTCGCCGACCAGCAGCAGCCCGATGAGACCGTAGACGCCGCCGCCGCAGTACGCCGCCCACCACGACAGCGGCGCGGCCGCGGCCAGCACCGCCGAGGCCACCGCGTTGGCGGCGAAGAAGCCCAGCCACAGCGTGGTCACGCCGCGGCACCAACGGCGCGCGCGCGCGGACAGCTCGGGGTGCTGCAATCGCGCGAAGCGCTCGATCATCGGCACGCGACCGGGCCGCAGCGTCGCGCCAAAGCCCGCGAGCAAGCCCAGGTTCACCACCACCGGTGCCCACAGCAGCAGCGCCGGATCGCCGGTCAACCCGGTCGCGGCCGCGGCCACCAGCGTCGGCAACAGCGGCCGCGCGAGCGCACCGACGTCGCGCCAACCACGGCCGCGTGCGCGCAGCAGCAACAGCGCACCGCCGACGCCGACCAGCGTCACCGCGGTCGCGCGCACGTTGCCGCGCGACAGCCCCGCCCACACCAGCAGCGGGTACGCCACCGTGAGCACCACGGTCGCGATGCGGGCCACGCGATCGAGCACGGCGGCTGCAAATCTACACCGCGACGACCACGACCGCCCACGCGCGCAGGCCGTCGCGGCACCACGACGCCAGCGCGGTGCGGGGGCCCAACCGCGCGGCGGCGCCGCCGTGCAGCTGGATGCGCGCGTCACCGCGGCCGAGCTCCACGTCGATGTCCGCCAGCGCGACGCCGTCGAGCACGCCCAGGCCCAGCGCCTTGAGCAGCGCCTCCTTGACCGCGAAGACCGTGGCGAATGCGTCCGTGGGTCGCGGCTGCGCGTGGCAACGCGACTGCTCGGCGGCGGTGAAGTAGTGCGTGGCGAACTCGGGGTTGCGCGCGAGCAAGGCGGCGAAGCGCGGCAGCCCGACCACGTCGAGGCCGACCTCGGGCGTCACGTGCCACCGGGGTACAGCGGCAGGATCTCGTGGCCGGGGCGCAGCGCGTGCACGTCGTCGTAGCGGCGGTCGAGCTCGAGCCGCAGGTAGGTCTTGTTCGGATCGTCGCAGCCGAACGAGGTCGAGACACAGATCTGGTGCGCGCCGGTGAAGTCGAACCCCTCGCGCACGATGTCGTGGCCATAGGCGACCACGCCGCGCGGCTCGCCGTGGCACGCCTGCAGCAGCGCGCGCGCGTGCTCGTCGGTGGCGCCGCGGGCCCACAAGAGCGCGCCCAGGGTGCCCGAGTCGATCATCTTCCACGGCGGTACCGCGCGGTAGCCGTCGTAGTCGAGGCGCTCGAACGCGTCGAGGTCGGGCTCGCTCGCCCGCGGTGCACCGTGGGTGCAGACCAGGCCGCAGCGCGCAACCGCCAGCAGCGGCAGCCCGGCGAAGAAGCGACGCACCCGCGGCACGTCGTCCTCGAGGTTGGCCTCGAGCACCGCGCCCTCGTCGGGGTGGAACTTGCTCACCACCGGGCCGCCGACGTGCGCGTGCTCGTGGTTGCCCAGCAGCAGCACCGTGTCGTGGTCGTGCACGTAGCCCATCAGCTGGCGCACGAGCTCGGCCGAGCGATCGACGTAGAAGCTTCCCAGGTGCTCGGGCCACAGCTCGCGCGTGAGCGCCGGCGGTGGCCCGTGGACCAGATCGCCGCACAGCACCAGCACGGCGTCGCGACCGGCCTCGCGCTCGCGACGGTGGATCCGCGCCAGCGCCAGGAAGTCCTCGAGGTTGCCCTGCAGGTCGGTCGCGACCAACGCGACGCCGCGATCGGGCAGGCGCGCGACCTTGCGCCCCCACCATGCCGGCCAGCGATCGAGCTGCTCGCTCACGACGGTGTCACCACGACGGCTGCGCTTCGACGTCTTCCTCGGGTTCGCCGCCGGGCCGGCCCTCGCGTCGGCGCCGACGGTTCTCGGCGGCGATCTCCTTCTGCGCCGCGGCCATGCGCGGCGCCAGCTCGACGTTGGTCGCGTTGAGCTTGGCGATGAACGCCGGTGTGATCGGCGTGCGCTCGTCGACGACCGCGTACAGCTCGTCGAACACCGCGGCGTACTGCGGCTCGATCGAGCTCGACTCGGGCTGCTTCTGCGTGCGGTTGCCGGGCTTGACCGCCTTGATCGCCGCGTCGGCGTCGCCGCGACCGAGCCACGCGATGGTCTCGTGGATGACCTTCTCCGGATCGCGCAGCAGGCCGTCGTAGGACTGCACGTGCACGCGGTGGCGCCGGGTCACGATGTCGCGCACGAGCGAGAAGTTCTCGTGCCACCACTCGAGCACCGCGGGCATCCGCGGCGGCGGCGTGCCGTGGCCGGCCTCGGCGCGCTTGCTGTCTTCCATGTCGTAGAGCCGCTTGAGCGAGGACTCGTACTCGCGCCACGGTCGCATGGTCGCGACCACGTGGCCGATGAACGCGCGGTCGGTCCGCACCAGCCCGGGGATGAAGACCTTGACGACGTGGTTCTCGACCTGCTCGGGGAAGAAGTAGTCACCGGTCCGCGGGTGCGGGTTGGTGGCCCAGTAGATGCCGCGGCGCAGGATCGACTCGTAGAAACCGTCGGGGTTGGCGTCCTTGATGGTGTTCTCCCACACCTTGGGGAACGCCTCGCCGAAGGGCTCGAACCCCGCCGCGATGAGGATCTGCATCCACATCGAGGTGCCCGAGCGCTTGGTGCCGGTGACGATGATCATGCGACCTCGACTCTACCAAAGCTGGTCACGTGCGTCAGAACGGGCACGGGATGGGCACGAACGGCGTCATGAACGGGAACGCGCCCTGCTGGTAGGAGTAGTACTGGTTGGTCAGCAAGACCCAGTGCTCGGCGATCGCGTCGAGCGACTCACCGTCGGTGTCGACGATGCCCTGGCCGTTGTTCGAGTAGTGCAGGAAGATCGCGGCCACGTCCGCGCCGTTGTCGATGCGCTGCTGCAGCTGCTTGCACACGTTGGGCGTGATGGGCTGGCTGAGCGTGAGCAGCACGCGGTCGGCGTAGGTGCTGTTGGCCACCGCCACGACCTCGACGTTGGGTCCGGGCGGCGTGTAGCACCACTCGTAGCACTGGTCGCCGTAGCAGTACTCGTGGCAGACCTCGTCACCGTTCCAGCGCCCGAGATCCGAGTACCAGGTGCCGTACGCGTAGTAGGCGTTGTCGAACGCCGCCGACATGCGGAACTTCTTCGGATCGATCGCACCGATCGGCGCGATGGGCTCGCTGAAGAACAGCTCGATCACGCTGACGTCGAGCACGCGCGCGTCGATGAGCTGCGGCGGGCCCGGCATCGGGAACGGACCGGTGGGGTCGGTCGGATCGGTCGGGCTCGTGGTGATGGTCGTCGGATCGGTCGGGCTGGTCGGGTCCGTGACGGAGGTCGGCGAGCCGCTCGGGTCGCTTCCGCCCATGCTCGAGCTGCCGTCGGTGCCGTCGGTGTCCTCCTCGCCCAGCAGCGAACGACCGCAGCCGCTCATCGTGCCAGCGACGACCCCGCCCGCGATCAGTCCTGCTTCCAGCAGCCAGGGTACGTGGCGATGCAAGGACAATCTAACCATTGGGATCGTAGCGTTTCAGATGCACCCATCGGGGTCAAGCATGTGAGCGCCGGCGCGTCTTCGACTGCACGCGTCGTCGGGGCGCGTCGTCGGGGCGCGTCGGCGTTGGGTGCGCCCGCCGTGAGTGGGTCGCGCGGGCGCAGACACCGGCACGTCCGGACGCTGTACGTGCTGAAGCCGCCACGTTCTCGCGACCGCGGTTTCGTGCCACTGTTGCCGCGGGGGCAACGGGAGAACACACGATGAGGGTTCCAACCAGAACAGGGATGGCCCCGGCGGCCAGGTGGGCGCTGCGTGCGGCCGGGGCGCTGCTGCTCGCCTGCGGTGGCAGCGAGCCGGGCAACAACGGTGAGACCAACCCGGACACCGGCAGTGCATCGCAGGGCAGCACCGCCGGCACCGGCGAGAGCGCGACCGACGGTGAGACCAGTGCCACGACCTCGGCGGGACCCGGCGGCACGACGATGTCGATGACGACCGCGGTCGACTCGAGCTCGGGCGGCGACGGACCCAAGTTCGATCTCGGTGGTGCCGAGAGCGGCGACGCGCACGATGCTTCGATCCACGGCGTCGTCTACGGTCCCGACGGCGAGCTGCCGGTGAGCGGCGCGCTGGTCTACATCACCGACGTCGAGCCCGCCGGCATCCCGCAAGGGGTCTACTGCGCCGAGTGTGAGGAGCTCGCGCCCGGCATCGACTACACGCTCAGCCTCGCCGACGGTTCGTTCGACCTGCCGACCAACTCGGGCGACGGCAAGTTCCTGGTGGTGCAGAAGGGCCAGTTCATGCGGATCTCGCCCCTCATCGTGGGCCCGCAGGACGTCGAGCTGCAGCCGCTGCTCACGACGTTGCCGGATCACAACGATCCCGACAACGGCCTGTACATCCCGCTCATCGCGGTGGGCGACGCCAGCTACGACCGACTCGAGGATGCGCTGGGCAAGTTCGGCCTCGGCGACACCGCCATCGCGTCGTTCGAGGAGCGCTTGGTGCCCGACACCGAGCAGTTCGACCTGTGGGACAACGGTCGCGATCCCACGACCGAGGGCTTCCAGTCGCAGGGCACCTTCACGGAGCTGGTCTCCGATCCGGTGCGGCTGGCCGAGTACCACATCATCTTCATCCCCTGCAGCTACGACGACTACACCGACGCGCTCAGCGATCCGCAGGTGGTGCAGAACATCCGCGACTGGGTCGCCGCCGGCGGACGCTGGTACGTCGCCGACTGGTCCAACGAGTGGCTGCAGATGGTGTTCCCCGAGTACCAGGACCTCAACAGCTGGAACGGCAGCGTCGGCAGTGCGGACAACGGCAGCTACGACTCGCTCGCGACCGTGCTCGACCAGGGCATGCTCGACTGGCTCGACGCGCTGCCCGACGCGTTCAAGGACATCAACCCGCTCAACGACGAGGTCCACCCCGCGGTCAACCAGCTGCCGATGCTGATGACCGAGGACAACTGGTCGGGCATCGATCAGGTGTTGCCGGTGATGGTCGACGACGGCATGGGCGGCCAGGTCGACGTCAGCCACAAGGTCTGGCTCGAGGGCCCCGGCGGCGCGCCGGCGGCGGTCCATCCGCTGACGGTCACCGGCCAGTTCGGCTGCGGCAAGATCCAGTTCACCAGCTACCACGCGGCCGAGTTCTACGACTACGTGGGGCTGTCGCCGCAGGAGCTCGTGCTCATCTACACCATCCTCGAGATCGGGTCGTGCCAGCAGGCCCTGCCGCCACCGGGTTGATCGCAGCGGCGCTGCTGTCGAGTGCGCTCGCGTGCACCGCCGAGACGGCGGCGGTGCCCGCGGCTGCACCGGTTGCGACCGCGTTCGATCTGCAGGGGCACGCCGCGTCGCCACTGGACGACACCGTCGAGCTGGTGCTGCTCGCGTTCGTGACGCCCGACTGCCCCATCTCCAACCGCTACGCGCCCGAGCTCGCGCGCATCGACGCGACGCTGCCGCACGAGCGCGTGCACGCGTTCGTGGTCTATCCCGATCCCGACGTCACCGTCGCTGCGATCGAGGCGCACCAGCGAGAGTTCGCGCTGCCGTGGCCGGCGCTGCGCGATCCCGATCACGTGCTGGTGCGCGCGGCCCAGGCCCTGGTCACGCCCGAGGTCGCGTTGTGGTCGCGCGATGCCGCGGGGCAGCGCGTGCTCGCGTATCACGGGCGCATCGACGACAAATTCCCCGAGTTCGGCCGCGCGCGTCCGCAGCCGCGCGTGCGCGACCTCGACGACGCGCTCACGGCGGTGCTGGCCGGCAAGGCGCCGGCGTCGGCCACCGCGCCGGCGGTCGGCTGCCCCATCGGCGATCTGCGCTGAGCGACGACGACGGACCGAGCAACGGGGACTCGGAGACCGTCAGCGAATGCTGCCGGACTCGCGTCGCGCTTCCGCTTCCATGGGCTCAGACCGGCTTGACCTCGCGGGTCGGACGACGGCTCGCGGGATCCGCCAGCCACGCCAACGCCTCGTGCTCGGCGAGAAAGGCCCGAATCGGGACACGCTTGGACACCGCGGTCATGTTCATGCGCACACGCGACAGCTCGCTGTCGACCAGCAGCGCCATCGCGTTCATGCCACAGCCGCTGGCCCACTCCCACATCGACGTGCGCACCGACTCGTCGTGGCCGACCACGCCGCGGTAGTCGAACAACACCGACGACACGTCGGCGGTCCCCGCAGTCGATGCGATCTGTTGCTGCAGGGCCTCGGCTTCGGCGACGTCCGCGATGCGTCGCAGCATCTTCACGCGCACGAAGCCCCGAGAGACCTCGATGATTGCGACATCCTGCGCCACCGTCCCGCACAGTGTACCGCGAGGCGGCCGCGCCGCGGATCGATCGCGGTGCGGACGCTCGGTCCCGATTCGTCGGTCCACGGCGCAAACGGCTTGGAGGCGGCGGACGGGCGCCTGCGGCGCAATTCGAACGGTGACCCCGCGCACCGAATCGGCCAATGTCGCATCCGGCCCGGTTCGTGACCCGGGCCGAACGGGCACGGGCCATGACGGGACCAACGGGCGGGTGGAGCGTGATCATCGGGTTCGTCGCAGGGCTCGCGGCAGCGACCGGCGTCGCATGCACGCGAGAGTCGGGGCGCTCGATCTGCGTGAAGATCGAGCGCAGCTGCGAGCTCGGCGGCGACTCGGTCTGCGAGAGCGCAGACGAGTGCGTGCCGGCCGAGGCCTACGACGCGGACGCGTTCACCGACTGCGTCGATGGCCAGTGCGTGTGGGACTGCAGCGACGGCGAGCAGTGCCCGGGCGGCTGGCGCTGCATGGTCGAGCGCGAGAGCCTCGACGAGCTGCTCGGCCTGGGCTGCTGAAGCCCCGGCGTCAGTTGTCGGGCGCGCCGTCTTCGATCCACGCACGCACGAGCGCGACCAGCTCGTCGTCGAGCAGAAACGGCGCGTTGTACGGCATGTGCGACAGCGGATGGCCCGCATCGTCGACGGCCTCGCAGCGCGCGAGTCGCTGGTACAGGTGGCTGCCTTCGGGATCGCCGGGTTCGACCAGCGGCAGCGAGACATCGGCCACGACCTCGTGGTTCATGAGCTCGCCGTGCAGATCGGTCGCAGAGAGGTCGAGGTCGGCGGCGCCGGACACACCGTGGCACGACGAGTAGGTGCAGTACGGCACCAGCACGTTGTCGCGCACGCGCGAGAGCGTGGCCGCGCCCTGCGGTTGCACCGCGGGGTTGCTGTCCTGGCACGCCGGCACCGGCGGCACGCCCTGGTCATCGGGATCGACCGGCGGCAGGTACAGCGGCGCGAGCACCTCGGTCATGTCCGGCATGCTCTGGTCGGGGTTCTTGTCGAGCGCGATGCCGAGGCAGACGCCCTCGTACATCTGCACGCCGTCCTGCACGTCGACGAGGTGGTTGCCCAGATCCACGCTCGCGCCCATGGTCGCGTTCGAGTCGATCAGCGCCAGCATCACGCACATCTCGCCGCCGCCGTTGCCCCACTCGATGTCCTCGCTGCGCCAGTTGTCGTAGCCGCACGTCACCGACAGGCCGGTCGCACCCGGCAGGTCCAGCGGTGGATCGAACGTGAGCCCGTTGGCCGTGCCGTTGAAGCCGTCGAGCGAGTAGACCACCTCGCCGTCGCGCAGGCCGCCTTGGACCTTCACCTCGAAGTGGTTCCCGAGGTAGTGGTAGTGCGGCAGGATGTAGTGCAGCCGCATCGCCAGCGGTTCGCCCTGCGACAGCCAGTAGGGCGTGCCCAGATCGCAGTTCGCGGTGAAGCGGGCCTCGCTGAGCGCGGGGATGTGCAGATCCTTGTATTGGATCGACAGTGCGGTCACGACCGTGCTGACGTCCTTGGGATGGATCGGGTACAGCGTCAGCCACAGCGAGGTCTGCGACGGCTCGGGTGAGGCGTTGAGCGTGTGCAGCGTCGCGACGACCTTGTAGCGCTCGGGGATCTTCACCACCGAGCCGGCCGCGAGGCGCTGGTTCTCGGTGTAGCTCTGCGTCGACTGGGCGAACAGCACCACCGCACCCTGGGCCGAGGCGTTGATCTCGTCGAAGCCACGATCGGCGCAGGGCCAGTAGCCATCGTCGCCTTCGAACTTGTCCTCCGGCACCACGAACCAGTTGCTGTGGTGGAACGAGCCGAGGTTCGCCATCTCGACCTCGTTGACGTAGACCGGCTTGGCGTTGTCGAGGGTCCACGACGCGCACATCGAGACGTCGTCGGACATCGGCGGCAGATCGATGGGTCCGAACGCGTGCGTGATGTGGATGCGGTCGTCGCCGCCGTCGCCGTCGCCGGTGGTGCTGCCTTCGTCACCACCACCGCTGCTGCTGGCCCCGTCGGGGCCGCTGGTGCCGACGCCGTCGCCGGTGCTGGCCGCGGCGCCGCTGCTGCCGGCGGAGGTCGAGTCCGCGGCCGCGGGCGCGTCGGTGCGCGCGCAGGCGCAGAGCCCTGCGGTGGCGATCAGGGCGTGGCGAAGGCGGGCGCTGCGGGCGGTGGTCATGGCGCGGGCTCCTCGGTCGCGAATGGGCGACCGGCACCGACCGCACCGCGGCCTGCCGCCTCACCCGGCCGGCACTATCGCACGCTCGCGCGCGATGCCCACCGACGGCCGCGGTGTGCGAACACATCGTGGGAACCAAGCGCCCGCTCGTGGCACGGTGCGGCGTCCGTCGCTGCGGTCAGGGTCGGACCCGCGTTGCAGGGGCGGTTTCGTCACCGGGGTGCACGGCTTGCGCTGCGACCCGCGCGGCTCAAGCCCTGGCGGTCTCGGGGCGATGCTCGGAGCATGCACGCGTGTCCCCGCTGTGGACGATCGCTCGTCGCACTCGCGCGATCGGGCCGGTCGACGTTGCGCAATGCCGCGACCCCGTGGGTCGCGATCCACCTCGGGGATACCCGCGCGGGATCGGACTGTCAGCTGCAGCACGACGAGGCCCTGGCGGTGGGCCGCGCCGCGCCGGCGAACGAGGCACCGGCGCGTCGCGCCGCATGAGGCCGCCGCGAGCGGCTCATGCCGCGGGTGAGCGGCCGCGCGAGCGCAGGTAGTCGTCGTAGCGCGCCTCGAGTCCCGCGAGCGCGGACAGGATCTCGTCGGCGGTGGGGCTGCCGTCGCCGTCGGAGAGCCGCGCCGCGGCCCACTGCGCCGCGGGCACGCGCGCGTCGAAGATCCGCAGCGGCGCGGGCTGTCGCGCCACCATCGCGATCGATGCCATCACGGTGCGCTTGGCCGCCGCGCCGAAGCCATCGCCGAGGATCGCCGATGCGACCCCGCGCAGGCCGCCGTTGTGGCCGCGCAGCATCGCGGACAACTTCTCGCGCACCTCGGGTCGCGGCACCATCGCGACGCCAGGACGACTGACACCGAGGATCACGATGCCGTCGGGGTGCTGCTCGACCAGCGCCTTGAACGTCTGCGCGATGCCGTCGGCCGCGGACTCGGTGCAGTCGCCGTTCCACACGTTGAAGAAGACGCCGCGCCAACTCGCGGTGCAGTGCTCGAGGTCCATCGCGCGGACCGCCGGAGCCGAAGACGTCGCGCTGGCCGGGTTCGCTCGCGTGGGCAACGCGGGCTCGGTGGCTCTCCTGCGCTCGTTGGTGCCGTCCGCCATCCAGACCATCCTCTTGTCGCGGCCAACCGCGGCCGAGCGGGCCGCTCGCGACGTCACCATGGTAGCGGGGCTCGCTCGGCCCAGCCAAGGGTCTGGGACGGGGATCGAGCCGCGCGGGTGCCCGATTGCGGCGAGCGCCACGGGGCGGTGGGCCACGATTCGGGACGGCTGCGTGTGCTCGATGTACGATGATGAAAGGGGACCCGCGTGGATCGATCGATCAGTGACGCGAGCTCGCCGACGCGGCCGCGGGCCCGCGACGGCGAGGGCGCGGGCGTGCTCTCGAGCACGGACCTGGTCGGCGGTCGCTACCGGTTGCTGCAGAGCCTGGGTCGCGGCGGCATGGGCGAGGTCTTCCGCGCGCGCGACGAGCACGGCGGCCGCGACGTCGCGCTCAAGCGCTTCCGCCTCGATCTCGATCAGTCCGAGGATCTGCTGCGATTCCGCCGCGAGTTCCACACGCTCGCGCGGCTGCGACACCCACGGATCGTCGAGGCCTACGACTTCGGCCTCGATCGCGAGCGGCCGTTCTACACGATGGAGCTGCTCGAGGGCGAGGACTTCGGTGACCTCGCGCCGGTGCCGTGGCCGCGCGCGTCGGCGCTGCTGCGCGACGTCGCGTCGGCGCTGGCGTTCCTGCACGCGCGCTCGCTGCTGCACCGTGACATCGCGCCTCGCAACGCCCGCTGCACCGCCGAGGGGCGCGCCAAGCTGCTCGACTTCGGCATGCTCGCGACCATGGGCATGACCACCGAGATCGTCGGCACGGTGCACTCGATCGCGCCGGAGATGATCCTGGGCTTTCCCATGGACGGCCGCGCCGACCTCTACGGTCTGGGCGCGCTGTCGTTCTGGCTGCTGACGGGGCGCCATCCCCGTCGTGCGCGCAACCTCGCCGATCTCATCCGCGAGGGGCGTACGCGACCGCCACCGCCGTCGTCGATCGTCTCGGACATCCCGGCCGAGCTCGACGATCTGGTGCTGTCGCTGCTGTCGCACGAGCCGCTGGGTCGGCCCTCGACCGCGGCGCACGTCATCGATCGCCTCACGGCGATCGCAGCGCTGCCGCCCAGCGAGGAACCCGAGGTCGCGCGCGGCTACATCCGCAGCGCCGACCTGGTCGGGCGACGCCACGAGCTCGAGGTCGTGCGCAAGCGACTGCTGCGGGCCATCGACGGCAGCGGCGGCACCGTGGTGGTCGAAGGCCGCTCCGGCATCGGCAAGACCCGGCTGCTGCACGAGATCGAGCTCGAGGCCAAGCTCGCGGGCGCGCGGGTGATGCGGGCGCAGGCCCAAGGCGGCGGACCCTACGCGTTGCTGCGTGCGCTGGGCCTCGACGGGCTCGGCAATCGAAACGAGTCGATGCCGGCGCCCGAGCAATCGGTGATCGGTCGCCTGCTCGGCGACGACGAGGCCGTGCTGGGCGACACCACCGCGACCTTCGTGGGCGCACCGGTGCCCGCGCGCGGCGAGCCCAGCGGCGATCTGCGCGAGGATCGGCTCGAGCTGCAGTCGGCGCTCGCGCGACGGGTGCAGCGGTTGATCGAGCGCGCGCCGCTGGTGTTGGTGATCGACGACCTGCAGCGCGCCGACGAGGGCTCGGCGGCGGCGCTGGCCTCGCTGGCGCTGGGCGCCCGCGAGCAGCGGCTCTTGCTGGTGTGCGGGCTGCGGACCGACGAGCCCATCGGCGCCCGCCGTGCGGTGGCGAAGCTGCGCGAGCACGCGATCGTGCTGCATCCGGGCGGCCTGCGATCCGCCGAGATCGAACAGATGCTGCGCACGATGTTCGGCGAGGTCGCCAACCTCGGCAAGCTCGCGCGGTGGTTGCAACGCAACGCCGGTGGCAGTCCGCTGCACTGCCACGAGATCCTGCGCCACATGGTCGATCGCGAGGTCATCGCCTCGCGCAACGGCGTGTGGGTGATTCCGGAGCGCTTCGATCGCGAGGCGCTGCCCGGAGGGCTCGCGGAATCGATGGATCTGCGGGTGCGCGCGCTGAGCCCGGCCGCGCGGGCG
The DNA here is from genome assembly GCA_019694555.1 of Nannocystaceae bacterium. Classification (GTDB taxonomy): domain Bacteria; phylum Myxococcota_A; class Polyangia; order Nannocystales; family Nannocystaceae; genus Xiheibacterium. The sequence continues at coordinate 34,227 of JAIBBS010000018.1, forward strand.
CTGGGCCGCGCGATGGCGGTGCACGGCGGTCGCGTCGCGCTGCAGACCGCGGTCGCGCTGGCGAGCGACCTGCGCGAGGACGAGGTCTTCGCGGCGCTGGCGGAGCTCGAGCGCGAGGACATCCTGGTCGGCGCGGGCGAGCGCTGGGCCATGCGCCACGAGGGCGTGCGCGAGGCGTTGCTGCGCGGCATCGATCCCATCGAGCGCGCACGGCTGGAGCTGCACGTCGGCCGCACCCGCCTCGCGCAGGGGCCGGTCTCGGCCGAGCGCGAGGCCGCGATCGGCTGGCACCTGCTGCGCGGCGGTGATCGCAAGCTCGGCGCGCGACTGCTCGCGCGCGCGGGTCGGCGGCTGTACGAGGCCACGTCCTACGCCGATGCGATCGCACCGCTGGCAGCGGCGCTCGAGGTCTACCGCGAGCAGGGCGGCAGCCTGGCCACGCGCGTGCGGCTGCTCGACATGCTGCACACCGCGGGCTTCTACAGCGACCGCGACGTCGCGGTGCGCTACCGCGACGAGACGCTCGAGCTGCTCGGACGCCACGCCGGCATTCCCATCGCACGGCGCCTGCGCTGGCTCGGGCTCAACCTCGCGTTTTACGTCGGCGTCGCGCTCGCGACGCTGTGGCGCGGGCTGCTGCCGCCGGGTCGCCGCGGTCCTGCGCCGGTCTCGGCCATGCGCATGTGGCTGCGCGCGGTGCTCTACGCCGCCGGCGTTGCCGGCTTCTCGTTCGACACCGAGCAGCTGCGCCGCTGCGTCGCGTTGCTCGGGCCGGTCTCGCGCATGCGTCGCAAGGACATCGCGAACGCGCACCGCTTCGTGTCGAACCTGCTCGCGTTCAACCTCGGCCGCGTGCACACCGTGCGCACGGCAGGCACCGAGGAGCTCACCGCGTTCCTGCACGATCCCGGCGAGTACTCGGTCGCGGAGAAGCGTCTGGTGCTCGGCGGCGCGGTGTTCCAGCGCGGCCTGGCGGCGGTGCGCAGCGGTGGCCCCGACGCGCTGGCCGAAATCGCCGCGCTCGAGCGGCTCGAGACGCGGCTGTGGCACATCGGCGCGTTGCAGCTGCGCTCGCACCATCACCTGTGGCGCGGCGAGGACGAGGAGGCCCGCCGGGTCTGGGCCGAGGCCGAGCTCGAGTTCGTGCGGCTGGGTTCGCTGTGGCAGCTCGAGGCGGTGCACCACGCGTCCGCGTGCGTGACCGCGTCGTTCTCCGGCGATGCGCTGGGGCTCAAGCGGCACATCGAGGTGCTCGCGCGCCAGGTCGCGGCGGGGCTGCACTACCGCGCGCACCTCGACATCGCGCGGGGCGAGTACGCGCGGCTGCGTGGGGATCACGACGGCGCGCTCAAGGCCATCGAGGCCGGGCTCGCGCTGCTGCCCGAGGGCGAGGGGCTCATCCGACCGTGGGCCGCGACCGCGCGCGCGGAGGCGCTGCTGGGCCTGGGCGAGGTCGAGGCTGCGCGCACCGCCGCGAGCGAGTGCCTCGCGGCGGCGGCGGATGCCGAGCACGCGCAGGGCAGCTTCCGCGTGCGGGCCGTGCGTGCGCTGGCGCTGTGCGAGTCGGCCGCGGGCGAGCACGACATCGCGGCGGCGCGGCTCGATCGCGCGATCGAGGACGCCGAGACCCACGCCAATCCGCTGCTGCTGGGCGCGCTGTGGGAGGCGCGGGCGCAGGTGGCGATCGCGGCCGGCAACGAGGCTGCGGCCGCCCACGCCGCGACGCAGACCGAGTTCTGGTACCGGCCCACGCGCAACCCCGTGCTCATCGCGCGCTGGGAGCGACTCGATCGCGTGCTGCATCCGCCGCCGGATCCCAACCGCGAGACCTCGGCCAACGACGTCGTCACCGAGATGATCGGGGCCGACACCGCGCGCCACGACACGCTGTCGGAGGTGCTCTCGGCGCTCAGCGACTGTCGCACGGCCAACGCCCGCGCCGAGCGTGCGCTCGAGATGTTGGTCGAGTCCTCGGGCGCGCGCGCGGGTCTGCTGTACCTGCTGCGGCGCGGTCACCTGTCGCTCGCCGCACCGGGGCACGGCGGCGAGCCGGTGGCGGCGCTCGAGCGCGCCGCCGCCTCGCGTCTGGGCCACGCGCAGCAGTCGCCCGACACCGCGTCGCTGGGCCTGCTGCCGATCGACGACGCGGCGGCCGAGGGCTGGAGCAGCGCGTTGGTCGCGTGCACCAGCGACGGTCGCACGCTGCTGGTCGGCGTGTTGCTGCTGCTCGCGGGCGATGGCGGGTTGCAGCCGCCGGGCGAGTCGGTCACCGAGGCCATCGCGCAGCGCCTGGCCGCCGACGTCGAGCAATCGCCCGCGCCGGTCTCGGCCTCGGGCGACTGACCGGCTTGGCCGGTTGCTCGCCATGACCGAGTCGCGCAGCGACCGGATCGACGACGACCGCGAGCGTTCCCGCATCGAGCCCAGCCCGCGAAAAAAAACCGCGAGCGTCGATCCACAGGTCGGCCACCGTCGTACACGCCCTCGCGGACCGGCCGTGGCGTGGCCGCCAGGGCGCACCGCGGCATTCGAAAGAGGCAACGACCATGACACGTACGAAATTCTCAGTGTGCCTTTCGGTCCTGGTGGTCGCGCTCGCGGCCTGCGGTGGTGACGACGGTGGCGACGACGGCGCCGGCGACAGCTCCTCGGGCGGCTCGGCGAGCACGACCATGACGACGTCGGCGAGCACGACCGCGACGACCTCGGCGAGCACGACCGACAACACGTCCGCCACCACCGACGCGAGCAGCACGACCGACGACCCCACGACCGACACCGGCGCGGACTCCAGCAGCGGTGCGCCCGCGTGCGCGACCGATGTCTGCGCGACCTACGGCGCCGCGGTGCCGGTGGTCGCCGGCCTGATCGTCGATCAGGCGGCGGCGGATCCCGAGTTCGCGGACTTCTTCGCGCCGCTGGTCGGTGAGGGCACCGAGGCAGTCGACGCGTTCAAGGCCAGCCTCGCCAACTTCATCAGCGACGCGTACGGCTGCACCAGCGGCGCGTACACCGGCCCGAGCATGCCCGAGGCCCACGCCGGCATGGGCATCACGCAGCAGCAGTACGACGACTTCATCGCGCTGATCGTGGGCGTGTTGCAGGGCGCGGGCGTGCCCGACGACGACATCAACTACTGCTTCGCGCCGCCGCTGGTCGACCCCGCCTTCGAGGCCATGATCATCGGGCAGTGAACACCATGGATACGCGATCGAACCGTCGTCACAAACCATGGTTGCGCGTGCTCGGCGTGCTCGCGCTCGGCAGCGCCGCATTCGTGGCCGTGGTGGGCTTTGCCCACACGCCCGCGGGGCGACCGCTGCTGCGATACCTGCCGGGGATGGGCAGCAGCTGCCCGCACGCGGCCGCGGCGACGATGACGGCGGACGATCGCGACCGCGTGCGCGTGCAGACGCTCGCGCAGTATCGCGGTGAGGCACCGGCGGCGTCGCGGGACGCCGCCGGTTTCCAGCTCGGCAGCGCCTCCCGCGACGAGGTGGAGCGCTGGGCCCTCGCGCACGCGCTCGCGTGCACGGCGGCCGGCAGCAGCCTGCGCTGCGACGCGGTGCCGGCCGGCGCATTGCCGCCCGGTCACGTCGCCGACACGATCCACTTCGGCTTCGATGCCCGCGACCGCGTGGTCTCGGTCGACCTGTCGAGCCGCCTGCCCGACGCCGCGATCGCGGCGCAGTGGGTCGAGCGCAGCGACGCACGGCTGCGCGCGCAGCTGGGCGAACCCACCGCGCAGCGCGGCGAGGCCACCGCGGCGTTCATGGCCCGCGCTCCGCTGGCTCAGGTCGCCAGCGAGTTCCGGCGCACCGAGCTGCGCGCGAAGGTCTCGGTCACCAACCTCGGCCACGGCCGCTTCGCCGCGCGCGAGACCTACCAGCAGCTGTGACCGGCGGCGGCCCAAGCCCTGCGCGCCGGCCACGGACGCTGAGCCGCGCCGAAGCATGGGCTGCCTCGGGCCGGCGATCGCTGCGGTTTCCCGGGGTCGCGCGCAGGTGGGCGCACGCGGCGCCCGAGGGGAAGTCGCTGCGAAGTTTTTTCTGCAGCAACTGTGGCCCGAGCTCTGGGATACCTGGTCGCATGAAACGGCTGGCCCTGCCGATCCTCGCCGCCTGCACCGCCGCGGTGCTCACCGTCGCCTGCGACGATCACGACGACGACGAGCAGTGCCCCGACGAGCACGGGGGCGAGTCCGCCGACGAGCATGGCGAGACGTGCGGCGAGGAGGAGGGCGAGTTCGGGCCCCCGACCGAGTCGGTGTGTCCCGAGGGCTCGACGCTGACATGGGAGAGCTTCGGGCAGTCGTTCATGCAGACGTACTGCACGCGCTGCCACGCGTCGACGCTGATGGGCGCCGACCGACAGGGCGCGCCGCTGTACCACGACTTCGACACGCTCGAGGGCGTGCTCGTGGTCGCCGACCACGTCGACATGAAGGCCGCGTCCGGGCCTGGCGGTACCAACGAGCTGATGCCGATCTCGGCGCCGACGCCATCGTTGATGGAGCGGCAACAGCTGGGCGAGTGGCTCGCGTGCGAGCTCGCGAAGATGTGAGCGTCGCGCGGCCGGTCATCCGAGCGCGCCGCCGACGGGCGCGAACCATCGCGTGAGCCCCACGGTCGCGAGCCTGCGAGGCGCATCGCGCCGCACGTTGCGGCGGCGTTTCGCACCATGCCGTCGCAGGTGCCCGACGGCGGTGCTCGGCGGGCCGTGAACCGGGGCACGGGTGTCGGCATCAGCTGGGACGGGTGACGCGCTGGCGCGGCGCCCAAGGAGCAAACCCAGTGAGACCGTTCATCGCTCATCTGGCGCGGCCGTTGGCTGCGCTCGCCATCACCCTGGTCGCCTGCGACAGCGCACCCGCACAGACCCTCGACCTCGACCTCGCGCGCTTCGGCGTGGTGACGGTGGAGAAGCACGGCGACGCCTTCGCGCTGCTCGGCGAGGACGGCGACGCCGTGGGTCGCGTCGAGCATCGTCGCGAGCGCGGACACGACGTGCTCGACGTCGAGCTCGATGGTGCCGTGTCGCGTTTCGAGTGGAACGACGCCGGCGAGCAGCTGGGCCTGGTCTGCGAGGACGGCACGGAGATGACCGATACCTGCGCCGACGGGCTCGACGTCGGTGCACGCGTGCTCGCGAGCGAGGGCTTCGAGGTGCCGGGACTCGAGGTCGCGCCGGACGAGCTCGAGTTCCGCTCCGCGTGCGAGGTCGTGTCGACCACGGCGATCAACTGCGAGGTCTGTCTGTCGCGGGCAACGACCTACGCGACGTATTCGGTGTGGGACGGCGGCTCGTGCACGCAGGGCTGGTTGTGGGCCTCGTGCACGCACACCTTCTGCTCGCGCAGCAGCGAGATGGAAATGATGCTCGAGTAGACGATGCGGGTTCGAAGCGGAGCAGTCATCATGAAGACCAACACCATCAAGACCAACGCAATCTCCCTCTTCTTCGCCTCGTTGCTCGGCGTTGTCGCCGCGTGCGACGAGGCCGCACCCCGAAGCCTCGAGGTGAACCTCGAGCGCTACGGCATCGCCGAGGTGCTCGCCGATGGCGACGACGCCTATCGCCTGATCGGCGAGGACGGCGTCGAGCTCGGCGTGGTGAACCGCACCGAGGCGGCGTCGGGTGCCGGCATGGAATTCGAGTTCGCCGATCACGAAGGCTCGCTGGCGTGGACCGCAGACGACGGCGAGGCGATCTGCGACGGCGTCGAGTCCGAGGTCACCGCCTGCGCCGAGGGCCTGACCGTCGCCGCGGCAGTGCTGGAATCCGACGGCGTGGACGTGCCGGGCTTCGAGGTCGCGGGGCAGACGGATCACGCGTTCCGCAACGCGTGCACCACGGTGTCGACGTGGATCTGGGCGCCGGGCTCGTGCGGTCAGTGTCTCGCGGAGGCGCAGAAGGCCGCGCCGGGCATGACGCACGACAGCGGCACGTGTTCGCTGGGCCTGTTGTGGATCAGCTGCACGCACACGTTCTGCGGCGGCTCCGAGATGGAGATGCTGCTCGAGTAGCGCCGCGTCACGGCCCTGCGCGCGCCGGGGCGCGCAGGGCGAACACCGTGATGCCCGCGTCGCGGTCGTGCAGCTGCGCGTGCAGGCCCAGGCGATCGCGGGTGGCCTGGTCGAGTCCGTCCGCGATGGCGTCGGTCGCGACGACCCAGCGCACGTCGAGCGTGCGCAGGGCCAGCGTCGCGCGGCCGTCGGGCAGCATTCGCACCGCGCGGGCGATGCGGGTGTACTGCGGGGGGAAGTAGCTCGAGTAGCCGTTGAACAGCGGGCGACCGTGGGCGCGCGCCTGGAGCATCGCGATCGCAGCGCCCTCGTAGTCGCACGCGTCGGAGCCTTCGGGCAGCGGCAGCACGGCGACGGCGTCGGTCGCTGCGGTGTGCTCGCGCAGCCACGCGATCCAGCGCGCGTCACTGGGTGGCAGCGCGGTCCACCGCGGCGTGGGCGGGACCAGCTCGACCAGCGCGAGGCCGGCGAGCAGCACCAGCGCGGGCACGTGCCAGCGCCGCGCACGACCGCGTCGACGCAGCGCGCGGATGCGGATCTCGAGCGCGCGCAGGCCCAGCATCGCCAGCGCGATCGCGGCGAGCTGCGCCAGCGCGAGCACGCGGAACACCGCGCGCACGCGATCGAGGCCCGGCACCACCCGCGTGAGCACATCGTAGGGCTCGAAGCCGGCGACGGAGATCCTCGGTGCGAGCGCGAGGCCCACCGCGGTCGCCAGCATCACCAGCAGCGCGGCGGTGGTGCGTCGACGTCGGCGCGCACGCAGACCCACCGTCGCCGCGATCGCGGCCAGTGCCAGCCGCACGGGTCCGGGATCGAACGCGCGCGCGCCGGTGCGCCCGGCGATCATCGAGCGCGGCAGCGGCTCGAGCGGTGCCCACGGCAGCCGCAGCAGCTGCCCGGGCGTCGCGGCGCCGCGGTCCTGCGAGGTCTCGCTGCGGCGCAGGCCCAGCGAAGCCAGCGTGCGGTGCTGCACCCACGCCTGCGGTGCCACGCCGCCGCTTCCGATCGCGACCGCGATCGCGATCGCACGCCACGGCACGCGACGCGGGCGCAGCCGCACCAGCGCCACCGGCGTCGCCACCAGCACCGTCAGCAGCGTGAGCTGGGCGCAGCAACCGAAGCCGATCGCGATCGATCCGCCCAGCGCGATCGCGGCACGCAGCGGTCGCGGGCCCTCGAGCTGCGCCAGCGCGGTCATGGTCCACACCGCGGGCCACAGTGCCAACAGCGGCAGCACGCCGAGCTCCTGGTGGAGAAACGGCAACATCGTCGCGATCGCACCGCCCACGGTCGACCACCGCGGTCCCGCGCCGAGCACCCGCAGCCATCGCTGCACGAACAGCCCGTCGAGCGTCAGCATCGCCAGCACCAGCGCGAGCACGCAGCCGTGCAGCGGCACGCCCAACGAGTGCAGCGGCCACACCGCGGCGGACAGCAGCGGCATGGGCTCCGACAGCGCGAAGCTGCCGTGGATCGGGTGGAAGATCGGCGCGTCCCAGTAGCCGACCAGACCGGCGTCGATGCGCGACAGGCCCCAGTCGATCGCCCACGCCAACGCGAACGGCACGGTGTCGCACGGCTCCGCGCCCGCGACCACGGTCGCGCCGGGCGGACGCGCATCGGGCCGCAGCACCGCGATCGCGAGCGCGAGATACCCCAGCAGCAGCCAGGCCGTGCGCGTCACCGCGGCGACGATCGCACTGCCGCGGCGCAGGCTTCAACCGCCGGAGTCACACGCGGCCAGCAGGCGCACCCAGGTGCGGAAGTCCTGGTAGGCGCCGTCGTTGGCGTCGAGGAACTTGTCGCCGCCGCCGTGCTCGACACCGCCGGCGGACTCGGCCAGCGGCTTGAGCAGCAGCGTGCTCTGATCGGGATTGTCGAGGTCGACCAGGCCGAGCTCGAGCACGTTGCGCATCGACGACAGCGCGGCGATGTTGCACTCGCCGTCGATGATCCACCGCGGTGCGTCCTCGGGATCGCCGGGCTTGCTGTCGAAGTGGCAGGGATAGCAGCGTCCGCGCCACTGGTAGACCAGCTGTGCGAACGCGTCCTCGAGCGTGCGGTCGCTGCAGTCGCCGGGATCCTCGAACCCGTGCGGCGGCAGATCGTGGCCCGACGGCGGCGTGTCGCAGGTCCCGGCGGTGGGCCCGTCGCCGCAGGGGTTGTCGACCGGCGCGCAGACCGACTTGCCGCACGTGGCGTGGAACTCGATCCACTCGAGCACGCCGTCGTGTTCCTGCTGCAGCACCTCCTCGGTGATGAGCTCGCTGTCGGGCTCGCCGCGGAGGATCCACGTCAGCACTACGCTGTCGGCGGGTTGGTCGAGGTCGACGATGCCGGACTCGACCATGCACGCCATCGCGGTGCACTCGTCACCGCCCTTGGCGTAGAGGCCGAGGTCGATGCCCGCGAGGTGGCACTGGTTGCAGGCCGACTTGTTGCCGTCCACCAGCAACGGCGCGATGCGATCCTCGAAGATCGACAGCTTCGACTCGTCCTCGCACACCGCGGGCGTCCCGTCCGAGCCCGAAGGCTCGCACGCCCACAGCCCCAGCCCGAGCGAGAAACCCGCCACGACGTAGCGATGCATCGGCATCCGAGGTCGCTCGTAACATCCGCGTGGCCGGGGCTGCAACCGCGGGGGTTGCACGTCACGCGGGTGCGAAAAACCACCGCACCGCGAACCCACGAATGCGCGCCGTCCTGCGCAAACTGCCCAGCCGCCGCACTTGCTGCGCACGCGGCCGGATGCGAGGCTGCCGCGCATGATGCTCGACGCGTTCTCGATCCGCTTCGTGTTCCCCTTCGCCGCCGCGCTCGCGCTGATGCCGTCGTGCAAGAGCGACGATGGTGGTGGTGACACGGCCGCCGACGAGCACGGCGCCGGCGAGCACGGCGCCAGCGAGGCCAGCGCCGGCGAGCACGGTGCCGACACCCACGATCACTCGGTCGACAGCGACGGCACCGATCCGGCGGTCGCGTACTGCTCGTGCATGCTCGCCAACTGCCACGAGCCCTACCACACCAAGTTCGGCGAGGACGAGATGGCGGCCGAGGCCGCGTGCCTCGCCGAGGCCGGCGCGGTGCCGAGCAACGGCGCGCCCACCGAGATGGGCAACTTCATCGAGTGCCGGCAGCACTTCTGCGACGCCGCGATGGCGGATCCGACCGTGTGCACCAACGCGCTCGGCGACGCCGTGTGCATGTGACCGCTCAGCGCGCGCGTGCGCGTCGTCGGGCCCACAGCAACACGACGACGCACGCGAGCGCGCTGGTGCGCGCGTCGTGCTGCGGACTCACGGCGCAGGCGGTGGGCGCGATGCAGTCCCCGCGCTCGACCACCTCGGGATCGCAGCCGCGGAACACGTCGCTGCACACCCACGGGATGCCGGCATCGCCATCGTTGGCCTGCGGTGCGCTGGGGCAGGTGTTGTCCTCGAGCCGACGCAGGCATCGTCGGGCCTTGCGGCGCACCAGCCGACAGCCGTCGCTGCAGGTGGAGTAGTGCTCGATCATCGCCGCCTCGCACTCGCTGCGGGTCTGCGGGAGCTCGCCGCTGCCCGGGAGGTTCAGCGTGAGGTCGCACTGGACCACGGTGCGGCACACCGAGACCGCGAACTGTTGCACGAAGTCGTCCTCCTGCAGGCAGCTCGCGGACGCACCCATCGCCGCGCCCAGCGCCAGCAAGGCCAGCGATCGCGCGCGTGGGCGCGCGGGGATCATCGAACCGAAAGACCAAGCCATGCCCGCAGTATGACGGGTCGCGCTGCGCGGCGGAGGGCCGCGTCGAGCCCCCGTGGGCGACCGCGGCCGGCGGCGTGGCCCGCGTCACGCACCCAGGCGCGCGCGCAGCACCGCCGGCACGTCGAACAGCAGCGCGCCCTGGGCGTCGGTGACGACCAGCACCGTGTGCGCGCGGGCGGCCTGGCGGCCGGCGGTCAGGTTGTGCACGTCGTAGGCGACGTAGAGCCGCTGCTCCCACTCGCGCAGCCACGCGGTCGTGCGCACGCGGTCGCGGTAGCGCAGCGGCGAGACGTGGCGGCAGCGCACGTCGGTGATGAACATGCGGTGGCCGGTCGCGACCAGCTCCTCGCCGTCGAGGCCAAGGGGGGCGAGCATGGCCGTGCGCGCGACGTCGAGATACTCGAGGTAGCGTCCGTGCCAGACCACGCCCAGCGGGTCGCAGTGGAAGAACGGCACGGTCGATTCGACGACGGTCTCGTGTAGTCGTGGGCCCACGGGCGGGCCCACGATAACACCGATCACTTGCGGGACTTGCCGCCGCCGGCATCCACGATGATGGGGATCCCGCTCTTGTCCGTGGGCACGAAGAAGTAGTTCGAGTCGCGGCTGTCGAAGGCCTTGAGCTGCAGGTAGCGCGGCGTCAAGGTGGCCTGGATCGCGTCCTGCGCCTCGGCCTGGGCCTTGCCGCGCAACACGATGGCCTGGGCCTCGCCCTCGGCCTCGATGCGGGTCGCATCGGCGCGGCCCTGCGCGGTGGTGCGCGCGATGTCGGCCTCGCGCGCCGCGATGTCGACCTCGTACTTCTTCTGCTCCGACTGCTGCCGCGTCGCGATCTTGCGGGAGATCGCCTGCGTCACGGTGTCGTCGTAGTCGATGTGGCGGATCGCGATCTGGTCGATGTCGACGTGGATCTGGTTGGCGACCTCGGACAGCCGGTCGCGCACGGTCTTCTCGATGACCGGGCTCTCGGTGGCGAGGCTGTTGTGCAGGTGGTGCGAGAACTCCGCGCGCACCAAGGTGATCAGGGCCGGGCCAATGCGCTTGTCGTAGTAGTCGCGGCCGATCTCGGTGTGCAGCTTGTACAGCTCGCTCGCACGCGGGTGGTAGGTGACGCTCACCGTCACCGGCACATGCAGGTTGTCCGAGGTCAGGCCGTGCACGACCTCGTCGCGGGTCTGCGCGGTCACGTCGTAGACGACGAGCTTGTTCCACGCCCACAGCGGGTAGTAGCCCGGGGCCAGGACGTCATCGCGGAACGCAGGCTTGCGGAACGCGCGATACTTCAGCGCCGCTTGACCAGGGCGCACGGTGTGGCCGCACGCGGGGACCGCCGCGGCGCACAACAGGAGGGCGAACAGAGAGCCACGCATGTCACTCGGTGTGCCACGATCCTCCGCGGCCGACCTCCGCAACCGGTGGCTCGGACCCCCGCGATCGCGGTACGACGCGTCGTTTCGACGCGAATGGCCGGGGCATGGCCGGTGCCGCCAAACCCGGCCCGCGCTTCGTGCGTTAATCGGCCGGCCATGCTGCGCGCGCGCTCGTTGCCCCTGCTCGCCTCGCTCGCCCTGTCGTCCTGTGCGCGGCACGAAGATCGCCCGGCCCCAGAGGCGACCCCGGCTGCGGCCCCGGCAGGCACGACCGCGACCCCGGTGCCGCCGCGGGCCCGCGCGCCGATCGATGCGGTGTCGGAGGTCCGACCCGCACCGCCGGAGATCGCACTGGCGTGGGTGCGACCCAACAGCTGCGCGTCCGCCGGACCGCTGTCGCTGACCGCGAGCGACGGCACCGGCCTGCGCCTGGCCGAGCTCGACGCGCACGCGGTCGTCGAGGGCCCGCTGGCCTACACCGAGCTGCGGCTGTCGTTCGACAATCCCGAGGCGCGCGTGCTCGAGGGCCGCTTCTCGATCCAGCTGCCACCGCGCGCGGCGCTCAGTCGCTTCGCGATGGCCATCGACGATCGCTGGCAGGAGGGCGAGGTGGTCGAGCGCCAGGCCGCGCGCGTGGCCTACGAGGACTTCCTGCACCGCAAGCAGGACCCCGCGCTGCTCGAAGGTGGCGCGGGCAACCGCTTCGAGGCGCGTGTGTTTCCGATCCCGGCCAAGGGTCGCAAGCAGCTGGTGATCGCGTGGTCGCAGGCGCTGCCGTCGGCGGCGGAGCCCTACGTGCTGCCGGTGTGCGGTCTGCCCGAGCTCGACGCGCTCGACGTCGAGGTGCTGGTGCGCGGCCCCGACGAGGCCAAGCCGTTGTTGCATCGCGTCGAGCTGCACGAGAAGCGCTACTCGCCCAAGCAGGACCTCGAGCTGCGCACCGGCAACAAGCCCGCGCCGATCCTCCGCGCCGGTGATCTCGCGGTCGCGCGCGTGACCGCGGCGGTCGAGGCCGGCAGCGAGTCGCTCGACACGCTCGCGATCCTGTTCGACACCAGCGCGTCGCGGGCGCTCGACTACGAGGGACAGATCGAGCGCTTGCTCGCGCTGGTCGCCGAGCTCGGACGGCGACGACCCGACACTGCGCTGACGGTGGTTGCGTTCGACCAGTCGGCGGAGACGATCTACAGCGGCCCCGCGGCGGGGTTCGGCGCCGGTCAGGCCGCGGCCCTGCGCGCGCGCGGACCGATGGGCGCCAGCGATCTCGGCGTCGGGCTCGCGGCGCTCGGTGCCGCACCGCGCGTCGTGTACGTCGGCGACGGCATCTTCACCGCCGGTGCGGCCGAGCGCGGCGAGGCACTCGAGGCGCTGCGCACGGCGGCCAAGGCCCACGGCATCGAGCGCTTCGATGCGATCGTCGATGGTGGCCTGCAGGATCGTCCGCTGCTCGAGGATCTCGCGCGCGGCGAGCTGGCGCGCGACGGCGTCGTGCTCGATGCGCGCGTCAGCGCCGGTCACCTCGCGGATCGCATCGAGAAGCCCACGCGCTCCGGGTTGCCCGTGTCCGTGGCCGGCGCGAGCTGGTGGTGGCCGCGCACGGTCGACGGCATCCAGCCCGGCGACGCGGTGCTGGTCTACGCGCAGCTGCCCGAGGACCGCGCGCTCGAGGTCACGCTCGGCGAGGCCGTGATGTCCGAGGAGGGCACGCCGGTGGCGAGCGCACCGCGACCGCTGCTGCAGCGCGCGGCCGCGGCGGCGAAGATCGAGGATCTGTCGGCGCAGCTGGCCGCGCTCGGCAGCGACGTCGGTGGCAGCCGCGGTGACGCGCTGCGGCAACAGATCGTCGATCTGTCGACCTCGCAGCGGGTGTTGTCGGACTACACCGCGTTGCTGGTGCTCGAGACCGAACAGGACTACGCGCGCTTCGGCATCGAGCGCACCGCGATGGCCGACGTGCTCACGGTCGGTGCGAACGGCATCGAGCTGATCCGTCGCGGCGGACTGCCGGTGTCGATGGCCGACGGCGGCGACAAGCAGAACAAGTGGGACGGCGACGAGCGGCTGTCCAACGAAGAGGCATCCAAGCGCAAGAGCGCGGTCGCCGAGCGTCCTGTGGTCGACGCGCCGATCGGCAACGCCGACGTGCCGACCACCGCGACCACCACCACCGGCGCCGACGCGCCCCCGCCGGCGCCGCCCGCCCGCCCGGGGGCGGCCCCGACCGAGGCGCCACGGCCGGCGTCGCCGGTGCCCGAGCCGGCCCCGCGCGACGACGCACCGCGCTTCGATCGCGGCGAGAGCGGCGGGCGCATGGGCGGCGAGCGCCTCGAAGAAGATCGCTCGCGCGAGCAACCCAGCGAGGTGCTCGTGCCCTCGGATCCGTACGACGGCGAGCTCGCCGAGGTGATGAAGCAACTCGACGCCGGCAACCTCGATCGCGCGCTCGAGCTGGCCACGGCCTGGCGCGCGCGCGAGCCCGGCAACGTGCTCGCGTTGGTGGCGTTGGGCGAGGTGCTCGAGCGCAAGGGTGACCTCGTCGGGGCCGCGCGCGCGTACGGCTCGATCATCGATCTGTTCCCCAGCCGCACCGATCTGCGCCGCATGGCCGGCGAGCGCCTCGAACGCCTCGGCGAGGCCGGGCTCCCGCTGGCGATCGACAGCTACGAGACCGCGGTGGCGCAGCGACCCGACCACCCCAGCAGCCACCGCCTGTTCGCCTACGCGCTGTTGCGTGCGGGTCGACACGAGGAGGCGTTCAACGCCATCGTCGCGGGGCTCGATCGCAGCTATCCCGAGGGTCGCTTCGCGCAGGTCGAACGGATCCTGCGCGAGGACCTGGGCCTCATCGGCGCGGCGTGGCTCGCGGCCGAGCCGACGCGCGAGCCCACCATCGTGCGCGTCGTGGGCGAGCACCACGCTGCGCTGGAGCAGCGGCCATCGTTGCGCTTCGTGCTCAACTGGGAGACCGACGCCAACGACGTCGACCTGCACGTGATCGACGGCAAGGGCAACCACGCGTTCTTCCGCCAGCGGCAGCTCGCCAGCGGCGGCGAGCTCTACGCCGACGTCACCACCGGCTACGGCCCCGAGTGCCTCGCGATCCCGGGTGAGGCGCGCGCGTTCCCCTACCAGGTGCGCGCGCACTACTACGCCCGCGGACCCATGGGCTACGGCATGGGCAAGCTCGAGGTCATCGAGCACGACGGCCACGGCAAGCTCAGCTTCCGCGAGCAACCCTTCGTGCTGATGAAGGACAACGCGTTCGTCGATCTGCTGAAGATCGAGCGCGAGGTCGTGACCAAGACGAAGTGACGCGCGCGACGGCGGGCGGGCCGTGCGTCAGCCCGCTGGTTCGCATGCCGCGTTCTGCAGACCCCAGCCAGTCATGTCGGAGTACGTGTACGCGTAGCCGAGACCGCCGACGCTGTCGATCTGCTCGGTCTCGGGATCGTAGCGAAACGCGTTGCCGGAGCTGGAGACGATCCAGACCTTGCCTGCCAGATCGACGCTGATGCCCTTGCCCATGAACGTCGGATCGTGCTCCTTCATCGGGATCGCGGGTCCGACCTCGAGCGTCGCGGTGTCGATCCAGGTGAAGCCGCCGCCCGCGGGCCAATCACCGTTGTAGGCGTAGTACGCGACCCACATCCGTCCCTGCTGGTCCTCTTGCAGACCCGACTGGCCCCACGCGAGTTGGTTCTGCGCCAGCGCCCAGGTCTCGGTGAGCGGATCGAACACCGCAGCGCTCGTCGCTCCGACCAGGCCCGGGACGAGGTTGCTGTTCTGTGTCGAGTCGGAAGTCAGCCACGGCCGACCGAGGTGGTCGACGGTGATGCCGTAGGGCGCCACCGGGGCGGGCCAGATCGTGGTTTCGAGCGTCGCGCCGTCGATGCGCGCCAGCTTGTGAGATCCGGTCTGGTTGGTGATCCAGAAGTCGCCGTGGCTGTCGACCGCACCGCCATAGCCGCCGTAGCCGTCACACGGGAAGCCCTCGACCGCGACGGTATCGAGGATGCTGCCATCGTCGCCCGACAGTCGGTGCGCCCAGATGTCCGTATCCGTCATGTATGCGCAGCCCGAGGTCCACACCCGTTCCTCGCGGTACTCGCAGGTCGACGGGTCGAGTGCGCCGGGCAGCCACGCGATCGGACGTTGCGTCGTGTAGCCGGGGAAATCGGTGTACCACGCGAGGCAATCGTCGGTGCCATACGGCAACACATCATCGGGACCGCTCGACGTCTGCAGCCCGGGCACGCCATTGGCGTTGGGGTCGCAGAACTCCGTGCGGGTCCAGAACGCCGCAACGCCGCCAGCGCGGTTGGCCACCGCCGCCATGCGGCCCGACAGGCTCACGGACGTCCGCGACGGGTTGCCGGCACTGTCGGCGCGCGTCACGTAGCGACCCTCCTCGACCATCGTCATGGTGTTGATCTTGCTGACGGTGGAGGCCTCGCTGTTTGCGATCCAGATGTAGCTGAAGCCGAGCTCGGATCCGCACCCGCAGTCGACCACGTCGCCGCTGTCGCCGGCGCCGACGTCGTAGATCACGCCGCCGTCCGAGTCCGCAGCGGTGCCCACCGTGGTCGCGGCCGCGGTCGCGGTTGCGCTCGCGTCGGTGCTGCTGCTCTCGCTCGCGTCGGAGTCGGTCGCGGCCGACCCGCCCTCGTGGCTGTCGAAGCCGACGACCTCGGGGCCCACGCTGCAGGCCGTCGCGTACGCGAGGCTCGCGGCCCCCAAGCAACCGACGCATTGCCGCCGCGCAAGACGCTGCCGCGTGGGGTCCGATCGAAGGCGTCGCGTTGCCATCATTGGCATGGTGGTGCCCGGCTGCTCGGGTGGCCGGAACTTTTTTCTACTTGGTTTCGACGCCGAGCGCATCGAGGCGATCGAGCTCCTGCAGGCGCTCGCGCAGGCGCCGGTGCTCGCTCGCCCCCGCGTCGCGCAACACCGCCTCGATCGCGTCCCGCTCGCGTCGTCGATCGCCCAGCCGTGCGAACGCGCGGATCCGTCCGAGCTTCGCCTCGGTCGCCAACGGTGCCGCGCCCAGGGCCAGATAGCGATCGTAGCTCCGCAGCGCCGCACGTGGCTTGCCCAGCTCGAGCTGGAGATCGCCCAGCGCGACCTGGACCGCGCGCGCCTCGGCGCTGCGCGGGTGGGTCTCGACCAGCTCCTCGTAGGTCTTCGCGGCGCGGCCGCGATCGCCGACCCGCAGCTGCTCGCGGGCGCGCGCGAGCAGCTTCGCTGCGGACTCGCGCGGCGCGGTCGTCGTCGCGGGATCGGCAGGGGGCGCGGCCTGCCCGGGCTCTGGTGTCGGTGCCGGCGCGACCACCACGGGGGTCGTCGCGGGCACTGGTGCCGCCGCGACCGCGACCACCGGCGCTTCGACCTCGCCGAGCAGATGCAGCGTCGCCTCGCGATCGCGTGGGGGCAGGGGCTCGATCGCGATGTCGCCGCGCGTCACGATCGCACGCTGATCTCGGACCACAGAACGCCGCAGCGAACCCGCGGTCACAGCGACCTCCCCTTCGAGCACCGTCGCGACCGCACCGCCCTCGGAGACGGCCACGCCGAAGATGGTACCGACCGCACGGACGTGCACGTCGCCCGCGGTCAGCGCGAAGCTCTCACCCTCGCGTTGGCTGGGCAGGCGCGCCACGACGGCGCCTTCGACGACGTCGACCACGCGCGCGCCGGCATCGAGCTCGCGCGCGACCACGCGTGCCCCGTTCGCGAGGCAGACCTCGACCGCGCCATCGAGCGCGATGCAGCCGCGAGCGCCGGCGAGTGCGATCGTCTCGCCCTCGGCGATCGTGTCTCCGACCGCGACGTCGCGACCTTCGACCTGCAACGCACCGTCGATGGTCGCGACCGTCGCGACCGCGGGGGCGCGTTGCAGCTGCGACCACGCCAGCACCAGCCCCGCGGCGGCTGCGAAGGCAGCAGCGGCGAGCCAGGGGCGATTGCGGGACGGCTTGCGTGGCGACGCGCTCACGCCCGGCTCGGTGGCCGCGAGTGCGCGCTCGACCAACGCGTCGAGCGCCGCGGCGTCGAGCGGCGCGTCGGCCTCGCGCCACAGCGCGGCCTCGACGCGACAGCTGGGCAACGCTTGCTCGAGCTGCTCGATCTCCGCGGCGGCCTCGACCGCATCGCCCAACGCCCGTCCATCGACGAGCGCTTCCCAACGCTCACGCTGCGGCGTCATGCATGCCTCCTTGCCTTCGTGCCGGCCAGCGCGAGGTCGCGCAGCAGCAGGCGGCGGACCTGCTTGCGCGCGACCAACAGTCGGTCCTTGATGGTGCCGATCGCCGCGCCCTGGTCCTCGGCGATCTCTCGCACCGAGTAGTCGAGCACGTGGTGTAACACCAGCAGCTCGCGCTGCTGTGGCGCGATGCGATCGAGGTAGTCGGCCAAGCGTCCCGCTGCGGTCGCGTCGATGGCGTCTTCGTCGAGCGCCGGGACGATTCGTTCGAGGTCGGCGTCGTCGTCGACGACGGCGATCCGCCGGCGCTCACGCGCGGCCTCGCGGAGCGCATGCCGGACCGCGATGCGGTCGGCCCAACCCTCGAGGCTGCCGGTGCCCGCGAACCCGCTCGCGCTGCGCAGGATCTCGACCAGCGCGCCCTGGGCCGCGTCGTCCGCATCCGGGCGCGCGCGGAAGATCGCACGGCAGACCCTCGCGACGCGCGGCGCGACCCGGCGTGCGAGCGTCCGCCTCGCGTCGGCGTCACCGCGCGCGACCGCGGCCATCAGCGCGTGATCGCCCCCGGCAGGCAGCTGCTCGGCCACCGCTCGCATCACGTCCTGGGCCTCAGTGGATCCGGGCGGTCGCAGTGGCCGGGATTTTCTCGCAACCGTGTCGCGCGTGGGGCCGCCCCTCGCGGTGGACGCAGCGCTTGCGGTCAGTGGGCGCGTCGGCGTCGCAGCGGTGGCTCGAACGCCAGCCCGAGCGTGACCACCGGACGCACTCGACGTGCGCGCACGAGGGTGTCGACGCCCCCGTCGCGAGACACCGCGTACGGGAACGCCGCGGGGAACGCGTCGAACCCCACGCCCAGCCGCGCGACCAACCACGACGGCGCTCGCACGCCGACGTGGACACGCGCGCCCACGCCTCCATCGACCCGCAGCGAGTCCCGCGCGACCAGCTCTGGGTCGCGGGACTCGCTGCGTGCAGAGATGATGTCGAGCAGGGCCAGCGCCTCGGCGTCGACCGCCAGGCGTCGGCGGCGAAGGCCGTAGCCGATCGCGAGCTCGAGCGGGTGTCGCCACAACTCGAGGGACAGCTGGGGATCGCGGACGCGGACCGGCGCCATCACGCGCGTGGACACGCCGAGCAGCACACCGATGGGCGCGCGGTAGCCCAGGCCCAGCTGCGCGCCGCTGTGCCACGCGACCTCGCGGGCCCACGACTCACCGACATAGGCCGCGAGGACGCGCAGGCGATGCGGTGGTGGCACGCGCGCGGGCGGTGTCGGCTGGGTCGCGACCGCGGCATCGACACGCTGCACGTGTTCGAGCGCGATCGCGACGAAACCCGGCGGAACCGCCTCGCCGTCGGCGATCGCCGCGATTGCGCGTGCGATGATCACCGCCAGCATCTCGGCGCCGCCGGCCGGATCCACCGTCTCGATGCGTCGCTCGAACAGCCTCGCCGAGGCGACCTCCAGCATCGCCATGCGCACGCCGTCCACGTCGCGGCGCAACCACACCACGATGTCGATCGCGGACGCCCGCGCGGCCGCCACGACCGCATCGACCGCCGCGCGATCGTGCTGCGGCGCGGGCTGTCCCGCCAGCGCCGCCGGGTTGCCGCGGAGCTGCACCGCGACGTCGACGGCCAACGCGGACTCGTCTGCGATCACGCCGACGCAGGGATCCGCGCAGCGCTGGGCATCGTCGTCGGCCGCGGGCGCGATCGCGGCGAGCAGGGCGAGCGACGGCAGCATCGTCATGCTTGCCCGCTCATGCTCGTCGACTCGACGTCCACCCTGGTTCCCCCATCACGGTAGCACCGACGGGGTCGGCACAGATCGGTTTCGCGGTGGCGCGCCTCGCCGCGGAGCGGCCGCTCGCGCGGTGACGCTGGCGCGTCACCGCCACATCGCAAAGAAGTTGAACCAGCAGTACGGCGCGCGCCGCAGGTAGAACTCCAGCCGCTCGGCATACCGCTGCGCCCAGGTCGCGGCTGCGCCGGCGCGGTCGCGGCGGGGCAGCTCGATGCGTTCGGCGAAGGGTTCGCAGTACAGCGAGTAGGCGTTGGGCGCGTGGTAGAGCGCGAACGTCAGGTACACCGGGCAGCGCAGCGCCGCCGCGAGGGCGTAGGGGCCGGTCGGCAGCTCGACGGTGCCGCCCAGCAGCGTCGCGGTGGTGGTGCCCTCGGACAGGCCGGTGCGATCGCCGAGGACGGCGACGAACTCGCCGCGCTCGATGCAGTCCTGCGCGCGCAGCACCCAGTGCGGCGAGGCCGGATCGATCTCGATCAGGCGCAGCTCGAAGTCCGGCGACAGCGCGCGCAGCATGGCGGTGATGCGTCTCGCGTTGGCGAAGTGTACCAGCGCGTGCACGACCACGTCGTGTTCGACGGCCATCTGCCGCATGGCCTCGAAGCTTCCCAGGTGCGCGCCGAGCAGGAGCGCGCCGCGACCGGTGGCGGCCTGGCGGCGCAGGTTGTCGTAGCCGTGTCGCTCGATGTGCAGCGGCGCGAGCTCACCGGCCGCGAACAGCAGGCGATCGAACGCGCACTGGGCGAAGGTCGCGACGTGGCGGGCCACCTCGCGCAGGCCTGCGTCGGGCATGAGCCGGCGCAGGTATGCCAGCGAGTGGCGGCGCACGCCGGGTGCGAACAACACGTAGTAGCTCGCGACCACGCGCAGGATCAGCGCCACGAAGCCGCGGCCGAAGCAGCGGTACGCCAGCACCAGCGCGCGGATGCCCACGGCGCTGCCGCGCTCCTGCTGCTGCAGCCAGGTGCGCTCGTCGCCGTCGCTCACCGGCCCTCGCCCAGCTCCGCCCGCGCGCGTCGACGCGTCAGCCAGCGCCACGGTCGCAGCAGCGTCAGCTCGAACACCCGCAGGTGGCACAGCCGCGTGTGCATCCAGCTGATGCGCAGGTTGTCGCGCAGCAGATCGAAGTGCGAGACGCCGCCTTCGGGGTAGCGCACGCGCGTCGGCACGTTGACCACTGGCGTGCCGGCCCAGGCCATGCGCACCGCGATCTCGATGTCGAAGTCCATGCGATCCGCGGGCACGCGCACCGCGGTCGCGCGCGCCAGCGGGTACACGCGGAAGCCACACATCGGATCGGTGATCACGCCGCGCCCGACCTCGAGGTTGGTCCAGAACTGCG
This sequence comes from Nannocystaceae bacterium, assembly GCA_019694555.1. Classification (GTDB taxonomy): domain Bacteria; phylum Myxococcota_A; class Polyangia; order Nannocystales; family Nannocystaceae; genus Xiheibacterium. The sequence continues at coordinate 54,715 of JAIBBS010000018.1, forward strand.
TGATGCGGCGGCCGACCAGACGCGATCGCGGCGCGCTCTGGTCGTAGATCGGTGCGCCCAACACCAGCGCCTCGGGTCGCGCACGCGCGGCCTGCAGCAGCGTCGGCGCGTCGTCGAGCGCGTGTTGGCCGTCGGCATCGACCTGCAGCGCGTGGGTGAAGCCCTCGGCGTGCGCGCGCGCGAGCCCGTCCTTCACCGCGGCGCCCTTGCCCCCGTTGCGGGCGCGCACGACCGCCAGCGCCGCGCCGCTGCGCTGCAACGCCGCGACCGCCTCGCGTCCCGGCGGCGCGCTGCCATCGTCGACGACGATCACGCGCTCGACGAACGGGGTCACGCCGGCGACCACGTCCGCGATCGTCGTGGGATTGTCGAAGGTCGGGATGACCGCGCAGACGCGGAAGGCGTCCGCGCTCACCGCCCGCTGCCCGTGCCCCGGCTCTCGGGCACGAGCGGCACGACCGTGCCCGGACTGCGCGCGGCGTCGACCATCGCGACCACGTCGGCCACGGTCTTGAGCGCGCGCAGCTCCGGCTCCTCGACGCGGCGGTGGATGATCTCCTGCAGCTTCACCACCATGTCGAGCGCGTCGATGCTGTCGAGCTCGAGGTCCTCGTACAGTCGCGCGTCCATGGTGATGCGTTCGGGCGCGAGCTCGAACACCTCGGCCATCATGTTGCGCACGTCGACGAAGGTCTTCGGCTCGCTCACGTCGTCTTGGTCCCCCGCTCGGCGGCGACGAACGCGGCGAGACTGCGGACGCTGCCGAAGATCTCGCGGTTGCGCTCGTCGTCACCCTTGGTCTTGACCCCGAAGCGGCGGTGCAGTGCCATCGCCAGCTCGAGCACGTCGATCGAATCGAGCCCGAGCCCACCTTCGCCCAGCAGGGGCGCGGTGGATTCGATCTCGGCCGGCGTGCGGTCCTCGAGCATCAGCGCCTCGACGATCAGCTCCTTGAGCTCGTGCTCCAGGACCAGGTCCGGCGACGCGGCGGCTGCGGCGGTCACGACGGCTCGGGATACCAGAGGGTCCCTGCGCCCGACAAGCCGACGCGCGCGCCGGTTTGCCCTGCGTCACCACGGCCCCGGCGACGATGAATCCTCGATGGCGACGGCGTCGGGGAGCGCCGTTCGCGGGGCCCGGCGCTCAGGCGGCGGCGGTCCGCAGGCGGCCGCGCAGCGCCGCACGGAGGCGTCGCTGCAGGATCACCACGGGCACCAGCGCGAGCGCGACGAAGACCACGCCGACGACGGTCGCGAAGCCGATCCACGCGAGGATGCCGCCACGACGGACCACGCTCATGCGCTCGCTCACGCGTGACATCCCCAGGCCCCGTCGGCACAGACGCGCGAGGCGCCGTGAAGTTGCAGCGGATCGAGCGACCCCGCCTACGAAAGCCTCAGCGCCGCAGCGCATCGAACAGGCCCGCGATCAACGCGAGCGCGCCCGCTGGCACCAGAATGATCGCCGGACTCGGGTCGCCGTCGACGAACCAGATCCCGCCCAGCGCGAAGCCGCTCGGCACCGCCACGCTGCCGACCATCACCGCCATCGCGCTGCGACGCGACCATCGCGGCGCACCGCCGCTGCGCAGCGTGTTCGCGAGCACGGCGTTGAGCAGGCCCAGCAGCGCGCCGTGGGCATGCGCCAGCCGCCACATCGTGCGCCGCGTCTCCATGTCGGCGTCGCTGAACCACGCCACGCGAAAGCCCGCGAGGCTCTCGAGCAGCAGGCCCGCGCACGCGAAGACGAGCACCATCGACCAGCCCACGCGATGATGTCGTCGCGCCAGCACGGCGGCCTCGCCGGTGTCGTCGTCGTCGCTGCTCATGGCTGCGCGTTCGCTCCCGGCTGCGCGTTCGCTCCGGGCTGCGCCGCGGGTCCCGGCTGCGCGCTCGCTCCCGGCTGCGCCGCGGGCTCGCCCGGCACGCCCAGCGCCGCCGCGATGGCCTCGCGCACGCTCGCGCACAGCTGCCGCCCGTTGGCACCCTCGGTCGGCAGTCGCGTCGGCAGCACGCGCATGCGATAGCGGATCGTGCGATCGGCGACGTCGTACCAGGGCTGGTCCTTGCGCAGCATCGGCGGGTCGACGTCGAGCACGCACGGCACCAGCGGCACGCCTGCGCGCACGGCCGCCTCGAACGCGCCGCGCTGGAACGCCAGCAAGCCGTGCCGGGGCGAGCGCGTGCCCTCGGGGAACACCAGCAGCGCACGATCGGCCTGCAGCGCGCCGATCATCCGCTCGAGCGCGATCGCACCGTCGGCCGGGGTCTTGCCGCGCGGCGCCGCGATGTGCCCACAGGTGCGCAGCAGTCGGCCGACCAACGGGCTGTCGATCCACGACTGCTTGGCGACGTAGGTGATCCGCGGCAACGCGGCCATCATGAACACCACGTCGAGCAGGCTGGGGTGGTTGGCGACGACCACGACCGCGCCGGGGCGCGTGAGCACCTCGGGCAGCGGCGGATAGTCGGGTCGCGCGACCCGCAGCGCCTGCATGAAGCGCAGGTAGCGACGCGACCAGCGGTGCAGCAGCGACTGCGCCGCGACCACGCGCGCCGCCTCGCCGCGCACGCGCAGCAGCTGCAGCGGCAGCAGCACGTAGGCCAGCACCGCGCCGAAGCCCCCGAACACCAGGTAGCACACGCCCACGAGCACGACCCGCAGCGCGCGGGGCATCGCGCTGGCACCGGAACTCGCGTTCGTCTCGCCCGACATCGTGGTCACACTCGCGCGAACACCAGCGAGGTGTTGATGCCACCGAAGGCGAAGTTGTTGTTCATCGCCATCGCCAGCTCGGCGGGGCGCAGCGCGCCGCGGACGTAGTCGAGCGCGGCGCAGCGCGGGTCGACGACCTCGAGGTTGCGCGTGGGCGCGATGAAGCCGCCGCGCATCATCGCGAGCGTGAAGATGGTCTCGATCGCGCCGCAGCCACCGAGCGTGTGGCCGGTGTGGCCCTTGGTCGACGACACCGGCACGCGCTCGCCCAGCGCGGCGAGCATCGCGTGGCTCTCGGCGACATCGCCGACGTCGGTGCCGGTGGCGTGCGCGTTGACGTAGTCCAGCGCGCCCGCGTCGAGGCCCGCGTCGCGCAGCGCCGCGCGCATCGCCGCGGCCATGCCCTCGGGCGAGGGCGAGGTCAGGTGCGCGCCGTCGCAGGTGCTGCCGTAGCCGACGATCTCCGCCAGCGGCGTGGCGCCGCGTGCCCGCGCGCGCTCGAGCGACTCGAGCACCAGCGTGCCGGCGCCCTCGGCCACGACCATGCCGTCGCGATCGCGATCGAAGGGCCGCGGGCTGCGATCGGCCGCGTCGTTGAAGCGGGTCGAGGCCGCCATCATCAGATCGAACACGCCCGCGACCGTGACGTGCAGCTCCTCGGCGCCGCCGCACAGCGCCAGCTCCTCGCGGCCGCTCGCGATCGCGACGTAGGCCTCGCCGATGGCCTGGCTCGCGCTCGTGCACGCGCTGCACACCGGCAAGACCCTGCCGGTCACACCGAACACCTGCGCGAGGTTGGCGGCGCAGGTATGGCTCATGAACTTGAGATAGGCCGACGACAGCAGCCCTTCGAAGCGCTCGTTGCGATACAGCTGGCGGTAGTACTCCTCGGCCGCGCCGGTCGAGCCGTCGGTCGAGCCATAGACCAGCAGCGTGCTCGCGTCGTGCAGCTCCGCGTCGGTCAGGCCCGCGTCCGCGATCGCCGAGGCGGTCGCCGCGATCGCCAGCCGCGCGACCTTGCCGGTCGCGCGCAGCTGCTTGCGCCCGAACTGCGGCAGCGGCGGATCGGCGACCACGCCGCCCAGCGCGGTTCGCACGCCCCAGCGCGCCCACGCGTCGGTGTGCACGATGCCGTGCCGGTGCTCGCGCAGCGCCGCGGTGACCTCGTCGGGCGTGCAGCCGATCGGGCTCTGCAGTCCGATGCCGGTGATGACGACGCGGCGTGCCATGGTGGTGCCCGAACGACGAGGGTGCCAGCGATGGTGCCCCGCCGCCGGCGTTTCCGCCACGCGCGCGGCTGTGATAGCGTCCGAGTCGACCGCCCGCCACCGCGCGCGGCGCGGCCGGCGAGTCCGCACACGGCGGGCCGTGATCGCGGCGCGGTCGAGCCTGCATGGCGAGCGCATCCACGACCGCACCCACGATCGCGTCCGCGGGCAGCGATCGTCCGCGGGTGTGCCTGCTGCACGTCGGCGGCACGATCGGCATGACCAAGACGCCCGACGGGCTGCGCCCGGTGCCGGGCGTGCTCGAGCGCTACCTCGCGGGCATGCCGGAGCTGACCGGCCCGGACATGCCGCTGTTGTACGTCGAGCGTCTCGATCCGCTGCTCGACAGCGCCGACATGGACCCGCACGACTGGGTCCGCATCGCCCGCGCGATCATCGAGCGCGACCAGGAGTTCGACGGCTTCGTGGTGCTGCACGGCACCGACACCATGGTCTACACCGCGTCGGCGCTGAGCTTCCTGCTGTCGGGGTTGCGCAAGCCGGTGGTGCTGACGGGCTCGCAGCTCAGCCTCGAGCACGTGCGCAGCGACGGCCGCGAGCACATCATCACCTCGATCATCATCGCGGGTCGGCTGCGGATCCCCGAGGTCTGCATCTACTTCGCCTCGCGGCTGCTGCGGGGCAACCGCGCGCAGAAGATCCACAACAGCGACTTCGTCGCGTTCGGCAGCGGCAACCTGCCGCCGCTGGCGACCGTGGGTGTGGGCATCAGCGTCGACGAGCACCTGCTGCGCGCGCCGGGGCCGGGTCTGCCCGACCGCGTGGAGCTGGTGCGCGAGCCCCATGTCGCGGCGCTGCGCGTGTTCCCGGGCGTCGGTCGCGGGGTGTTCGAGAGCCTGCTGGCACCGCCGCTCGAGGGGCTCGTGCTCGAGACCTACGGCGCGGGTACGTTCCCCACGCGCGGTCGCGAGGGCGACGAGGACCTCATCGAGCCGCTGCGCGCCGCGACCTCGCGCACGCCGCCCGTGATCGTCGTCAACTGCTCGCAGTGCCACGGCGGCATCGTGCGTCAGGACGTGTACGCCGGCGGGCGACGCCTGACCGCCGCGGGGGTGATCTCGGGCCACGACATGACGCCCGAAGCCGCGCTGACCAAGCTCTACTGCCTGCTCGCGATGGGTCTGTCGCCCGACGAGGTCCGCCGCCGCATGGGCGAAGACCTCGCCGGCGAGCTCGATGCGCGCGCGGCCGAGCGAGAGGCGGGCACATGACACGCGCGCTGTTGCTGCTGCCGCTGCTGGTGTGCGCGTGCGGTCGCGACGACGCGCCCGCGCCGGCGGCCGCGAGCAGCGTCGCGACCCCGGCGAGCAGCGCCAAGGTCGGCTACGACCTGCGCCGGCTGCGTCCGCGCGACGGCGAGACGCTCGCGGCCATGTACGACCGCATGGCCGCGCAGGCCCGCGCCGAGGGCAAGCAGGTCGCGGTGTTGTTCTCGGCCGACTGGTGCGAGCCCTGCCGCAAGCTCGAGCTCGAGCTCGGCAACCAGCACCCCGCCGATGACATCGGCCACATCCGCATCTTCGAGCTCAAGGAAGAGGACTGGCAGGCGGCCACGCGGATGGACGAGTTCGCGGCCCTGCGCAAGCGTTGGTACGAGCCCACCGGATCGTATCCGGTCTTCATCGTGCTCGACGCCCACGGCGGCAAGCTCGAAGAGATGAAGGAAGCGATCGATCGACTCGGTGCCGCCGGGCTCGACCCGACCGTCGCGATGTGGTTCCGCGATCTGCGACCCTCGGGTGTGTCCGCGGCGCAGGGCACACCGTCGTGATCGATCCGAACGCGACCACGCTGCCGCCGGAGCTGCCGCCGTCGCACGAGGAGTCGACCGACTCGTTGCTGCGCGAGGTCGCGGCCACACCGGCGGTGTCACCGGTGGCCGCCTACACGCTGCGGCCGGGCGTGGTGTTGGCCGGGCGCTACCGCATCGAGTCGTTGCTCGGGCGCGGGGGCATGGGCACGGTCTTCCGTGCGCTCGACACCCGTCTGGGACGCCCGGTCGCGATCAAGGTGCACCACGGTCGTGCCAGCGCGCTCGAGCGACTGCGGCAGGAGGCGCGCGCGCTGGCGCAGCTGAGCCATCCCAACGTCGTGACCGTGCTCGAGGTCGGCAGCGTCGATGGTTCGCCCTTCGTGGTGATGGAGTTCGTCGACGGCGCCAACGCCCGGCAGTGGCGCGACGCCGGAGAACGCAGCTGGCAGGAGATCGTCGCGCTGTATCGCGAGGCCGGCCTGGGCCTGGCCGCCGCGCATCGCGTGGGCCTGGTGCACCGTGACTTCAAGCCCGACAACGTGCTGGTCGGTCACGATGGTCGTCCGCGCGTCGCCGACTTCGGGCTCGCGAACCTCCGCGGGATCACCGTGGCCGACGACGCGCACGCGCCGACCGCCGGCGACGCGGCCACGCTCACGCACCATGGCGCGTTCGTGGGCACGCCCGCGTACGTCGCACCCGAGCAGATCCTCGACAGCCGCGTCGATGCGCGCGCCGATCAGTTCTCGTTTTGCGCCTCGCTGTTCGAGGCGATCTACGATGAGCTGCCGTTCCCCGCCCAGAACCCCCGGGCGATGATCGATCGCATCCTGGTCGGCGATCTGGTGCGGCCGGTCTCGCCGACCCGCGCGCCGCGATGGCTCGCCGACGTGCTCGCGCGGGGACTGTCGCGTCGCCCCGACGAGCGCTTCGCGGACATGGACGCGTTGCTGGCGGCGCTCCGGGGGCCGCGACGGCGGCCGCGATGGCTGCTCGCCGCGGGAATGGCCGCGGTGACCGCAGCGATCGCCGCGGTCGCAGTACCCAGGGACGAACGCGATCCGCGTTGCGAAGAGGATCCGCTGGCTGCGCTCGACCCTGCGCGGCGCGACGTCACCGCGTGGGTCGAGGCCAGCGGCGATGCCGATCTGGCGCAGGGGTGGCAGCGGGCGTCGACCGCGATCGGCAGCCATGCCGAGCGCTGGCGCGAGGCCTTTGCGATCGCGTGCGAGTCGGCTGCGCCGCGGCGCAGCCCGGGTTTCGACGCGCAGCTGCGACGGCTCGACTGTCTCGACGGCGACCGCGTGCAGGTCGAGTCGTTGCTGGCCGAGCTGCGGCCCGGCGAGGGTGCGGCGCTGCTGGCGATGATCGACGAGGTCGTGAATCTGTCGGATCCGATGTCGTGCGTGACGGTCGACGACACCGCGGCGGGTACGGCTCCGACCGAGGAGCTGCGCGGCGAGGCCAAGGCCATCGAGGCCTCGATCGCAGTGGTGCAGGCTCGCATCGCCGCGGGTGCGCGCGCGGCCGCGCTGTCGCTGGCCGACGAGCTGGTCGCACGCGCCAACGCGTTGGGCGACGAAGGCCTGCTGGCGCAGGCGTTCCTGCTGCGCGGGCGCGCGCGGCTGGTCGGCGGTGTCCACGTCGACGGCGAAGCCGACGTGCTCGATGCCGTGCGCATCGCCGAACGCATCTCCCGCCCGCGCGTCGTGCTCGAGGGCTCGCTGCTGTTGGCGCTCGCGGCGATCAACGCCCGCGACGATCTGCGCACGGCCGAGCGTTGGCTCGAGACCGGCCGCGGTGCGGTACGGCGCTGGCCGCAGGATGCCGATGTCGCCGCGGCCATCATCGCGCACGAGGCCTTCGTCCGCGCTTCGCTCGGGGACCAGGCCGCGGCCGATCGTCTGATCGAAGAGGCCTCGCGCATGGTCGCCGCCGCGGATCTGGGCCCCGATGCGGAGGTGCTGCTCGAGGAGCAGCAAGCGCGGGTGTGGAGCTTTCGCAACGATCTGGGACGCGCACTCGAGCACGCGCAGCGCGGCCTCGCGCTGGCCCGCGAGGCCTACGGTCCGGTGCACATCCGCGTCGGCACCATGCAGCTCTCCATCTGCGGCATCTACGACACCGCGGGCAACTACCTCGAGGCGCGCACGGCGTGTCGCGGCGCGGTCGAGACCCTGCGACGCACGACCGAGCCACGGGATCGCTACCTGCTGACCGCGACCAGCGCGTTGGCGTCGCTGGAGTCGATCGTGGGCAATCCCACCGCGGCGCTCGAGCTCTACGACGGGTTGCGCGAGGTGATGGCGCGCGAGACCACCGACCCGGCGTTCGAGCAGCACATCTCGTCCTCGCGCGGCCTGACCCTGCTCGACCTCGAGCGCTACGACGAGGCCTATGCCGAGCTCTCGCGCGCGCTGGCACTCAACGCCCAGCTCGCGCCCGACCTCGGCAACGATGGTCGCGGCGAGCTGCTCAACCTCGCGCTGATCGAGCGCATCCGCGGTCGCGTGGACGAGGCCGCGGTGCTGCTGCAGCGCGCGCGCAAGCTGCAGGATGCGCTGGGCCGTGAGGACGCCAAGGGTGCGGACCTGCTGCTGGCCGAGGGCGAGCTCGCGATCCTGCAAGGTCGCCTCGACGAGGCCGAGGCGCGCCTGGTCGCCGCGGTGGCCGGCTACGAGACGCTGTACGCAGCCGACGATCCGGTCCAGGGCTGGCCGCAGCTGGCGCTGGGTCGCGTCGAGCTGCAGCGTCGTCGACCCGATCGCGCGTTGCCCCACCTCGAGCGCGCCGCCGCTGCGTTCGCGAGCGATCAGATCAGCGTCGGCGATCGTGCCGAGGTCGGACGCTTGCACGCCGAGGCGTTGTGGCAGGGCGGCGATCGATCGCGCGCGCGCGCGGTGGCGCAGGCGGCCCTCGCGGAGCTCGAGGCGTTGCCGCAGCCGCTGGTGCCGGCGTTCGCGCGTCGGCGCTCCGATCTGCAGGCGTGGCTGCGCGAGCGCCCCGAGTCCGCGCGCTGACAAGGGCGGCCGGAGGTGGACCCAAGCGGGCACCCGCGCGGCGGCCACGCCTTTCGAGCGCGGCTTTGGGCGGCCGCGGCCCCGCTGCGCGCCGGAATCTTCCCCCCGGGCCAGACGTGGGCTAAGCACGACGGGTCGGTCATGCGGGTCGGACTCGGAATCGTCGCGCTCTCGTTGTTGGCCGCCTGCGATCGCCAGGGCGAGGCGCGGGCCACGTCGCGCACCGAGGCAGGGGCGAAGGTCGCTGCCGCGGGCGCGCGCGAGCCGGGTCCCGCGACCGCGACCGGCAAGCCCGCGGTGCTGGCCGACGGCACGGCCGCGCCGGAGCAGCCGGCCGAGGCGCCGCCACCGGAGGCACCCGGCGACGATCGTCCCGACGAGCCGCCGCCGGAGGAGCCCGCACCGCCGGAGGCACCGGCCGACTACGGCGTGATCAAGCCGTCGATGCCCGCGCCCGAACCCGAGGCGCTCACGCACTACGCGTTGGCGGGCTACGAGGTCGTCGCGATCCACGACAAGCCCGATCCCGAGTCGCACAAGCTCGGCTACCTCCGCATCGGCGCACGCACGCGCGTGACCGACAAGGTCGAGGGCACCGGTTGTCCCAAGGGTTGGTATCAGCTGCCGCAGGGCGGCTTCGCGTGCGCGAACAAGGGGCTCGTGGTCGAGGACCGCGAGCCGGTGATGAAGAACGCACCGCCGGCGCCGCGGGTCGATCAAGCGCTGCCGTACGACTACGCCTACGTGAAGCGGTGGAACTCGCCGATGTGGTGGCGCGTGCCCACGCCGGAGGAGGCCGCGGCGGCGGAGCAGCTGCGGATCACCCGCGAGACCGAGCGCCTCGCGGCCGAGGCCGCGGCCAAGGGGCTGCCCCCGCCGGCGCCACCGAAGCCCAAGGCCGAGCCCGCGGCGAAGCCGGCCGCGGACGACGACGACGACGCCGCGGCGTTGCCGACCGTCGACGACGCGGACGCGCCCGCCGGCGACGCGAAGAAGGACGACGCGAAGAAGGACGACGCGAAGGACGACGACGCGAAGAAGGACGACGACGCGAAGGACGACGACGCGAAGAAGGACGACGACGCGAAGGACGACGACGCGCCCAAGGCCAAGCCCAAGGACGAGCCCAAGCCCGAACCCGCGATCCCGGCCACGCGTCTGCCGCTCAAGCCCGAGAAGTCGTGGCTCGAGCGCGGCTTCTTCGTCTCGGTGGTCGACAAGATCACCGAGGAGGGCCGCACGTGGTGGCGCACCGCGCGGGGCGGCTACCTCGACACCGCGTTCGCGTACAAGTACGGCGCGAAGGACTTCGAAGGCCATCCGCTGGCCGAGGATGCGACGTTCCCGTTCGGCTACGTCATGTCCGACACGACCAAGGTCGTGGAGCTGCTGCCCGACGGCAAGCTCAAGGCGGTCGCGACGCTGGAGAAGCGCGCGTTCGTCGATCTCGCCGAGGAGATCGAGATCAACGGGCGCACGTACATGACCACCGAGGACGGCAAGATGATCCGCAAGTCGGATCTGCGTCTGGCCGATCCGCAGCCGCTGCCCAAGGGCCTGCAGCCGTGGGAGCGCTGGGTCGACGTGAGCCTCGACAAGCAGCTGCTGGTGGCCTACGAGGGCGAGCGGCCGGTGTTCACCGCGTTGGTCTCGACCGGCAAGAAGGGCACCGAGGAAGAGCCGTTCGACACGCCGACGGGTCGCTGGCGCATCCGCAGCAAGCACATCTCGACGACCATGGACGGCAACACCGCGTCCGACGGCAACTACTCGATCCAGGACGTGCCCTGGACCATGTTCTTCGAGGGCAGCTACGCGCTGCACGGCGCGTTCTGGCACCAAGGCTTCGGCCGCCCGCGCAGCCACGGCTGCGTGAACCTCGGGCCCAGCGCCGCGCGGTGGCTCTTCTTCTGGACCACGCCATTTCTGCCCGAGGGCTGGCACGGCGTGCACGCACACGCGGGCAGCCCCGGGACCACCGTGATCGTGCGACGCTGAGGGCAGTGCGCCTTCAGCCCGTTGCGGTCCCCGGCCCCGAAGGCCGGGCCATCCAGCTCCGCTCCCCCACCGAGTCCGACGCCGCCGCGATGCTCACGTTCTTGCGCGAGCTCGTGCAGGAGTCGTCCGAATACCTCGAGGTCCCGGTCGAGCAGTTCGACGCGGAATCGGTCGAGAGCCAGGCCGCCCGACTGGCGCGGACCGAGGCCCACGGCCACGAGTTCTACCTCGCGGCGTTCGACGACGATCGCGTGGTCGGCAACCTGCTGTTCCAGGGCGTCGACGCCTCGATCTCGCGCCACTGCGGCCAGCTCGCGATGGGCGTGCTGCAGAGCCACCAGGGCCTGGGCCTCGCGTCGGCGCTGCTGCGTCGCTGCATCGACGAGGCCGGCGCGCTGGGGCGGTGGAACATCCGCTTCACCGTGCGCACGTACAACCATCGCGCGATCGCGTTGTACGAGCGTCACGGCTTCCGTCGCGTGGGCCGGCTCGAGAGCGTCGCGCAGGTCGGCGACAGCTTCGTCGACGAATTCCTGTACCAGGGGCTGTTCGGTCGCTGAGCGCCCGCCCGCGGATCGGGCGGGCGTCGCGACCGTGCGCGCTACGTCCCGTCCGCCCGGCGCAGGTACAGGTACGTGGACTGCCAGCGCGCGTGATCCTGCGCGGGCGTGACGATGTTGACCTGCGGGTTGCTCGGTCCACCGCTGCCCCAGATCACGACGCCGCGTTGCCGTTGGTGGCGCACGCCGACCTGCTTGTGTGTGATCGCCACGTAGAAGTCCGCACCGGCTCGGGTTGCGAGCCGCGCGAGCTTGCGGTCGGTTCGCACGGTCGACTCACCCTCGAACTCGAGCGTCCCGAGCACCACGTAGCCCTGCTTGGCGTAGTAGTCCTGGTACTCGGCCACCGTCGGTGGCGCGGCTGCATACGTCCGGCTGCGGATGAAATCGAGATCGACCGCTTGGAGCACCGCGCCGGCGCTGGGCGGGTAGGTCCGTTCGATCGACTCTTGGTAGCTGGCGTGCGAGCAACCCTGGGCGAGCAGGGGGAGCAAGAGGACGCACAGGGCCGGTCGCGCAACGCTCGGGGTTCTCATCGGCATGGACTCCGATCGCGGTGGTCCTCGGCAGCGGCCGCTCGATCCTCGTCGACGGCGTTTTTCGAGCGCGCGCGGCCACGTGGGCGGACCCGGCCCGCCACGAGGCCGCGCCCGCGTCACTGCGGCTGCAGCAGCTTGAACTTGATCCTGCCGCGCTTGCCACCCGAGCCGGCCTTCGACAGCAGCATGCCGGCGTCGCCCACCACGTCCCCGCTGAGCTTCTTGGTCTTG
>JAIBBS010000019.1 GCA_019694555.1 Nannocystaceae bacterium
CGCACGGCCGGGCCCGCCGCGCCGCGCGAGGCCGTGCACGGCCGGCTCACCCACGAGCACGGCCAACGCGTGCTGCGGGTGTGGGGCACGCCGCGGCAGCGCGGCTATGCCCACGGCGCGCTGCTGCGCGACGGCATCGTCGACGTCGTGGCCCACTACGCGCTCGAGGTGATCTCGCCGGCCGAGCTCGGCCTCGCCGCGACCGCGATGGCGGGCCTGCTCGACGTGCCACCGAGTCTGCGCGAAGAGGCCGAGGGCGTGATCGCGGGCATGCGCGACCACGGCGGCGTGCACATCGACGCGCTGCAGCGTGCGCTCGACGCCGACGATCTGCTCGCGCTCAACGCCATGGCCGATCTGGTGCGGCTGGGTTGTTCGTCGCTGTCCGCGTGGGGCGAGACCACCGCGGGTGAGCTCGACGGCGCCACCTCGGTGGTGCGCAACCTCGACTGGAGCGACGACCCCGAGCTGCTGGCGCAGCAGCTCGTGATCGTGTCACGACCCGACGATCCCGCGCGGATGACCACGGTCTCGGTCGGCTTCTCCGGCTACATCGCGTGCCTGAGCTGCATCAACGAGGCCGGCGTCACCGCGCTGTTCAACCTCGGACCCGCGGGCGAGGACGCGGGCCTGCTCGCGGCCGCCGGCGGCTTCGCGCCCGCGAACCTGCTGCTGCGCGACGCGATCGAACGCCGCGACATCGACGGGGACGGCCGCACCAGCGCTGCCGACGTCGAGTCGGCGGTCCGCGGTGCGCACCACGCCGGACGTTGGCTGGTGCACCTGCTCGAGCCGCGGCAAGACGGCGCCGCGCCGGCGACGGTGCTCGAGGTCGATGCGCAGGGCGTGGTGCGTCGCGACGCCAGCGGCACGCACCTGGCCGCGACCAACCACTTTCGCAGCAAGGACGAGCCCCTCGCGTGCCCGCGCTACCGCCGGCTGCAGCGCGGCGTGGACCGTGCGCCGCTCGATCGCAGCGCGCTGTGGCAGCTCGGTCGCAGCGTGCGCCTGCCCGCGGTCGTCTACCAGCTCGCGATCGAGCCCGACACCCGCGCGCTGTCGCTGTGGTTGCGCGCGCCGGGCGAGGCCGCGGACCACGACGCGACGCCGGTCGCGTGGTCGTGGGACGCGTTGGTCGCCGGCCTGCCCGCCGGCTGAATCGGGGCTGGAATGGCCGCCGTGGGCCCACGGTTGGGCCCCGCCGTGGCCAGCAACCGCATCCACAGAGTCACCTCGGCCCCTGCCCTCGCTGCCGTGTTGCTCGTGTGTGGCCCCGGTAGCCTCGTCGCGCTCGGCACCAGCGGGTGCAGCAGCGACGCCGCCGCCGCCACCGCCGACGCCAGCGAGCCGACCGACCCCGAGACCACCAAGGCGATCGTCGCCGCCGTCGACAGCCTCGTGGGCAGCGGCAGCGGCGGCACCGCGATCGGCGTGCACTACGATCCCCGCGAGTCGCTCGCGCCGATGATCGAGCGGGTCGGACCCTCGGTCGTCAGCGTCCACGCCCAGGGCCATCGCGAGGCCGCGCGCGCGTTCTCGATGGGCCCCGGCGGACTGCACCTGCCGGAGGCGGCACCGGCGGTGAGCCACGGCAGCGGCTTCGTCTACGGCGACGACGGCCTGGTCGTCACCAACCATCACGTGGTCGACGGCGCCGAGGCGCTGACCGTGCGCACCCACGATGGTCGCGAGCTTCCGGCCCACCTCGTCGGCAGCGATCCGCTCACCGATCTCGCGCTGGTCCAGATCGACGACAAGACCGCGCTGCCCAAGGCGACGCTGGGCGACAGCAAGGCCGCGCGCGTCGGCGACTGGGTCGTGGCGATCGGCAGCCCGCTGGGGCTCGAGCACAGCGCATCGGTCGGCATCGTGTCGGCCAAGGGCCGCGGCAGCCTGGGGCTGTACCGCGAGAGCTACCTCGACTTCCTGCAGACCGACGCCGACATCGCGCCGGGCAGCAGCGGCGGTCCGCTGTTCGATCTGCAAGGGCGCGTGGTCGGCATCAACACCGCGGTGGGCCCGGGCGCCGCGCCGGGCTTCGCGATCCCGATCGACCAGGCCAAGAGCATCATCCCCAAGCTGCAGGCGCACGGTCGCGTGGTGCGGGGCTGGCTCGGCGCCGCGAGCGACGAGCGCGATGCCAAGGGCGGCGCCAAGGTCGGCCGCGTGTACGAGGGCACGCCCGCGGCGAGCGGTGGCCTGCGCGAGGGCGACGTGATCCGTCGCGTCGACGGCACCGCGGTGGTCGACTTCGCCGACTTGCGTGCGCGCATCGCCGAGCTCGAGCCCGGCCACGTCGCGAAGCTCGAGGTCGACCGCGGCGGCAGCACGATCGAGCTGTCGGTCACGCTCGCGGAGCGACCCGCGGCGGATCGGCTCGACGACCTGCGCCGCGTGGACCCCGGCGCCGCACCGGTCGCGCCCGCGCCCTCGGCCCCCAGCAGCGAGCTGCGACTGGGCGTGCAGGTGCGCCCGCTCGACGACGGGCTGCAGATCGCGGAGATCGAGCCCGACTCGCTCGCCGACCGACTGGGGCTGCAGCGCGGTGACGTGCTGCGCTCGGTCAACGGCAAGCAGGTCGAGGACCCCGCGGATGTCGTCGACGCCCTGCGCGACAACCACGAGCGGCTCTCGGTCGACGTGTTGCGGGAGGGCTCGATCGTGACGCTGGGCATGCGCCTGTCGTCGTGATCGGCGCGTGAGCCCGGTCAAGCCGCGACCCGCGCGACATCATCCACAGCCGCGCTCCGGGCTGACCGGCGCGGTTGTTCGCGGTGCCGTGTCACCGTTATCCTGCGCGCGCGCGCCTCGTGGGGCGCGCGTTCGACGGGACCACGCATGACCGACACGCGGCACAGCAAGATCCTCATCCTCGGCGCCGGCCCGGCCGGCTACACCGCCGCGCTGTACGCCGCCCGCGCGGACCTGCGACCGATCGTGCTCGCGGGTCCGGAGCCCGGCGGCCAGCTGACGACGACGACCGAGGTCGAGAACTTCCCCGGCTATCCCAAGGGCGTCACCGGCCCCGAGATGATGGAGCACCTGCGCGAGCAGGCCGAGCGCTTCGGCACCGAGGTGATCTACGACCTCGCCAACGAGGTCGATCTCTCGCAGCGCCCGTTCCGCGTGGTCGGCGACAGCGGCGTGTACACGGCCGACGCGTTGATCGTCGCGACCGGTGCCAGCGCCAAGTACATGGGCCTGCCCAGCGAACAGCGGCTGCGCAACAAGGGCGTGACCGCGTGCGCGACCTGTGACGGCGCGTTCTTCCGCAACCAGCACGTCGCGGTGATCGGCGGCGGCGACACGGCCATGGAAGAGGCGCAGTACCTCACGCGCATGTGCGCGAGCGTGCACCTCATCCACCGCCGCGACAGCTTCCGCGCGAGCAAGGTCATGCAGGCGCGCACGCTCGAGAACCCCAAGATCACCGTGCACTGGAACCGCACGGTCAAGGAAGTGCTCGGCGACGACGGCGTGACCGGCCTGCTGCTGCAGGACACCACCGGCGGCGCCGACGAGCGACTCGACGTCACCGGCATGTTCCTCGCGATCGGCCACGAGCCCAACAGCAAGCCCTTCGCCGGCAAGCTCGACATGGACGAGGCCGGCTACATCAAGATCGCGCGGCCCGGCAGCACGTACACCAGCGTGCCGGGCGTGTTCGTCTGCGGCGACGTCGCCGACAAGGTCTATCGCCAGGCCGTCACCGCCGCTGGCACCGGCTGCATGGCTGCGATCGACGCCGAGCGCTGGCTCGCCGAGCACAGCTGAATCGGCGGGCTCACGCGGCGCGGCGCTGGGTCGCGCGCGCGCGCACCAGACGGTCGGTCACCTCGCGCACCGCACCGTAGCCGCCGCGCGCCTGCGTGATCCAGTCGGCCGAGGCCCGCACCACCGGCTGCGCGTCGGCTGGCGCGACGAACAGCCCGACCTTGTCGACCAGCGGCAAGTCGCCGAGGTCGTCGCCCATCGCGAGCACGCGCTGCGGCGCGACGCGGAAGCGACGGCACAGATCCACGAGCGCCGCGGCCTTGTCCTGGCAGCCCAGCACCACGTGATCGACCTGCAGCTTCTCCGCGCGGCGCAGCACCGCGGGGCTCGACTCGCCGGTGACCAGCGCGACGCGCCCCCCGGCGCGGCGGAACGCAGCGATGCCGGCACCGTCGCGGGTGTCGAAGCGCTTGAGCTCGTCGCCGCCGTTGCCGTAGTACATCGCGCCGTCGGTCAGCGTGCCGTCGACGTCGAGCACCAGCCACTCGAAGCTCGCCAGATCGATGTCGGCCCCGAGGCCGCGGCGCAGCGCCTCGGCGCGGGCGCGTTCGAGATCGGCGGGCTCGTCGATGTCGATCGCGTCGCACGGCGGGACCTCGAACGCGCCGATGCGACCACCCAACCGCGCACCGCTGCGCTCGAAGATCTCGGTGCGGAAGACGTAGAACGAACCGGTCTCGAGCACGGTGTCGCGGATGTCCTGCCGGCGCGGCCGCGCGGCGGGATCGTAGGTGCACGGTCGCGCGCCGGCGGGACCGGCTTGCCACACGAAGCCGTGGAACGGCACCACCGAGAGCATGCTGTCGCACTGCTCGCGATCGAACTGCGCGAGCGCGGCGTCGAGCTGGCCGGGCGAGCGAAACGGCGAGGTGCACTGCAGCAGCACGATGCGCGTGGGCTCGAGCCCCTCGGCGCGCCAGCTCGTGAGCGCATGGCCCACGGCCGACTCGGTCGAGGCGGTGTCGCCGGCGAGCGCGGCCGGGCGACGGACGACCTCGGCACCGGCCGAGAGCGCGACGTCGGCGATCTCGTCGTCGTCGGTGCTCACGAAGACGCGGTCGATGGCCGCACTCGCCCGCGCGTGTTCGATCGAGTGGACCAACAGCGGACGCCCCGCGAGCGCGACGAGGTTCTTGCGCGGGATGCCCTTGCTGCCGCCCCGCGCAGGGATGAGCGCGACCGTGGTCATACCCGCCTACGTAGCGCGCCCCCGCGAGCGCACCAGCGAGGCGTCCTGCTTGAGGCCGCGGCGCGGGCGCTCAGGGCAGCACGTCGCCGCCCTCGCCGCCCTCGTCGCCGACCTGGATGTCGATGAAGCAGTGCACGTAGCCGCAGCTCGAGCACACGCGCGCGCGCACGGGCGCCGAGCGGGTGAAGCCGCCGTGGGGATCGCCGAAGCGAAGGGTCGACAGCGCGATCGGGATCGGTGCTCGCAGGTCGCGGCCGGCGAACAGCGCGACCGGCAGCAGCGAGCCGCCGCACAGCACACAGGAGGCCTCTGCGCCGGTCCTGCGGCGGTTCTCGCGGTCCTCGTCGCGCTGCTTGCGGGCCTCGCCGCGCAGCTCCTCGAGCTCCCCGCGCAGGCGCTCGTTCTCCCGCTCGAGCTCCGCCACCTGCAGCGAGAGCGCCTGTCGATCGTCGCGATACGCCACGGGCGCATGCGAGGATAGCATCGCGCCGTGCCCAGCGACAAAGCCAGCCCGCCACCGCCGGGCGCCGCCGTGCGGCGCCGCTACCGAGCGCGTGCGTGCGTGGGAGATGGTGTGCACGCCGGCTCCGGCTGCGGCCTGCGCTTTCCGGTCGAAGAGGACAGCGCGCTGGGCAGCCAGTGCCCGCGCTGCGGTCAGCCCACGCGCTTCGTCGACGACGCCTACGTCACGCACGAGCTGTCCGCGGAGCACACCGGCGCGCGGCCCCACGTCGCGCGGCTGGGCGTGCTGCTCGACAACGTCCGCAGCCTGCGCAACACCGGCGCGATCTTCCGTTCCGCGGATGCCCTGGGCGTCTCGCTCGCGGTGCTCGCCGGCATCACGCCCACGCCCGCGCACCCCGGCTTCGCCAAGACCGCGCTGGGCGCCGAGCACTCGGTGCCGTGGCGGGCCGCGCCCGATCCGCTCGCGGCCGCGGCCGCGTGCATCGACGAGGGCTGGGCGCTGTGGGCACTCGAAGGCGGCACGACCGCGGTCGATCTGTTCGCGCCCGCGACCGCCGAGTGCTCCCGCGCGCGCTCGATCATGCTCGTGCTCGGGCACGAGGTCTCGGGCGTCGACCCGCGGCTGCTCGCGATGTGCGAGCGCGTGCTGTACATCCCGATGGTCGGCAGCAAGCGCTCGCTCAACGTCTCGGTCGCGTTCGCGGTCGCCGGCTATGCGGTGCAGCGCGGCTTGTGTCCCGCGCCGGGCTGAGCGCGCGATTCGGGCCCCGGAAATTGCGGGAAGTTGGCGCCGCGGCGGTGGGCGTGCCAGCGTCGCGGCCAGCGTGGATCGCCCCGAGACGACCGACGAACCCACCCCGGCGCCCGCACAGGCGTGGGAGGTCGACGACGACGCCGTCGCCGCGCAGGCCGACGACTCCGCGGACGCCGACGATGCCGCGGAGCCCGACGCGCCCGCGGTCGAGGCCGCGCCACCGCGTGGGGGCCGGCTGCGTCGCTCGGTCGTGCGGACCCTGCGGTGGTCGAAACGCAACGGCTACGTCGTGGTGCTCGCCGGCGCGATCCTGGTGGTCACGCGCGCGATCGACTTCTCGCCGCCGCCCGAGGTGCGCGTGGGCAAGGCCAACGTCGCGCAGCTGGTGGGCGATGCGCCGCCGCAGGAATTCTCGCACGAGCTCGCGAACCCGCAGGCGGTTCAGGTCCGCGCGACGCTGCGGCTGTACCCCGACAACCAGCTGCTCGTCGGCGCGCCCGACCCCGACACCGACGCGCAGGGCAAGGTGCTGTCGCAACCGGTGGTCACGACGATCCTCGGCATGAACGCGACGATGGATCAGACCGTGCGCCTCGATGGCGGCGAGCTCGAGGTCGCGATCGCGATCGATGCCACGCCGCGACTGTCGGGCACGCCCAAGCGTGGCCAACCCGCGCCGCCGCTGGTGCTCGAGCACGAGATCACCGTCCGCAGTCGACACGACGACTGGTGGCGCACGCGTCCGGTCGAGCGCGTGCACGTCGACCAGCGCGGCTTCCTCGACAAGGTCGACGAGCACGGCTATCGCACGGTGTTCACCGTCGACGACCACCTCTTCAGTCTCGACCTCGAGCTGCACCGCAGCGCCGCGCCGCCGCCCGCGCTCGCGCGGACCAAGCCCTGAGGCCGCTTCGCGCGCGTGCGAGCCGGGGGACTCGAACCCCCACGCCCGAGGACACTGGAACCTAAATCCAGCGCGTCTACCAATTTCGCCAGGCTCGCGCGGTGCGAGGCTACCACGCCACGCTCGGGCCTTCGCGCTGCGCCGCAACGGCTGGTAGCTTCAGCGCCGATGCGTCGCCGCCGCTCGCCCCGTCCTCCCGCACGCCGTCCGCTCGCGCACCTGCTCGCGTCGGCGACGCTCGTCGCCGGCCTCGCGGCGTGCCCGGGATCCGACGGCGCCGCGCCGGGCAAGGCCGCGGAGCGCAAGGGCGAGCCCGCGGCGAAGGCCGATGCGAAGAGCGATGCGAAGAGCGACGCGAAGAGCGACGCGAAGAGCGACGCGAAGAGCGAGCCCAAGCCGACCGCCGACGGCCCGCTGGGCAAGGTCAGCGACGGCCCGCTGCCGATCACCGCGCTCATGGGCAAGGCGCCCGCGGACGTCGAACCCCAGCTCGGCGACACGCTGGGCAAGGGCATGGCGCGCAAGTCCTGTGTTCGCTATCTGCCCGAGCGCACGTGGTTTCGCTGCGCGTTCGCGCTGCAGCGCTACGGCGACAAGAGCGGCGCCTACAAGGCCATCGGCGTGGAGTACGAGGACGGCAAGGCCACCGCGCTGGCGTTCGAGGGCCTGCTGAAGCAGACCGGCGAGTTCGACCCGCGCCAGGCCTTGGCGTACGTCGGGCTCGAGCTGCCGGGCGAACCCAAGCTCGAGCAGCCCGAGGCCGGCACCACGGTGTACTCGTGGTTCAACGCCAGCTCGCGCCTGTTGATCGACGGCCAGCAGTACCGCGTCATCGTCTCGAGCGTCGACGGTGACTGGGTCCGCACCAAGGTCGAGATCGTGCTCAACCACCCGCTGTCGGAGGCGCAGAAGGCCCTGGTGCTCCCGACCGGCGGCGATGCGCCCCCGTGACGCGGGCTCGGTGCCGCGCGGCGCCGATCCACATGCGATGGCGCGCCTCGACCGTGCACGCGCCGTGATGACGACACTGCGCGCGGGCCCGACGCGCCGCTGCGATCGCGGACACCATCGGGATGTCGAGCACCTCGGGCGGGACGCACGGCGCGACGAAGCGCAGGCTGTAGGCCGCCGACAACCCGTGGCTGCCGCGCGTGGAGAAGCGCGCTGGATCGCCGTGATGGAAGCGACAGTGCGGATCGAGCCAGCCCACGCGCATCGCGTTGCGCCGCATCACCACGCCGGCCCACGCATCTTCGGGATGCGCCCGCACGACGCGACAGTGCGACTCACGGCGACAGATCGCGGCCAGCTCCGGCGCGAGCGTGGGTTGACCCACCAGCAACGCGGCGAGGGCCGACGCCGCGCGTGGCTCGAACGCCAGACGCAGCAACTCGAACAACCAGGCCAAGCCGCGTCAGCATAGACGGCCCACGCCGCTCACGGCAGCTCGCGGATGGTCGCGTCCATACACCAGTTGCCGAACGGGTTCGGTTGGTAAGTCACCACATCCTGCCAATCGGGGATGTCGCAGCCGCCGTTGCCTTCCATACGGAAAAAAGCCGAGTCCTCGACCAGCGAGTCGGTGTCGACGGCCATGCCCAACGCGGACGCGAGCCCGGGCTCGGTCGCGGCAAAGCCGACACAGAACTCCTGCACGTCGATCTGGATCGGCGTCTCGAAGTCGAAGTAGTGCTCGATCGGCGCCGCCTCGACCGACGTGAGCGAGATCGACTCGATGAGCTGGGTCGGACCGCTGGCATCGCGCTCGTAGATCCGCAGCTCGAACTGCTCGAGATCGGTGTGGGTCTCGGCCACGACGTAGTGCATCGAGATGAGCTCGAACGGCGGAGCGATCGGCGCGACGAAGCACTCCTGGCCTTCGATCGGATCGCCCGCGGGCGTGTCGATCATGCCGTTCCAGTAGCACCACAGCGGCAGATCGCAGGCGCTCTGATCACCGTGTTGCAGGTGATACGTCGCCGGGTCGGAGCCGGTCGAGCTGCTGCCCGCACCGCTGGCACCGCTGCTGCTGCCGTCGGCCGCCGTGGTGGCGGTGGCGGTGGCACTCGAGCTGCCGCCCTCGGTGGTCGCGGTCGTGGCGCTGTCGGTCGCGCTCGCGCTGGTGTCGGCCGTGGTCGTGGCCATCGTCGTCGACACGGAGGTCCCGGCGGTCGTGCCCGCAGTCGTGCCGGCGGTCGCGCTGACGGTCGACGAATCGGTCGCGCTCGCGGAGCCGCTGGTGCCGCCCTCGGAGCTGCTGCCCGCGGCGACACCGGAGGAGTCGAGTCCGCACGCGAGCGAGAGCGAGAGCGAGACCGCGGTCAGGCACCGCGAGGAACCGAGGCGAAGGCTGGGCACCAGGCCATTGCAGCCGTGATCGTGGGGCGCGGTCAACCCAGGATCTTGCCGGGGTTGAACAGCCCGTTCGGATCGAGCGCCTGCTTGATCGCGCGCATCATCGCGAGCTCCGCGACGCTGCGGCTGTGCCGCAGGTGGCGCCGCTTGAGCAGGCCGATGCCGTGCTCGGCCGAGATCGAGCCCTCGTGCTGCTCGACCAGCGCGTAGGTCGCCTCGTCGTAGGCCTCGCACGCGCGCAGGAACGCATCGCCATCGAGGCTCGCGGGCGGCAGCACGTTGAGGTGCAGGTTGCCGTCGCCGACGTGGCCGAACGACAGCGCCACGGCGCCCGGCAGCAGCGACGCCACCAGCGGGCGCCACGCCGCCAGGAACTCCGGCACGCGCACCAGCGGCAGCGCGATGTCGTTCTTGTGCGGGCGATGGCGATGCAGCGACTCGCTGACGTCCTCGCGCAGCGCCCACAGCTCGCGGGCCTGCGTGGCCGAGGTCGCGACCACGGCGTCGTCGATCTCGCCCGCGTCGGCCGCGGCGGCGAAACACTCGACCAGGCGATCGCGCAGCGACTCGGTCGACTCGGCCGCGCCGAGCTCGGCCTCGAGCAACACGTAGGCGTGGCTCGGCGTCGCGAACGGTCCGTGGCCCTCGCGCCCGCGGTGCGCGAGCACGTGATGAAGGCAGCCGTGCTCGAGGTACTCGAACGCCTGCAGCGTCACGGCTCGCTGCACGCGATCGAACAGCGCGACGATGGCCGCGTCGTCGGGCACCGCGAGCCACGCGACCACTGCACCCGCAGGTGGCTGCGTCAGCCGCAGCGTCGCGTCGACCACGAGCCCGAGCGTGCCCTCGGCCCCGATGAAGAGCTGCCGCAGGTCGTAGCCGGTGTTGTCCTTCACCAGCGCGCCGCCGAGCTCGACGTACTCACCCGACGCCAGCACCACACCCACGCCGCTGACCCACGCGCGCGTGGTGCCGTAGCGCAGCACTTTGACGCCGCCGGCGTTGGTCGAGATGCTGCCGCCGATCTGCGCCGTGCCCTTGGCCGCGAAGTCGACCGGGTAGAGCAGGCCGTGTGCGGCCGCGGCCTGCTGCACCGCTTCGACGGTCGCACCGGCCTCACAGCGAAGCACGCGCGCTGCGGGATCGATCGCGAGGATGCGACGCATGCGATCGAGCGAGACCACGAGCTCGCCGGCGGTGGCGGTCGCCCCGCCGCACAGGCCCGTGCGCCCGCCCGAGGGCACGATGGCTGCGCCGGCGGCCGCGGCCGCGCGGACCACGGCCGAGACCTCGGCGACCGAGCCCGGTCGCACGATCGCCAGCGGCGCCACGGGCCAACGCCCGCGGCAGCGGTCGGTGCCCAGGTCTGCCCGCTCTTGCGGGTCCTGCAGCACCGCGTCCGCCCCGACGATCGCGGCCAAGGCCTCGAGCAACGATGTCATGCGCGCACCATGATGCGGCGCCGCACGGCGGGGGGCTACCTTCGACCCCGTGGGATCGAAGGTCCCCCGAGACCGGTCAGAACCCGTCCGGAAGCGCGTTCGGCGAGCGAAGCAGCTGCCGCACCATGCGCACGACGGACTTGACGACCGGATGGCCCTTGATGAAGACGACCCCGACGACGTGCTTCTCGTCGCCGGAGACCAGCACTGCGTGATCGCCGACCAGCACGCGGACGGCCGGCTCGTTGGCGATCTGCCGCAGCTTGACCGCTTCCATGACGATCGGCTGCCAGCGTTCCTCGCCAACCCAGCCCGAATCACCGTTCGAAGCTTGTTCTGACGACATGTCGAGGACGGCGACGATCCCGTCGTGCCGCAGCACGCGCTCGATCCTGTTGGTACCCATGATGGTGGACCTGACTCCCTCACGGCCGGGGGACCCCTCGGGTCCGAACGGCCGTTGCGGCGCGTTGTACATAAACGAGGGGGTTGCGTCAATCACGCAAGGGCAACGCTGAATTCCCGCGGAACAACGTTCAGATAGGGGCTAACAACGCTCTGTGGATCGTGGCCCCCGCCCGGGTGCGGCGGGGGCGCAGCCGCCGCTGCACCCCCGAAACGCGCGCGGACCCGCGCAAACCAGGCCTCGCGCCGGGCCAACGGCGGGGTCGCTTCGCGGTACAGCTGGCTCGTGCGCGACGCGTGGCTTCGACGGGCTCGGGCGTGCGCCGCGTGGCTGGGCCTCGGGCTCGCGGCGTGCACGTGCGGCGATCCGCCGACCGAGACGCTCGACGACGCGGCGCCCAGCGCCGAGCAACCCGAAGTCGTCGAGCCACCCGCGAGCATCGCTGCACCGCCCAGCGGCACGCTCACGATCTATCACGGCAGCGAACTCGACGCGCTCGAGCTGGCCGAGGTCGATGCGCTCGAGATCGCGTTCGCGGAATCCGATCGCCTCGGTCGCATCGGCGAGTTCGATGCCAGCGATGTCTGCACGTCGGTCGATCTCGCCGCGGTCGCGCGGCGGGCGAGGTCGCTGCGATCGCTACGACTGTCGGGTTGCCCCGGACTCACGCGGCAGCTCGTCGACCTGCCGCGGCTCGAGCAGCTGACCCTGGCCGAGCTCGAGCTCGACGGCGAGGCCATCGCCGCGATCGCCTCGCTGGGGGCGCTGCGATCGCTGTCGCTGGTGCGCGTGGGCGCGCCCGAGGAGCTCGCGCTCGAGCCCCTGGCCAAGCTGCCGCTGCAACAGCTCTCGCTGAGCGAGCTGCCCAAGGACACCGAGCTCGGCCGCATGCTCGATCTGTGGCCGCGCAGCCTGACCCACGTGACGCTCGCGGGCGCGTGGCTCGACCACGAGGCCATGACGACGCTGTCGAAGGCCGCCGCGGTCGAGGTGCTCGAGATCCGCGACAGTCGCATCGGCAACTTCTCGCTCAACCAGATCAAGCCGCTGTCGCACCTGCGCGAGGTGCTGTGGGCCGGCGAGAACTTCAACGACAACAGCCCGCTGTACTTCCGCGACCTGCCGGTGCAGCGCTTCCGCTGCGACTGCCCGCGCTTCGGCGACGCCGGCCTGCACACGCTGCGGCTGTGCCCGCGCATCGAGACGCTCGAGCTGCCGCGCTCGGCCGTGACCGGCCCCGGGCTCGCGCACCTGGTCAAGCTGCCGGCGCTGGCGCAGCTGATCCTGCTCGAGCGCGACATCGGTGAGGCCGGGCTCGAGGCCCTGCGCAACGTCCCGAGCCTGCGCCGGCTCGAGCTCGCCGGCGATTTCGCCGACGGCCGTATGCAGGGGCTCGCGGCGCTGACCCAGCTCGAACGGCTGCGCCTGCACGTGCCCGCGCTCGACGATCGCGCGACCACGAACATCGGCGCGCTCACGCGCCTGCAGGAGCTCGACCTCGCGGGCACGCAGGTGTCCGACGCGGGCCTGGCCCAGCTCGAGCCGCTCACGGAGCTGCGCACGCTGGTGCTCTCGCGCACGCGCGTGACCAACCGCGGGCTCGCGCACGTCGCCGCGTTGGGCAAGCTGCAGCACCTGCAGCTCGACCACACCGACGTGGTCGACGCCGGCGTCGAGCACCTCGCGCGGCTGCACGAGCTGCTGAGCCTGCGGCTCGATCACACGCTGGTGACCGATGCGTCGACCGAGACGCTGCTGCAGCTGGCGAAGCTGCAGCGGCTCGATCTCTCCGGCACGGTGGTCACCGCGGCCGGTGCCGCGCGGCTCGAGAGCCTGCCTCAGCTGGCCGAGCTGCGCATGGTCCCCGCCGAGCGCTGACGCTCACGCGAGGTGCGGACGGCCGTCGGGCCCCGCGACCACGTGCGTGCGTGCGTCGTCGAGCCAGGCGATCGCGCGCGCACAGGCCTCGCGCAGCGACGTGCCCTGCGCCAGACCACACGCGATCGCCGTCGCGAGCGCACAGCCGGTGCCGCGCGGGTCTGCGCCGGCACGGCGCGGCCGGCGGAACTCGTGCACGCGCGCGCCCTCGACCAAGCGATCGCACACCTGCGGCCCGGGCTCGACGTCCTTGAAGAGCCACGCCGCTGCCCCGCGCGCGGCGAGCGAGGCCACGACCAGCTCGGATGCCGGCACGCCCAGCAACGCCACGGTCTCGTCGCGATTGGGCGTGACCACGGTGACGCGCGGCAGCAGCTGCAGCAGCGCGCCGGCGCTCGAGCCCAACGCGCCGCCATCGCTGGCGCGCAGCACCGGATCCATCACGCACGGCGCAGCGCTGCGCGCGAGCGCGGCGACCAGCGTCGCGACCAGCGACTGCGGCACCAGGCCCAGCTTGATCGCGCGCGCGTGCTCGATCCCCTCCAGCTCGCGCGCGAAGGCCTCGGCCGGCCGCGCCTGCGCGCGCGCGGGCCGACCGTCACCCTGCCACGTCGCGGCGGTGCTCACCGCACGCCGCGGCAGCGCCGGGGCCAGCCGCGCCGCGGTGGCTTCGTCCCGCGTGATGCCGGCGCCGCCGGTGGGATCGTGGCCGCCGATGAGCCACAGCGTCACGGCAGCGCCTCGAGCGGTTCGACCCGCACGATGGGATCGTGCGGCAGCAGACGATCGACGATGTCCATGCCGTCGACGACGCGACCGACCACGGTGAAGCGCCCGTCGAGGTGGGGCTGACGCGTGTGCGTGACGAAGAACTGCGAGCCGCCGGTGTCCTTGCCCGCGAGCGCGATGCCGACGGTGCCCCGTTCGTAGCGCAGCTCCGACCACTCGCACGGCATCACCCAGCCGGGCCCGCCGTAGCCGTCGCCGCGCGGGTCGCCGCCTTGGACCACGAAGCCCGGCACGATGCGATGGAACCGCAGGCCATCGAAGTAGCCCGCGCGCGCGAGCCCGACCAGCGCGCCCTGGGCGATCGGCGCGGGCGCATCCGCGAACGCGATCACGAACGGACCCAGCGCCGTGTGCACGCGCAATCCGACCACGGCCTCGCGTTGCGCCACTGCCTCGTGCACCGCGGGCGCGAACGCCTGCGGGAAGCTCGTGGGCACCGCGGCGGCGAAGCGCTCGCGCAGCGCGTCGTGACCCGCGAGCGCCGACCAGGCCGCGCGACGGATCGCATCGTTGGGATCGCTCGCGAGCGGCAGCACGGTGTGCTCGAGCCACACGCGCCCCTCGTCGCCGCGCGCATCCAAGCGCGGCGGCGCCGCGAGATCCTCACCCGGCGGCGCCGCTGCGCCCGCGGGCGCCGGCGCGCTGCGGGCCAGCGCCCCGAGGGCCTCGATCGCCGACAGCCTCGCCTCGAGCGCCGCCACGGGATCCGCGGTCTGCAGCAGCCGCTGCAGCGGTGCCACCGCGGCGCCGTCGCGACGATCCCGATCGGCCGAGCGCGCCGCGATCGCACCGCTCGCGGCCGCGAGCACGCCGGCATCGGCGCGCAGCAACGCCTCGCGCAGCACCGCGGAGACCCGCGGATCCTCGACGTCGGCCAGCGCCGCGATCGCTGCCGCCGCCACCGCCGGTCGCGGATCACCCGCGCGCTCGAGCAGTCCCTGCGCGCGGGCGCTCGCGTGCTCGGCACGGCTCATCGCCGCGAGCGCATCGACGGCCAGCGTCGCGCCGTACCACTCCGGCAGCGCCTCGGTGCCCTCGGCGCAGCGCTCGAGCGC
This sequence comes from Nannocystaceae bacterium, assembly GCA_019694555.1. Classification (GTDB taxonomy): domain Bacteria; phylum Myxococcota_A; class Polyangia; order Nannocystales; family Nannocystaceae; genus Xiheibacterium. Next base: position 15,012 of record JAIBBS010000019.1, read on the forward strand.
GGCGACCGAGCCGGTCGCGATGGCGGCGAGCGTCTCCAACTCGCAGCGCACCACCGCGCGCTCGTGGGCCGCACGCGCGTCCGCGGGCGCAGCCTCGGCCAGTCCCCGCGCGAGCGCGGCCAGCGGCTCGACCAGCGCCGGCTCGGCGTCGACGGCCTTGCGCAGACCCGACAACGCGACCCACACCACCGTGGCGCGCACGCCAGTGATGCGCGCCGGCGAGAGCCGAGCGAGCCGTTCGATCAACGCCGCACGGCCCTTCGCGTGGGCCGCGAGCGCGCGCACGGCCTCGACCTCGACCAACCACGGCGGCGGTTCGTCGCCGAGGATCTCCTTGGGGATCGTCGCAGGCAGCTCGGCGAACGCCGCGAGGGCGCGCCACGCCAGCCGTGCGGAATCGTCGTCGTCGACCGCGATCGCGGCGGCCAGGCGGTCGATCCACGCCGCGCGTTCCGGTCCCGCGAAGACCTCGGCCGACGGCGCTGCGCAGCGCCCCAGGGCGTACAGGCCGGCGCGACGCACCTCGTGATCGGCACCACCGATCGCCGCCGCGAGCCCGTCGAGCGCGGCCGCGTCGAGCGGGTGCCTTCGCGCGCACAGGATGCCCATGGCCTCGAGCACCGCCGCGCGCCGCGGCACGTCGGCATCGGGCTCGGCGATCTCGACCGCGAAGCGCCGCTGACTCTCACGTCCGCCGATGCGTGCGAGCGCGAACGCAGTCGCACGCATGCGCGAGGACGACTCGTCGACGGCGTAGAAGCTCCACAGCCACGTCTCCAGCGCTGCGAATGCGGCGTCGGGACTCGCCGCAGCACCGGGCTCGCTCGGCAGCGGCTCGAGCAATCCCGCGGCGGCGAGCAATGCCGGCGAGGGATCGGGCTCGGCCGCGAGCGATCGCTGCAGCGCCGCGGCTGCGTCGGCACCGCCGATGCGTGCGAGCGTGCGCGCCCACGCCACGCGCGTGGTCGCATCCGCGGCGGTCGACGGCGGGCTCGCGTCGCGTCGCAGCTCGCGCTCGATCGCCTCCGCCCGCGCGCTCGCAGCGGGCCAGGCCTCGCCGCTCCACGACGGCATCGCCGCGACGCTGCTCGCCGGCGACGGCGCGGACGCGGGCGTGGTGACGGCGGCCGCGGGCTCGGCCTTGCCCGGCGTGGCACCGCCGCCGCAGGCACACAGCCCCAGCCACGCGATCCACGTGCGCGTGCGACGGGCGACGACCGCGTTCACCGTGCACCCAGGTTAGCCCAGCGCGGCGGATGCGGTACACTTCGGCGCGTATGTCGAAAGCGCAGAGCGCCTCCGGGTCGGTCTTCACCGGCACCATCCGGCACAACGATCTGGAGGGCGGCTTCTACGAGCTCGTCGGTGACGACGGCGACGTGTGGCGCCTCGAAGGCAAGTTCAGCGCGACCGTCGGCGCACGCGTGCGCGTGCACGGCAAGCTCGAGTCCGGCGGCTTCGGGATCCACATGAGTGGACCGTCGATCGCCGTCAGCAAGATCGAGCCGGCCTGAGCCCGCGCCCTCCGCCACCCGGCGCCGCGTGAACGCGGCTGTCGGGGACCGAAGCGCAGTGCGAGGGAAGGGACTCGAACCCCCACGTCGTAAGACACACGGACCTGAACCGTGCGCGTCTACCAATTTCGCCACCCTCGCAGGTGCCGGGCCGGGGGAAACTAGTTCGCGACGCCGTCGGCGTCAAGTCCTTGTGCGAAGACCCGCACGCGTGCGCGCGGCGCAGGGCCCACAGGACCGCAGCGACGGCCGCGGGCGCGCCCCGCCGTGCGGGCCCGGGCGCGGCGCGTTCAGCCCCCGGACGGCTCTTTCCACGCGTCGTCGTCGAGCGGCTCGACCACCACGCGCGGTGAGCTGCGCAGCTCGATCGGCCGGCTGCCGGACTGCGCGCCGGGCGAGCTCGCTTGCTGGCTGCCCGGTTGGCTGCCCCCGTCGCTGACGATCGTGGGCACGCCGGCGGTCGCCTCCTGTCGCGCGGCCACCTGGGCCAGGGTCGCCGCGGTGGGCAAGAGGATCGGCTGCGCGTCACCGGTCGCAGCGTCGTCGAGATCCGCGAACAACGCATCGACCGCGTCGCCGTCCATCCCGGATCCGTTCGCATCCGTCGCGGCGCCCAGGCGTGTCAGCTTCGCGCGCTCGCTGGCCAGCAGCCGCTCCTGCTCGATGCCGCGGGCCTGCGCGGCCGCGAGCTGCCCGCGCGTGACCTCGAGCTCCTCGAGCGTGTCGTCGAGCTGCTCGCGCTGCTTCTCGAGCTGTGCGAGCCCGGCCGCCAGCCGTGCAGCGTTGCGATCGCTGGCGTCGCTCATCTCCCAGATGCGCTGCTCGGCGGCATCGAGCTGCGCGAGCACCTGCTCGTGCTCCTGCGCGCGGATCTCGATCTCCAGCTGCAGCCGGCGCAGCCGCGCACGATCGCCGCCGCCGTCGTCGGCGCGGGCGACCTCGGCCTCGACGCGCGCCGCTGCATCGCCGCGCGCCGCGAGCTCGGCCCGCAGCCGCTGCAGCTCGGCCACCGCGTCGGGCGGCCAGTGCCGCACGCGGGCCTCGAGCGCCTCGTCGTCCTCGCCGCCACCGCGCAGGCTCTCGCTGAGCCGCTCGTTGGTCTCGGCCGCGCTCTCGAGCTCGCGACGCAGCAGGTACAGCTCGGCGCCGCTGGACTCCTGTGCACTGGCGACGTCGGCCAGCTCCTGCTCGCGCTCGCGCAGGTGCCGGCGCAGCAGCTCGCGCTCGGCCGCGATCTGCTCGAGCTGCGACTGCAGCTCGTGCGCGCGGGCATCGGCCTCGTTGCGTTCGAGCCGCAGGGTCTCGACCTGCTGCTGCAGGTTGCTGACGCCCGCGGCCAGCTGCTCGAGCTCGAGCATGCGCACGTCGAGCTCGCTCTGCAGGCCGCCACCGAGACCGCGGTGGTGCTCGAGCTCGCTGCGCAGGCGCTCCAGCTCGACCCCGGCCTCGACCAGCTGTTGCTCGCGGCGCTTGACCGCGTGCTGCAGCTCGCGCTCGCGCCCGCGGGCCTGCTCGAGCGCACCGCCGGCCTCGACCAGCTCGCGCGAGCGCGCGTCGAGCTCGACCCGCAGCTGCTGCAGATCGTTCGAGCGCGAGGCCATGGCGTCGAGTTCGCGACGCAGCCGCACGAGTTCGTCGTCGCGGGTGCGCACGGTCGCGAGCGCCTCGGCGCGGTCGAGCTCGAGCCGCCGGAGCTCGCCGGCCACGCGCTCGAGCTCGTCGGTGCGCGACAGCTCGGCCTGCCGCGCGCGCTCGAGCTGCTCGCGCACGCGCTCGAGCTCGGCGCCGAGCTTGACGACCTCGATGCGCTCGCGCTGGGCCTCGTCGCGCGCGCCCCACAGACGTTCCTCGAGCTTCTCCAGCGCGGCGGTCCGCCGCGCCAGCTCCTCGCGCAGGCGGTCGCGATCGATCGCGAGCTCGGCCTGCACGCGACCTTGCTCGAGCGAGTGCGCCGCACTGGCGGTGAGCTCGTCCGCGCGGCTGCGGGCCTGCGTCAGCGCCCGCTCCTGCTGCTCGACGCGCTCGCGCAGCATCGCGCCCTCGGCGGCCAGCCGCGCGGCCTCGGCCACGCGGTCGGCGAGATGCTCGTCGGCGGACTCGGCCCGACGTCGCACGTGCTCGAGGTCGACCTCGAGCCGCGTGGTCAGCTGCCGTGCGGCCTCGCGCTCGACCACCGCGACCTCGAGCTGCCGCGCGAGCAGGGCCCGCTCCTCTTGCAGCGCGTCCACGCGCGCGCGCAGCTCCGCCAGCGCCCGCCCGCGCTCCTCCAGCTCGCGCGCGCGGGCCTCGGCGCGCTCACCGTTGCGCACCGAGGACTGCTCGAGCTCCTGCATCATGCGCGTGAGCACGGCGACGTCGTTGTCGCGCGTGCGCAGCTGCTCTTGCGCATGGTCCAGCGCGGCGCGCAGCTCGGCGATGCGGCTGTCGGCGCGCGCGCGAGCCTCGGCCAGCTCGGAGGCGGAGGTCTCGGTCCACGCGCGCGCCTCGTCGAGATTGCGCTGCAGCGCGCCTTCGTGTGCGCGCGCCTCCTCGAGCGCAGCGGCGCGCTCACGCTCCTTGCGGTCGAGCTCTTCGAGCCGCGCCTCGAGCTCCGCGACCCGCAGCGACAGCTCGCGCGCGCGGGCCTCGAGCTCGTGCGCGCGCTGCTCGAGCCGCGACCGTTCCGCCGCGTGCTCGGCGATGAGGGCCTGGCGCTCGGCCTCGCGCTGCTCCAGCGCGGCCGCGTGATCGCGCTCGCGTTGTTGCTGCAGCGCCTCGTGGTCGTGCCGCTGCCGCGTCAGCGCCTCGGCGTGCTCCTGCTGTCGACGCGTCAGCGCCTCGGTGTGCTCGTGCTCGCGCTGCTGCTGCACCGCGACGTGCTCGCGCTCGCGCTGCTGCGCCTGCGCTTCGTGCTGCGCCTGCTGCCGCGCCAGCGCCTCGGCGTGCTCCCGCTCGCGCGCCTCGTGCTGCGCCTGCTGCCGCGCCAGCGCCTCGGCGTGCTCCCGCTCGCGCGCCTCGTGCTGCGCCTGCTGCCGCGCCAACGCCTCGGCGTGCTGCTGCGCCTGCGCCTCGTGCTGCGCCTGCTGCCGCGCCAACGCCTGGGCGTGCTCGCGCTCTTGCTGCTGCACCTCGGCCAACGCCGCGCGGACCTGCGCCAGCTCACCGGCGCGCGCGCGCAGCTGCTCGGTGGTCTCGGTGCGCAGCTGCTCGACCACCTGTTGCCGCGCGAGCTCGGCCCGGTGCGCGCGTTCGTCGTGCTCCTGACGCACGCGCAGCTGCTCGGCCTCCCACGCTCGCAGCTGCGCGGCCGCCTGGGTCGCGGCGAGCTCGGCGGCCTCGCGCCGCAGCTCGGCCTCGTCGTCGCGCTCGTCGGCGACCAGCGCCGCACCGTCGAGCGGGATCAACACGCACTGCAGCGCCTCGCGCAGGTGCTGTGCCGCCGCGGGCCCGCCAGCGAGCGCGAGGTAGTGCGTGGCCTCGGGTGCCTCGTGCAGCAGCGACTCGCGCACCACCACCGGCGGCACCGCGTCGTCGTCGAGCACCGGCGCGAGGCTGAAGCCCTGCCACGGCATCTGCGCGACCATCTGCAGCCGCGCGAAGCCCTCGCCGAGCTCGCGCTCCATCGTCCAGAAGTCGACCGCACCTGCACCGCGTTGGGGTGCCCACGCGACGAAGACGCCGTCTTGTTGCAGCACGCGTCGGGCCTCGCGGAGCAGCGTCGCGCGCCCGTCGGCGGACAGGCCGCCGAAGCCCTCGATGCAGGCGACGACGTGCGCGCTGCCGTCGGCCAGCGGCAGTGTCGGTGCGCCTGGCCGCACGTCGAGCCCGGCGGCGTCTGCGAGCGCGCCGACGACGATGACCTTGGCGCCGGCATCGAGCAGACGCCGCGCACCCGCGGCATCGGCCGGTGCGACGACCACGATCACCCGACCGGGCGCCAGGCGCTCGATCGCCACGTATGCCGGGAGATGGTGCACGCCGCGAAGGGACACGATGATAGCGTCAGCCGTGGGCGCCCGCACCCGATCGCGTATGATCGGAGGGCGACGCCGGTTCGGGCGCACAGGCGCTCCCGCAGCCCCCGCGCAGCCGGCCGCGCAGCCTCACCGACCGTGCAACCCGTCCGCTACAAACAGCCGCGCATCGTCAACATCGTCTCGGTGACGGTGGTGTTGTTGCTGCTCGCGGCCGGTTGGGTCGGCTACGAGGTCGTCCGCACCACCTTCCTCGAGCAGGAGGCCTACCGCGTGCTCGAGGAGACCGGCAGCACCTTCGCCGGGCGACGGCAGCTGTACCGCAAGGACGCGCGGGAACGCGAGGCGCTGCGCGAGCGCATGCAATCGCAGCTCGTCGGGATCGGCGTCGACGACCCCGAGATCGAGACCTGGATCGAGGTCGACGGCAACCGCGCCAACCTCGGGGCGGTCTACACGACGTGGTACCACTGGCCCTTCGACGTCCTGTCGCCCTACGGTCGCGATGTTCAGATCGAGCACCAGGTGGTGATGCCCGAGTGAGACCGCGGTCGGTCCGCCCGCAACGACGCGCCGGGCCGGGCTCGGCTGCGCGCGGCGCCCCCGACCCGCGTCCGCGGGGGACCTGCTACGATTGCCGGGTCCAGCGATGCAGGCGCGGCTGATCCTGGTGACCGGCGAAGGCCAGCGAGAGCACGTGCTCTCGGCCTTCAACACGCTCGGGCGTCACCCGGACAACACCGTCCAGCTGCTCGACCGCATCGTCTCGAAGGAACACTGCCGCATCACCCGCGGGCCGCAGGGCCGCTACGTGCTGCGCGACGTCGGCAGCCTCAACGGCAGCTTCGTCAACGGCGAGCGCATCACCGAGCACACGCTGCAAAACGGCGACGAGATCGCGCTGGGCAACACCGTGCTGCGCTTCGAGGAGGAGATGCCCTCGCAGCCCGCGATGAAGCACATGACGATGTTCTCGGACCAGGTGCAGAGCCAGGTCCGCAGCCGCGTCGATGCCAGCTCGCACTTCCTGCCCGCGGCCCAGATCACCAACGTCGAGGCGCTGCGCGCCGACTACGAGAAGCTGCGCATCGCGCACGAGCTGTCGCAGCGGCTCTCGGTCGACACCGACCTCGATGCGCTGTGCCGCAAGATCGTCGACGAGACCTTCCAGCTCATCCGCGCCGACCGTGCGGTCATCCTGCTGGTCGACCAGGAGACCGGCGAGCTGGTGCCGCAGTACGTCAAGCAGAAGCGCGAGGACGAGCGCATCACGCTGTCGAGCAGCATCCTCGAAGAGGTCAAGAACAACAAGCGCGCGGTGCTGTCGTCCGACGCGATGCTCGACGAGCGCTTCAAGGCCGCCAAGAGCATCATCATGCAGGGCATCCGCTCGACCATGTGCGTGCCGATGCTGCACGCCGATCGGCTGGTCGGCGCGATGCACATGGACTCGATGCTGACCACCGGCGCCTTCACCGAGAAGGACCTGACGCTGTTCCAGGGCATCGCGACCCAGGCCGCGGTCGCGATCGAGAACAACCGCCTGGCGCTGAAGATCGAGCGCGAGGCCGAGACCCGCGCGCAGTTCCAGCGGCTGCTCTCGCCCAACCTCGTGGATCAGATCGTCTCCGGCGCGCTGCAGCTCGACCAGGCCGGCAGCAAGCGCGACGTGACCATGCTGTTCGCCGACATCCGCGGCTTCACCTCGATGAGCGAGCGCCACACGCCCGAGGAGATGGTCCGCACGCTCAACGAGTACTTCGAGGTCATGGTCGACGTGCTGTTCGCCAACGGCGGCACGCTCGACAAGTACGTCGGCGACGAGATCATCGGGCTGTTCGGCGCGCCGGTGCAGCGGCCGGACTCGCCGGTGCTGGCGGTGCGCTGCGCGCTGGAGATGCAGCGCGCGCTCGAGGAGTTCAACCGCATGCGCGTCACCACCGGTGCCGAGCCGATCCACATCGGCATCGGCGTCAACACCGGTCCGGTGATCGCGGGCGCGATCGGCTCGTCGTTGACGCTGCAGTACACCGTGATCGGTGACGCGGTGAACGTGGCCTCACGGCTGTGCTCGGTCGCGGGCCCCGGCGAGGTGCTGATCAGCCAGTCGACCTACGACCAGGTCCGCGGCCAGGTCGCGGTCGAGGATCGCGAACCCGTGACGGTCAAGGGCAAGAGCAAGCCCATCTCGATCTTCCGCGCGACCGGGATCCTCGAGAGCACGGTCGCGTCGTCGCCCTCGCGCGCGACGCAGGCGATGACGCCGCACAAGCCGCGATGACGACCGACGCCGAGATCGACGCGCGCGTCGACGCGCTGCTGCGAGGCGCGTGGGTGCGGCTGGGCGCCGGCGCGGGCGAGCTGCCCGCGTTGCGCCCCATCGGTCGTGTCGCCGCGTTCTCCGACGACGTCGTGCGCGGCCGTCGTCACGCCGTGCGCGCGGTGCTGGCCGACACCGGCGCGGGGTGGAGCGTCGATCTGCGCGACAGCTCCGACGCCGACGCCGATGCACCGGCCGTCGATCGCGAGGACGCGCTGCTCGCTGCGACGCTCGCGTTCGGCGACGCGTTGGGGCTCGCACGGCCGGACGCGCGCCTGGGCGCCCGCCTCGCGCTCACCGTGGAGCCGCGATCGTGGGTCGGTGCGGCCAGGGGCAGCGCTGCGATCGCGCGGGCCTTCGGCGTCGCGCGGGTCTACGACGCGGTGCTCGGCGCGCTGGCGCTGGCGTGGCCCGATCGCGCGCGTGCGGGCTCGTGCTCGCTGGGCGCGATCGTGGTCGCGCGCGTCGACGACGGCTGGCTGCTCGACGTCGTGGCCGGTGGCCGCGGTGCGGACGTGCACGGCGACGGCGGCCCGTGGTCGGGTCCGGTGCTGCCACCGGGCACGCTGCACGGCTGCGACGCGATCACCGTGACCACCGCGCTGCGCGAGGCCAGCGGCGGCGGCGGTGCGCGGCGCGGCGGTGACGGCACGCTCGCGCGCTACCACTTCGCCCGCGCCGGCCGCATCGAGGTCGCGATCGACCGCGTCTCGAACCCGCCGCACGGACTCGATCGCGCGGGGCCGCCGGAGCCCGCCGCGGTGCGGCTGCTGCTGCCGGAGCACGAGCCGCGCGCGCTCGCACCGTGGCGCGCCCACGAGGTCCCCGCGGGCGCGACGGTGGAGGTCGCGACCGCCGGCGGTGCCGGACACGGCTTCCCCGGCTGGGGCATCGACTTCGAGTGGTCGTAGCCCCGGCCGGGTGCGGGCGCTACCCCACCGTCACGCCGATGGCACGGCGCGCGGTGAAGTAGTCCTCGCTGATGCTGTACAGCACCAGCTCCTTGATCTTGTCGCGCGGACCCATCGCGCTGCCGAGCATCGACTGCTCCTGCGAGATCATCTGACCGGCGATGCGCAGGTCGTGGCACAGCAGCAGGCCCACGCGGTAGGCCGTGAGCTCCGATGCCGCGGCCCAGCGCTTCACGTCCGTCGAGCCACCGGCGTCGACGAACTTCTGCATCAGGCTGCGCAGCTGATCCAGCGCGGCCGGCTGCATGCGGCTGCGGATCTCGCGGCCGATGATGTCCAGCGCCGCCGCGTCGCCCTGCACCGGCATGCCCACCAGCCGCAGGCACGCCAGGAACACCTGCTTGAGGTGCTGCGGCGAGCGCTCCAGCGCGATGTAGCAGTAGTGCGGCAGGTACAGGTCCATCATGTACCGGCCCAGCGCGAACACCAGGTGCGCCTCGTTCTTGCCGCGCAGCAGGTTCTGGAACACCACCATCGACGGGTGCAGCGTCTCGTCACGCTTGATGTTCATCAGCGTGAGATCGCCGGGGTCGTTGGGGCGCAGGTACACGTCGGGCGTGCTCACGTTGAGCACGTCCTTCACGTACTTGGCCATGCGCGAGAACAGCGAGGGATCGACCTGGATGTCGATGCGCTCGGTCGGGCTGAGCGTGCCGGGCAGCGGCACCGCGCGCCATGCCGCCACCGCCGGCGCGATGAGGCCGAGGATGCCGGTGAGGTACAGGTCCTGGTCGGGGTGGAACACGTGCCGGCGCAGCGTGTCCTCGCTGAGCCGCTGGCGCGCCATCACGAAGTCACCGCGCTTGTAGCGGTCGACGTAGGCCTGCTCCTGATCGGTCGCCTTCTTCAGGAAGCTCAGCACCGACGCGACGCAGTAGGCCTTGTCGACCTCGCTGGCGTTCACGTAGATGTTGAACAGCGCGTGGTAGCTCTCGTAGCGGAAGGGCTCGTTGGCGATGAGCACCTGGTGCTCGCGCACCGCGGCATCGACGTACTCACGCGGGCTGATCTCCATCAGGCGCTCGTACAGCTCCGCCATCTTCACGTGGCGGTCGACGTTGTCCGGATCGAGCTTCGCAGCGACCTCGTAGGCCGCGACCGCTGACTTGAAGTCCTGCAGACGCGTGCGGTAGATCTCCGCGAGGTTGCTCCACAGCGTGACCTTGAGCGGCTCGTTGCCCTCCTGCGGCAGGCGCTTGAGCATCTTGCGATAGCCGCGCTCGAGCGCCTTCCAGTCCTTGGCCTTGGTCAAGATGGTGTCGATGGCCTGGAACGACTTGAGCATCGTCGGGTCATCGTCCAGCACCAGGTTGAACCGCTCGACCGAGTCGTCGATCTGGCCCAGCTCGTCGCGCAGCAGCACCGCCGCGGTGTAGTGGTAGCGGCTGCGCCGCTTGCCGTCCTTCTCGATCTCGACGATGCGGTCGATGACCGCGATCGCCTCGTTCCACCGCTTCGACGCGGTGTAGAGATCGAGCAGGGTGTGCAGCAGCGGGTAGTCGTCCGGGCGCAGGTCGAGCGCGCTCTGGAACGCCGACGCGGCCTTGTCCTTGTTCTGGACCTTGGTCGCGTACAGCTCGCCGATGTCCTTCCACAGCGCGAACTGCGTGTCGCCGTCGGGCGAGATGTCGATCAGGGCGCGCTTGGCCGAGATCACACCCTCCCAGTCGTTGCCGGCCGCCTGCAACGCGATGACCGCCTCGAGCGTGGGCTGGTGGTGCGGATCGACCTCCAGCGCCTTCTCGAAGTAGTTGAGCGCCTTGCGGGGCTCGTTCTGCCGGTTCTTGATGGTGCCCAGGCGGTGATAGACCTGGACCGTGTCCTCGCTGGACTGCGTGTCGCGGTGCTGCACCAAGATGGTCTGGTACAGCTTGAACGACCGCTCCCAGTCCTCGCGCTCGAACAACAGGTCCGCCATGCCGGTCAGGACCTCGTGGTTGGTCGGGTCGATGTCGTAGGCGCGCTTGTACTGCTTGAGCGCCTTCTCGCCGTTGCCCAGGGTGCGGGCGGTCTTGGCCGCGCGCAGGAACAGCTCGCGCTGCTGATCGTCGTCGAGCTCGAGCGCATCGACCTTGCGCGTGAGCATGTCGTAGATGGGATCGCAGTACGCGAAGTGCTGGGCGTCGTAGTAGATCTCCGCCAGCACGCGACCGACCTTGACGTGCTCGGGGTCGAGCGCCATGGTCTTGGCGAACAGCTCCACCGCCTTGTCGCGGTTGTCGAGTTCTTCGTGGTTGATGAACGCCGACTCGGCGGTCAAGTTGGTGCGCTCGAGCGGGTTGTGCGAGTAGTCGCCCGCGACCTCGAGCGTGCGCGCGGCCTTGAGCCAGTCACCGCGCTGCTTGTAGATCTCCGCCAGCAGCACCAGCGCGGGCACATAGCTGGGATCGACCTCGAGCGCCTGGCTGAGGCGATACTCGGCCTGCTCCGACTCCTGCAGCTTCTGGTGCTGCACCCGCGCGATGCGGGTCAGCAGCTCGGTGCGCTGCGCCGGCTCGCGGGTCAGATCCGCGAGTCGACCCATGGTCTGGATCGCGTTGGGCCAGTCCTCGATCGCCTCCTGCAGGCGGCTCAGCGTGTTGGCAGCGTCGAAGTTGTACGGGTCGAGCTGCAGGATCTCGGCGTAGGTCTCGATGGCACGGTCGACGTCCTGGACCTGCTTCTCGTAGACCTCGCCCATGGCCGCGAGCAGCGCGACCTTGTTCTGCACGTCGGGCGTGGCGTTGACGTGCGAGCGGTAGGTCTCCACCAGCTCGGTCCACTTCTCCATGCCGCGGTACAGCTCTTCGAGCTGCTGGTACGTGACCTCGCGCGAGGGATCGAGCATCACGATCTTCTCGAGCATCTCGGCCGCGCGCTCGCGGTCGTTGGCCATCGTCACCAGGCCGTGCGCCATCTTCTCGTAGATGCCGACCTGACCCTCGGTGTCGTTGGTGACGTCGAGCTGGGCCTCGAGGATCTCGAGGTACTCGTGCACGCGCCCACCGTTGAGGTACAGCCGCTCGAGTGACTGCAGCGCGTCGAGGTCGCCGGGTTCGTCGGCCAGGATCGCGCGGTAGGTCTCGACCGCCGCGCCGGCGTCGGCGAGGTTGACCTCCTGCGCGTAGCCGGCGTGCTTGCGCAGGCGCAGCCGCTCGTCCGGATCCTCGCTGATGGCCGCGCGCCGATCGAGCACGTGCACGAGGTCGGCGAACTCCTGGCGCTGCTCGTGCAGCCGCATCAACGCGTCGAGCGCGGTGACGCTGTCGCTGTCGATCTCGAGCACGCGACGGTAGCTCTCGACCGCGCCCTCGGTGTCACCCAGGCGCGTCTCCTGCGTCTCGGCGAGATCGAGGTAGGTGTCGGCCTGGGCCGACGGTTCGGTCTCCAGCGGCACGATGCGCTGCAGCGTCTGCGCCAGCTCGGGCCAGCTCTCGGCGCGGCGATGGAAGCTCGCCAGCTCGCGCAACGCCGAGACGCTCTCGGGGTTGAGCGCGAGCGCCTGCTCGAGCGCGTAGATGCCCTGCGCGGCGTTGTTGAGGTGCTCGCCGTACCAGCGGCCGATCTTGACCATCAGCTCGCAGCGCTCGAGCGGATCCTCGATCTGCTGCACGAGCCCGTTGTACTCGCCGAGCAGCTCGCCCCACTTGCCCGCCTGCGTCGCGAGTCGCTCGAGCTCGCGCGCGGTGTGGTCGTTGGCGTAGTCGACGTTGAACGCGGCCTGCAGCGTCGCGAAGGCCATGTCCTGATCCTCGAGGTTCTCCTCGAGCACCTTCGCCGCCGCCTGCAGCGTCTCCACGCGTGCGTGGCGATCGTCGAGGATCTCCGCGCGGTTGATCAGCAGCTCGGCCAGCGAGCCCCAGTCCGCGGTGTCGCGGTAGATGTGCTCGAGCGCCTCGGAGGCACCCAGGTGGGTGTTGTCGATCTCGAGGATCTCCTGGTACGCGCCCGCGGCCTGGACCTTGTCCTGCAGCCGCTCCTCCCAGATCTGGGCGATCTGCATGAGCACGTCGATCTTGCTGTCGCGGTCCTCGATGACCTTGCTCTTGCGCTCGAGCACCTCGATCGCCTCGGGCCACATGCCCTGCTGCGTGTAGAGGTCCTCCAACGCGCGCAGCGCTTCCATGTCGCCGGGCGCCAGCTCGAGCACCTTGTGCCAGGCCAAGATGGCCTTGTCCGAGGCCATCAGGTACTCGCCCTGGATGCGCCCGACCTTGGCGTACAGCTCGCGCAGCTGCTCCCAGCCGATGATGTCCGGACCCAGGCCGATGAGCCGCTCGAGGATCTCGATCAGCTCGACCCAGGCCTGGTTGCCCTCGTAGATGCGATGCAGCGCCTGCAGCGTCTCGAGGTTGGCGTCGTCGATCTCGAGCGCGTTGAGCCACGCCTCGAGCGCGTTGCGGTCGCGCTCGAGCCGCTCGCCGTAGACCCGACCGAGCAGCTGGTACGACGCGACCTTGGCCTCGGGGTCGTGGATCACGAGCACCTGGCGCTCGAGCACGTCGACGAGGTCGTCCCAGCGAGTGTTGCGCTCGTGCAGCGCCGCCAGCTCGCCGAGCGCGAGCGGGTCGTCGCCGCGCAGCTCGAGCACGCGGTTCCACAGATCGATGGCATCGCTCTCGCGCGACAGTGTGTCCGATGCGAGCTTGGCCATGCGCTGGTAGCACTCGGCCATGTCGTCGTCGGTGTTCGCGACGTCGACCATCTTCTGGTAGTTGTCGAACAGCTCCTGCCAGCGGTACTGGCCCATGTACAGGCTCTCGAGCCGCCCCAGCGCGAACTGGTTGGCGGCGTCGTGGCCGAGCGCGCGGTTGTACGCCGCGATGGCCTGCTCGACGTTGCCGAGGTCGTTCTCGTAGACCTGCGCGAGGCGGACCTCGAAGTCGACCAGCTGCTCGCCGTCCATGGTGCCGCGGATGCGCCGCTGCAGCACCTCGGCGAGGTCCTGCGCCATGCCGGTGGTGCCGTAGATGCGATCGAGTGCCGCCAGCGCCGGCGCGTTCTCGGGATCGAGCTCGAGCACCGCGCGGTAGGCCGCGATCGCCCGCTCGGCGTCGCCGAGCTTGCTGTCGAGCACGCGCGCGGAGCGGCCCAACACCGCCAGGCGCACCTCGGGTGCCGCGTTGGCCTCGAGGATCTGATCGCCGACGTCGACGATGTGGCCCCACTCCTGCGTGATCTCGGCGAGGCGCTCCATCTCCTCGCACACGTGCTCGTTGGTCGGATCGTCGATGTACGCGCGCAGCCACCACACGTACGCCTCACCGGCGTCGCCCAGGCGGTGCTCGCAGATCTCCGCGACCTGCTGGATGATCTGCAGCCGATCCGCGGTGTCCGCGGTGGTGCCGAGCTTGACCTCGCCCAGCTTGACCAGCGCGTCCCAGCGCTCGGCCGAGTGGTAGATGGGCTCGAGGATCTCCGCGATCTCGGACTGGTGCTCGCCGGCGGCGAAGATCTCCTCGAGCGCCCCCAGCGTCGCGGTGTGGGCGGGATCGAGGTTGAGGATCTCGCGGTACGCCGCGATGGCCTTGGCCGCGTCGCCGAGGCTGTACTGATAGATCTGGCCCATGCGCAGGTACAGCTCGATGACCTGCTGCTCGTCGCCGGTGATGGCGACCTGACGCTGCAGGTTCTCGACCAGCTCGGGCCAGCGCTGCAGGTTGCTGAAGATGCGATCGAGCGCCTCGATCGAGTGCGCGTGCTCGGGATCGATGGCGAGGATCTCGAGGTAACGCGCGACCGCGCCGTCGACGTTGCCCAGGCGCACCTCGAGCACGTAGGCCAGGCGCGTGAGCAGGCCGACCTTCACCAGCGGATCGGCCGCAGCAGTGGCTTGCTCCGCCAGCAGCTTCGAGTACTTCTCCCACTCGCTGGTGACCTCGGCGAGTCGCTCCAGCTGCGTGATGGTCTGCTCGTTCTGGGGATCGAGCGCCAGCGCGCGGGCGTAGGCGTCGAAGGCCTTGTCGAACTCACCGACCTGACGCTCGTGGATCGACGCGACCAGGTGCAGGCGATCGATGCGCGCGACCGGATCCTCGGTGTGCGCGATCATGACCTCCTGCACGTCGATGAGGTGGCCCCACTCGGCCAGCTGCTCGTACAGCGGCGCGAGCACCTGTGCCGCCGCCATCGGCTCGTTGTCGCCGTGCACGATGCGGTCGAGTGCTTCGATGGTCGGCACGTGGCCGGGATCGTGGCTCAGCACCTCGCGGTACGACTCGATCGCGCGGATCATGTCGCCCAGCTGTGATTCCCACAGCCCGCCGATGCGGAAGCGATACGCGGTCTGCTCCTCCGGCGCGTCGGTGGCATCGACCGCGCGCTCGAGGATCTGCAGCTGGTCGAGCCAGCGCTCGGCCTGGCCGTAGAGTCGATCGAGCGCCGAGATCGCCTGCGCGTCGCTGGGGTCGAGATCCAGCACCGCCTGGTAGGTGTCGATGGCGCGCGCGACGTCCTTGAGCTCGGTGTCGTAGACCTGGCCCAGCACGTACAGCGCCTGGCGGCGCTCGTCGGGATCGGTCGCGAGCTCCGACAGCCGCTGGTACACGTCCTTGAGCTGCTCCCAGCGCTCGAGCTGGATGTACAGCTTGACCAACGCGTCGAGCGCGGTGCGATCGGCGTCGTCGATGGTGAGGACCTGCTGGTACAGCTTGATCGCGCCCTCGGCGTCCTCCATCACGCTCTCGCGGATGTTGGCCGCGTACAGCAGCAGCTTCTTCTGATCCTCGGGGTTGTCGATCATCTCGGCCTTGCGCACCACCGCCGAGACCAGCTCGGCGAAGTTGTCGGTGCGACGGTGGACCTCGATGAGCGCGTCGACCGCGGCGAAGTTGCCGGGATCGATGGCGAGGGTCTTCTCGTAGGCGGCGGCGGCCTTCGAGGGATCGTCGATCGCGGTCTCGTACAGACTCGCGACCTTGGCATTGAGCGTGATGCGGAGCTGGTCGTCGACGACCGACTCGACCACCTCTTCGAACAGTGCGACCAGCTCGGCGTACGAGCCCATCTGGCGCGACAGGCCCTCGAGCTTGTCCTGGGTGTCGAGATTGCCCGGATCCTCGCGCAGCGCCCGGCCGTAGGCCGAGAACGCCTTCGCGGGCTCGTCGCCGCCGATCTCGTACAGCTCGCCGATCTGATGCAGCAGCCGGATCTTCTCGGCCGGGTCGAGCGAGTGCTTGACCATGATCTCGTAGCTCTGGACCAGGTGCGGCCAGTCGTTACCGGCGCGATAGACCGGCTCGAGGATGCGCGCGACCGCGAGCTGGTGCTGCTCGTCCTCGAGCAGGCCCTCGAGGGCATCGAGCGCCGACTCGTTGTGCGGATCGATCTCGAGCACCTTGCTGTAGGTCTCGACCGCGAGGCCGGTCTGGCCCAGCTGCTTGAGCCGCACGCCGCCGAGTCGCAGGCTCAGCTCGACCTGCTGCTCGGGGTCACCGACCAGCGCGAGCTGGCGCGCGAGGTTCTCGGCGAGCTCGGGCCACTTCTGCCGCGACTGGTACAGGCGATCGAGCGCCGTGATCGCTCGCAGGTTGACGTCGTCGTCCGCGAGGATCTCGTTGTAGGTCGCGATCGCGTCGTCGGGACGCGCGAGCATCTCTTCCTGCAGCGCGGCGATCTTGAAGCGCAGGCTCTCGCGCTGATCGGGGTCGCTCTCGAGCTCGACCTTGCGACGGTAGACGTCGAGCAGCTCCTCCCACTTCTGGTCGCGGCTGTACAGCGCCTCGAGGGCATCGAGCGAGTGCTTGTCCTCGGGGTCGATGTCAGTCGAGCGCTGGTAGCAGACAATGGCCTTGGCGGGGTCGTTGAGCTGGCCGTCGTAGATCTCGGCCAGCTTCTTGAGCAGCGCGCGCAGCTGCTCGGCGGGCAGGTCCTTGGTGACCGCCTCCTCGTACAGCGTCGCGATGTCCTCCCAGCGACCTTCGATGCTGGCGAGGCTCTCGAGCTCGCGCTGCGCGGTGTCCGACAGCGGATCTTCTCGCAACGCGCGGCTGTAGTCCGAGAACGCCGCGGTCGCATCGCCCATGCGCTGGGCGTGGATCGAGCCGATGCGCAGCAGCAGCTCGACGCGCGCCTCGGTCTGCTGCGCGGCCGCGGCCTGGATCTCCAGGCACGCGACCACCTGCGACCAGTGCTCCTGCGCCTCGTAGACCGGCAGCAGGATGCCGGCCACGCCGACCTTGTGCGCGTCGGCGTCGAGCCAGCGCTCGAGTCGTGCGCGCGCGGGCTCGAAGCCCTGCTCGAGGTCGAGCGCGCGGCGGAACAGCTCGATGGCCTCGGCGTCGTTGCCGAGCTTGTCGGCCTGCAGCTCGCCCAGCCGCTGCAGCAACGCGCAGCGACCGTCGACGTCGGACTCGGAACGCACCGCGAGCTCGCGCGCGAGCACGTCGGCCAGCTGCGGCCAGCGCTCGAGCGAAAGGTAGATGCGGTCGAGCGACGCGAGCACGGTCGCGTCCTCGACCCCGGTCGCGAGCACGGCCTGGTAGGCCTCGATCGCCGCGTCGTGGTGACCGAGCTGCTCGTGGATGCTGCCGATGCGGGTCTGGGTCGCGCGGCGCTCGTCGTCGTCGCCGGCGAGCGAGAGCTTGGTGCGCAGCACCGCGAGCAGGTCCTCCTCGCGGCCGAGCGCGAGGTAGAGCCGCTCGAGCGACTCGAGCGCCACCGACTGCTCGGGGTCGATCTCGAGGATGCCCTGGTTGATCTTCAGCGCGACGTCGAGGTCCACGAGCTTGCGCTCCTGCACCTCGGCCAGCTCGAGCCGCAGCGGCAAGCTGTCGCTGCTCGCCCCGAACTTCTCGATCGCGGCCTGCAGCGACTGCGCCAGCTCGCCCCAGCTGCCGGTGGTCGGCGCGAGCCGAGCCATGTGACCGCGCACGTCCGCGCCGGTGTGGTCCTCGTCGAACGCGCGACGGTAGTACCCGAACGCCCGCGCGGCATCGCCGAGCACGCGCTCGGCCAGATCACCGAGGCGTCGCAGCAGGCGCTGCCGCTCGGCCGCATCCTCGCAGTGCTGCAGCTTGATCTCGAGCGGACCCGAGATGTTCTTCTCGTCGTTGGCCTCTTCGTACAGCTCGATGAGCCGCTCGGCGACGGTGAGGTTGCCGGGATCGTCGGACAGCGCCTTCTCGAGCGAACGCATCGCGCGATCGGGCTTGGCCAGCTTGTCGCGGTACAGATCGCCGATCTTGAGCAGCAGCGCGGTCTTCTGCGCGCCGGTGGCGGTCTCGGCCTCGCGCTCGAGCACGCGCACGAACTCGCCCCACTTGTCCTGCTTGGCGTAGAACTGCTCGAGGGCGTCCATCTGGCCCTCCTGCAGGTACAGCTTCTTGAGCGCATCCTGGGCGCGACGGTTCTCGGGATCGATCTCGTAGAGTCGCTCCCAGGTGCGGATCGCCGCGGCGTTGTCGTTGAGCTTCTCGCTGTAGAGCAGGCCCAACTTCACCAGGTAGCCGCCCAGCGCCGCGTTGTCGGTGGTGACCTCGCAGAGCTTGTCGAGCGTGGCCGCGAGCTCGGGCCACGCCTTCTCCTTCTCCTGCAGCGACTCGAGGTTCTGCAGCGCCTCGACGTTGCCGGGGTCGAGCTCGAGCAGCTGCGTCCACAGCTCGATCGACAGCGACGGCTTCTTGATCTTCTGCCCCGCGGTGCGGGCGATCTCCAGCAGCTGGGCCTTCCGCTCGCCGGCGTCGGCCACGAGCATGAGCTCCTTCTGCTGCACCGCGATCATGCGCTCCCAGTCGCGGCGGCGACCGTAGAGGTCCTTGAGCTTCGCGATGGCGGTGGGCTCGTAGGCGTCGATCTCGAGCACGGCCTCGTAGCTCTTGATCGCCTCGGCCTGGTTGTTGAACTTGTCGAGGAACAGGTTGCCCGCCTGCAGGTGCAGCGCCTTCTGCTGCTCCGGATCGGGCGAGAGCTCCGCGCGGCGACGGATGCGACCGATGAGGTCGGGCCAGCGCTTCATCTGCTCGTACTGGTCCTGCTGCGCCTCGATCACGCGCAGCAGCTCGGTGGTGCGGCCCGCGTCCTCGAGCAGCTTCTCCAGCGCGGCCAGGGTCGTGACGACCAGGCCCGGCTGGCGCAGCTGATCGCGGTAGACCTCGATCAGCTCCCAGTGCACGCGCTCGCGCGTGTCGACGTCGCCGTCGGCGATGTGCTTGAGCTGCTCCTTGAGCAGGTCGGCGACGTTGCTCCACTTGTTCTGATCGGCGTACTGCGCCTTGAGCCGGCTGCGCGGGTACTGCTTGTCCGGCATCGCCGTGACGGCCTCGCGCCAGAAGTCGAGCGCCTTCTTGTTGCCCGCCTTCTCCGCGGCCTCGGCCTTGCGGATCAGGGCCATCTGCGGGGCCGTGAACGACTCGCCGTCGATCTCGCCGGCCTCGGCCGAACCCTCGGCCTCGGCGGTCGCGCTCGCGGCGGGTTGCGGCTCGGAACGCGGACGCGGCTGGGCGCTGGGCGTCGGCGCGGCGGGCTCGGGCGCGCGCACCGGCTCGGGTGCGGCGGCAACCGGCTCGGGCTCGGGCTCGGGCTCGGGTTCGGGCGCCGGCTCGGGCTCGGGCTCCGGCTCCGGCTCGGGCTCCGGCTCCGGCTCCGGCTCGGGCTCCGCTGCGACCGGCTCACGATCGATCACCGCCTCGGTGTCGAGCAACGTCCCGCGCGGTGCCGGCGTCTCCGCCGTGCCGACGCGCGGCAGCTGCATCGTGCGACCTTCGGGATCGGCCTCGGCCGCCGGCAGCTTCGTGGTCTTGCCGTCGGAGCTCGGCGCGACCGGGACCTGCGCGGTCGATCCGGGCTCGTCGAGGCCTTCGCTCTTGCGGAACGCGACCACCAACGGATGCTCGGGCGCGTGCTTGGCCGCGCGCGCGAAGAAGCGGCGCGCGGTGTCGACGTCCTTGAACTTCTTCCACGCCAGCTCGCCGGCCGAAAGCGCCACGATCGCCGCGTCGACGTCGTCGAGCACCGCGACGGCGCGCTCGGCCAACGGGATGAGCGCGTCGGCGTTGCCCGACGCGTCGGCGGTCTGCACGAGCTGACGGAATGCCGCGAGCTGCCAGTCCTCGCCGTACCCGACGTCGAACTCGCCTTGGCCCACCGCGAGCTCGAGCGCCTGGTGGAAGAAGTACGACGCCATCTCGGGCTTGTTGAGCCGCACCTGCCACGCGATCGCGGCGGCGAGCAGCACCCGCAGTCGCTCGCGCGGATCGTCGCAGTGCGCCGCGCGGCGATCCTGCAGCTTCTGCACGAGCTGCAGGTTGCCGGTGGCCGCAAGCGCGGTCTCGGCGAGGTACGCAGCCTCGTCGTTGCTCGGGTCGGCGTCGAGCGCCTTGAAGACGCACGGCAGGCGGCGCTGGTCCTCGGGCGCCTCGAGCTGCAGGATCCGGCCCGCACGCATGTACGCGGCGCTCAGCGCATGACCGCGCTTGACCACGTCCGCGGCGAGCGGATCCTCGGCGCCAGACATCGCGCGCAGCTGCGCCCAGATGGTCTCGAACGCGAGCTGCCAGTTGTTGCGGTCGTAGATCGTCTCGAGGAAGCGATCGCCGTAGACCTCGTTGTTCGGCTCGGCGTCACGCGCGAGCTCGAGGTGCTTGCGTGCGAGATCGACGTTGCGCTGGTTGAGCTGCGCGACCCCGAACGCGTAGTCGAGCGACGCACGCTGCGACGGGTCGTTGTTGCGCTGCAGCTCCAACCCCATCAAGCGCGTCACCATCTCGAGGTGCGCCATCTCTTGGTAGATCTGTCGCGCGTGGCCCAGCGCCGAGAGGTTGGTCTGATCGCACTTGAACGCCTGCTGGTAGCAGGTCATCGCGCGCGCCTTGTCGAGGAAGATTTCCTCGCACGCGCGCGCGAGATCGAAGAGCGCTCGCGACTGCGCGGCCTTGTCGCCGGCGCCGTTCGCTTCGGCTTCGAGCTCGTCGATGATCCCGGTCCAGTCCTCGACCTCTCGAAGGCGTTGCTTGATCCGCTGAGTGAGTTCCATCTGGGCGCTATCCTTCGAGACTTACTGGAGATTTCGTCGCGGGGACGGTGCTGGATATAACACGCGAGCGCGTGCGACTTCAACGCCGCACGCGTGATGCGATCGTGATCGGTGCAGCGGGCCGTGCACGCGAGCGCGCCGTTGCGCGATGCCACGCCGACGCGTTGGTCCGTCGCGACGCCGACGAACGTCGAGCGCCGCCTCTGCGCAGGCACATGCGCGCACGGCTGCGCGTGCGACCGTGATCACGGCGCACGCGCGCAGGTGCGGACACGGGTGCAGGCCGCGGGCTGCAGGCCCGGGCTCAGATCACGTCCTTGATGCGGGCCATGGTGTCGTTCGCCGCCTTCTTGCGGTCCTCCGGCACGTCGTTGCCCGCCTTCTGCAGGAAGGCCTGGAGGTTCTCGACCGCGTTCTTGCGGTCGCGGACCTCGGCGTAGGCCATGCCCAGGCCGTAGAGCACGTCGACCAGGTCGGGGTCGATGGCCTTGGCCTTCTTGAACGACTCGATGGCGTCGAGCGGCTTGTTGAGCGCGAACTGGGCGCGGCCGAGGCCGTTCCACATGTGCGCGTCCTTGTCGTTGACCTTGGTGCCGACGTCGAGCACGGCCTGCCCGACGTTGGCGTGGCCGTAGTCGATGTACATGTTGCCGAGCGCCACGAACGAGAGGCTGTAGCCCGGGCGCAGCTCGATGGCCTTGCGGTAGTTCTGGTCGGCCTTCTGCGGCTGGTCGAGCTTCTCGTACAACGTGCCGGTTCGGTAGTACGACCGGTAGTGGTTGGGGTCGAGCTTGATGCACTCCTGGAACTGGGCGATGGCGTCGTTGAACTTCGCCGCCTGTTCCGTCTGGCTCACGCCCTGCGCCTCACCCTGCGCGGTCAGGATCGTGCCGAGCTGGTAGTGGTACTCGGCGTTGGGCTCTTCCTTCATGTTGTCGATCGCGCCGCGGAACATCTTCTCCGCGTCGACCAACTTGCCCTGCTTGCGGTACATCTGCCCGAGGATGTAGTAGGGCTTCGCGAAGGTCGGATCGAGCTCGATCGCTTCCTTCAGCGACTTCTCGGCGCCCGTCGTGTTGTTCTTGTTCTCGAGCGCGATGCCCTCGTTGAGCCGGTTGATCGCCTGCACGCGCTGACGGCTGGCAAGCTTGCAGCCCGGCGAAAAGGCGAGCATGGGAACGACCAGGGCGACGAGGGCGACAAACCGGCGCATCGGACTTCGGGCCTCCACGGGGCGCGGAACCGGTGCATGGTAGCCGGTCGTTTGCGAGCGTGACAAGGCCGCCCGCGGGATCGAGGGCGTTTCGCCCCGCGGACGGCCGTCACCACCACCTTGGGGTCAGCCCGGGTTGAGCACGAACGGGTAGGTCACCACCGCGCTGCCCGCGGTCGCGCCGGTCGGGAAACGCCAGCGACGAACTGCCTTGGCGATGCAGCTGCCGACCTGGGCGTCGTCGAGCGACGACTCGGCCACGGCCGAGGCCCCGACGGTGCCGCTGGAACCGATGGTGAACTGCACCGCCACGCGCCCGCGCAGGTTGGGGTCGCGCACGAGGCCCTGGCTGTAACAGGCCCGGACCTCGTTGATGTGCGACCGCACGACGCGGCGGATGATCTCCTTGTCCACCGAGGGCTGGGTCGCGATGTCGGCCACGCGGACGCTGGGCTTGCGCGGACCCCGGCCCTCGAACGCGGTGCCCGAGTTGCGGCCGTTGCGGTCGCCGTAGCCCAGGCGGGTGCCGTTGTCGCCGCGCTGGCCGATCAGGCCCACGCCGGTGAGCCCGATGGTGCCGGCACCATCGCCACCGCCACCGCGCCCGCTGCCGACCAGGCCCAGGCCGGCCATCCCGCCGGAGGCTCCGATCTCGCTGCCGGTGAGGTTGCCCCACACGTCCTCGTCGTCGTTGCCGACCGCGAAGGCGGCCCCGTGGGGCGAGGCGAGGAAGTGCCCCGACTCGAGCTGCATCAACCCGAGCACGCCGGCCTCACGCGCCTGCTCGTTGGGATCGAAGTTGCGCGCGAGCTGCGGCACCGCGCTCTTGGGGCCCTTGGTCGCGTACATCTTGCGCACGTTCACCTTGCTGGGGTCGCCCATCGCGCCCTCTTCGCCCTCCGCGCGTCGACCCGCGAGGCCGGCCACGCTCTCGCTGTCGTTGGGCCCGAGCTCGTCGATCTCCTCGGGCGGCGGAGCCTCGTCGGGCTGGTGGAGGAAGCCGACGTAGCGGTTGTCGGCCGCGGTCTCGTCGCTCGACATCGCGAGCGCGTCGTCGGGCACCAGCTGCGACAGCCCGAGCATGCCGCCGATGATCGCGAGCGAGGCGGCGTTGAAGCCCCAGTACGCGCGATCGGTCTCACCGCGCCCCGCGAGCACGCGACCGGGCGCGACCGCGGTGACGTCGAAGCGCAGCTCACCGAGCGTGACCTGTGCGCGCGTGCCCGGCTCGAGCCGCAGCTCGCCCGCACCACCTGCGAGCTCCTGTCGTGCGCCGGCGCGCTCGACGAAGCCGCGCAGCTCGGGCGACAGCTGCAGCACGATGCCGGACTGATCGCGGCGCACGAGCGTGAGCGGCTCTCGCAGCGCGGTGCCACCCACGGGGATGCTCGCGTCGGGCCCCTCGCCCAGGATGTAGCGATCACGCACCTGCTCGCGCTGTCGCACGATGCCCAGACCCAGCGGCACGAGCCCCGCGAGTGCGAGCACCATGCCGATGCCGCCGGTGCCCCAGCCCGGGGCCGGCGGCGTGGGTCGTCCGGCCTCGGCCGCGGCCTTCACCTCGGCCGCGTGGCTGGTGAAGTCCTGCGTGACGTCGTGCGCGAACAGGGCCCCGCCGCCCAGGCACAGCAGGCCGCCGAGCGCGAGCCAGGCCGCAGCATCGCGACGGCGCGCGTGTCCGAGGTGCTGCACGTCGATGACGCGATCACGCCAGCGCGCGACGATCTGCGCCACCGCGGGCGCGGTCGCGTGCTCGTGCTCGGTCACGTCGACCGCGATCGCGGGCGCGACGGTGCGGCTGGGCGCCTCGACATCGACGAGCACGGAGTAGGGCCCGAGCTCGATGCGATCTCCGCGATGGATCGCCACCGAGCGCTCGACCGGTGTGCCGTTGACGAGCGTACCGGTCGCGCTGCCGAGATCGATCAGACGCAGCTCGTCGCCGTGGACCTCGAGCACCGCGTGCATCCGTGCGATCGCCTCGTCGTCGAGCCGCAGGTGGCTCGTCGGAAGACGTCCGATCTTGACCATGTCGCGCGCCACACGATGGGTCGCGACGCACTGACCACCTGAGAAGACCTTGAGCGTGACGGTTGCTGCGGACATGACGGTGCTCCTCGCCTCCGCGTTCCGAAGCAGCCGAGCGGACGTACCGGATCACCTCGATCCCGCAGGTCCGGAGTCCGACGCGCGCGCGGCAACGGTGCAATGGGCCCGTGCGCTCGCGGCGACGACTCGCTCTCGCTTCAGTCGCGGATGCGTCTCGTTGTTCACCGACTCAGACAACGCGATGCGTGCGTGGTTCCACACGCACGCGACGTCGACGTGATGCCGATCGCCGTCACGCACACCGCGGGCCCCAAAACGCGAACGGGGCCGCTGCTGCTGCAGCGACCCCGTCGGTCGGCTCCGTGCCGCGCCAGCTCAGCCGGCTTCGAGCACGAACGGGTAGGTCACCACCACGTTGCCGCCGCCATCGGGCTTCGGGAACGTCCAGCGCTTGACCGCCTTGGCGATGCACTGGCCCACGCTGGTGTCCTTGATCGACGACTCCTGCACCACCGCGACCGGCACGTTGCCGCTGGGGCCGATGGTGAACTGGATCGCGACGCGACCCTTGAGGTTGGGGTCCTTGACGAGGCCCTGGTTGTAGCAGTGGCGAACCTCGTTGATGTGCGCGCGGACGATACGACGGATGATGTCCTTGTCGATCGCGCCCTTGACCTCGGCCTTGGCCTGACGGACGCGAGGCACTCGCGTACCGCGACCACCGAAGCCCGCACCGGAGCCACGGCCGTAGCCCGAACCGGTGCCGCCACCGCCGCCCTTGCCGATGAGGCCGACGTTGCCCAGACCGATGGT
Source organism: Nannocystaceae bacterium (assembly GCA_019694555.1). Taxonomy (GTDB): domain Bacteria; phylum Myxococcota_A; class Polyangia; order Nannocystales; family Nannocystaceae; genus Xiheibacterium. Next base: position 39,795 of record JAIBBS010000019.1, read on the forward strand.
GCCCTCGCCGGTACCACCGCCACCGCGACCGGTGCCGACCAGACCCAGACCGCCGACGCCGTAGGCCTCGCCGATCTCGGTGCCGGTCAAGCCACCCCACACGTCCTCGTCGTCGTTGCCGACGGCGAAGGCACCGCCGTACGGCGACGCGAGGAAGTGACCGGCCTCCTGCTGGACCATGCCGAGAATACCGGCGTTGCGCGCCATCATGTCGGGGTCGAAGTTGCGCGCCATCTGCGGGATGGCGTCCTTGGGACCCTTCATCGCGTACAGACCCGACTTGTTCTTCGAGGTGGGCTTACCCATCTTGCCCTCCTCGCCCTTGTGGCGCTGACCCGTACCACCGGCCTCGTCGTCCGAGTTCTCCTGCTCCGGCGGCGGCTCCTCCTCGGGGATCTCGTCGGGCTGGTTCATGTAGCCGACGAAGCGGTTGTCCGCGAGCGTCTCGTCGCTCTGCATGTCGAGCATGTCGTCGGGGATGAGGTGCACCAGCACCAGCATCGAACCGATGACCGCCAGCGACGCGGCGTTGTACAGCCAGAAGGGCTTGTCGGCCTCGCTCTTGGTCGCGAGCACCTTGCCCGGCGCGACCGAGTTCACGTGGAAGGTGAGATCGCCGTACTGCACGCGGCAGTGGGCGCCGGGAGGCAGCGGGAAGCTGTACGACGAACCCATCGCGCCCGCGCGGCCCGAGCTGACGAGCTCGGCGAGCGTGATGCGCTGGCCGTCGAGCGTGACCTCGCCGGTCATCTCGCGGGTGAACTGCAGCGCGTAGTCGTGGTGGTCGCCACCGCGCACCAGCGGGAACGCCACGCCGTCGGGCAGGCCCTGCGGCGGCGCGTGGAAGGTCGCGTGGTGGCCCTCGCCCAGGGTGTACGAGGGCAGGCCGCGATCACGCATGCGCATGACGCCGAACGAGAACGGCGCGAGGCCCAGCAGCGCGAGCGCGATGCCCAGACCCGCGAAGCCGGTGCCCGGCTCCTGCGGCTTCTGCTGGCCGGCGTCGACCGCCTTGCGGGCCGCTTCCTGGTACGCGCCCCAGTCCTGCGTCACGTCGTAGGCGAACACGCCCGCACCGGCGAGGAACAGCGCACCGCCGAAGACCAGGAACACCGGCGCCTGCGCGACGCGGCTCTTGACCTGGCCGACGTGCTGCACGTCGACGACGCTGCGGTTGTACATCGTGACCACCTCGGTCACGCGCGAGCCGTCTTGGACCTCGACCTCGCTGGCGTCGATCTGCATCACCGGGCGCTGCTGCACCGGCGCCGCAGCCGGCATCACCATCGGCGCCGCGCCCATCGGAGCCATCTGCGTCTGACCCACCGACGGAGCCATGGTCGCCATCGCGACCGGCGGACCGCTCGGCGCCGCGGCGACCACGGTCACGCCCATCGGGGCCGCGGCCGGCATCGCGGTGAACTCCACCTCGACGCGGAACGGGCCGAACTCGAGCACGTCACCGGACTTGAGCACGTCGTTCTTCTCGACGCGGCGACCGTTGAGGATGCTGCCGGTCGAGCTGCCGAGGTCGATGACTCGGACATCCGAGCCCGAGACCTCGATCACCGCGTGCATGCGGGCGACCGAGTCGTCCTCGAGGCACAGGTGGCTGCTCTTGAGCTTGCCGATCTTGATGACGTCTTGATTGAGCGTCTTCTGCTCGACGAGCTGGCCGTTCTGGAAGATCTTGAGCGTCAGGGCTTGGGACATGGCTCGGTCCTGCGGCGGGGTTCGGGGGCCAAGACAGCCGGCTTCCGGCGGGGTTCCAGGGTCCGAACGAATCCCCTCGAAAGAGGGGTGAGAGATCGCACTGGGTAGAAAGTCTGGGAAAGACGCAGCCTTGGACAGTCATCCCGCCGCGGGGCGGGACGACCGAGCTGCGCGAGCCGGGTGGGCTCGCGGGCGGCACGGACTGGGCACCGACCGGCCGATCCCGCTTGGTCCTCGCGGGAGCGGCCGCGCCGCGCTCAGACGTCGCGCGCCATGTTGATGAGCTCGCGGAGGAAGTGCGGCCGGATGCTGATCAGGCTCGCGTGCTTCGCACGGCCGCGGGCCGCGAGGTTGGCCCCTTCGGGCTTGAGGACCTCGCCGTCGACGTTGTCGTCGTCGAAGTCGTAGACGGTCACGCCGCCCTTCTCGCCCTTGCGGGCGGCATCGTCCGCATCGCCATCCGCGGGAGCGGCAGCGGCAACGGAGGCCCAGAGGCTGGCGGCGACGAACGCGATGATGCTCGAACGCATGACGCTTCTCCTACCCTGCACGCGCGCGCGACGTCGGTCAGGGTCAGAGTGCATCCTAGCCCGGGGCGCGGGGCTTGTAAACGACACCGGCGCTGCGGGTGGGCGTGAAAGCTCGATCGCAGGATCGGCCCTGCGCGCGGGCGAGCGACGGGCCACGAGCGCCTGGATCGCCCGCGTGGTGGCCGATCGCTTGCCATGAGCGCGGCGCGCTCGCGTGATGCGTCGGGCCAGAAACGACGAAGCGCCGGCGGCGGCAGCCTCGTTGTGAGGCGGCTCGCGGCCGGCGCTGGAGCCGATCACCGCGCAGGCGGCGATCGGCCATCGCGGCGCTACTTCGACGGCTTGGCCGCCGCCTTGTCGGCGGGCTTGTCGGCCGGCTTGTCGGCCGGCTTGTCGGCGGGCTTGTCCGCCGGCGGGGCCGCGTCGCCACCACCACCCTGCTGCTTGCGGAGGTCCTCCTCCATCTTGAGCAGGCGGTTCTTCTCTTCCTCTTCGGCCTTCTTCGCCTGCTCCTCGAGCTTCTTGGCTTCGGCCTCGAGCTTCTTCATCTCCTCGATGTTCTTGAAGTAGTCGTTGATGTTCGCGATCCGGTTCTTGGCGTCGGCCGCGTACTTCTCGAGCTCCTTCTTGCCCGACGACTGCGACACGAACTTGTCGAAGTAGTCCTTCGCCTTCTCGTAGGGCTTCTTGTCGAAGTTGCCGGTGTCGTTCTTGCGCTCGGTCTCGGGCCCGATGTGCTCGTGGTAGAGGATGCCGAGGTTGTACAGCGCGCGCGGGTCGGAGCTCTTGACGTCGAGCGCCTTCTTGAACGCGCTCTCCGCATCGCCGTACTTGCGCTGGCCACGGAGCGCCACGCCGAGGCCGAGGTAGGCCTCGACGTTCTTCTTCTGTCGGCCGTCCTTGAGCGCGATGCCGATGCTCTCCTCCGCGCTCTTGTAGTCGCGGAAGCGGATCGCGATCATCGCGATGTTCATGTTGGCGTCGGTGTGGTTCTTCTTGATCTCCACCGCCCGCTTGAACGCGCGCAGGGCCTCGACCTGGTTGTCGTCCTCCATGAACAACAGGCCCTTGATGTTGTAGATGTCCGCGCTCTCCTGCTTCGCGTCGGAGAGCACGCGGATGGCCTGGGTGACCACCAGGTCCGCGAGCAGCAGGTACGACTTGTCCTTGAGCCGACCGCGGTCGTAGTAGAGGCGGGCGAGGTTCTCGTAGGCGAGCCGGTTGCCCGAATCGACCGCGAGCACCGTCTGCAGCTGCTTCTCCGCGGCCTCGAAGTCCGACTGCTGCGGGTTGTTGGCGTACTTGTCACGCAGCGCGGCCGCGAGGTTGTTGCGCGGCGCTCGCGTGGTCGCGTTGGCGTCCACGGCCTTCTTGAAGAAGTCGAGCGCGCGGCCCTCCTGCTTGCGGTTCCAGTAGATGACGCCGAGGTTGTTGTACGCGAGATCGTACTTGGGCACCTCGGAGACGAGGTCCTGGTAGATCTTCTCCGCACGCTCGACGTCGCCGCACTCCTCCCAGACCGCGCCGGCGTTGAACTTGGCCACCGCCATCGCGGCGCCGTACTGCTTGTAGACCGCCTCGAAGGCCTTCGAGAGGTCCTCGCAGGTGCCCTTCGACAGCGAGCCGTTCTTCTTGGCCGCCTCGTAGCGCTTGGCGACCTCGGCGAACTCCGCCTTGGCCTGCGCCGGCGCGGTGGACGGATCGGAGGGGTTGTGCACCCCGCCGCCGCCGCCGCCCGGGTCGTTGGTCTTCTTCTTCTTGTCGCCGCAGCCTGCGCCCAACGAGAGCGCAACCGCGAGCATGGTGAGGGCGAACTTCATGGATCGACGTCCCGAGTGATTGTTGCTTCGCATGGTCGTGTTCCTCGTGGTGCCGATCAGTTGCTCGCCGACGCGCCCTCGCCGTCGTCGCCCTCGTCGCCTTCGCCCTCGGCGTCGGCCTTCTCGCCCTCGCCGTCCTTCTTCTCGGCCTTCTTCTCGGCCTTCTTCTTGTCGCCCTCGAGGTCGATCTGGACGCCGACCACGTCGAGCTGGCTGTCGGTGTAGATGGACTTGCCGAACAGCTCGTTGGTGGCGGGATAGGCCTCCGCGTCGCCCTGCTGCAGCTCTTCCTCGCACATGCGCGAGAACTCGTTGAAGAACTGGAACTCGGTCGAGCGCTGCAGGCAGTACTCCAGCGCGCCCTTGGCGGTCGCGGTCAGCGGGTCGCCGTAGCTCTCCGCCAGCGCGTCGCAGTAGGCGAACATCTGATCCTCGGTCTTGAGGTTCTCGGGCACCGGCGCGCGGTAGAGCTGGTCCGCGAAGTTGCGGTTCACCAGCGCCGTGCGTGCAGCGGCCGCGAGCACCCAGTACGGGCTGTTGCTGCCCTTGACCTTGGCGTACTGCTCGATGAGCTCACCACCGAGCTTCTTCTTGCGCTCGAACCACTCGCCGAACCGCTTCTTGGTGTCGGTCTCCTTGGCCAGCGCGTCCTTGTACTCCTTCTCGAGCTTGGGGATGCCGCTGCCCTTCTTCCACTCCTCGGCCGCAGCGCCGAAGTAGAGGTTGTCGGGGATCTCGAGCGAGAGGTACTCCTCGTACTTCTTGTCGGCGGTGTAGACCATCGCCATACCGACCGCGTTGCGGTAGTCCTCCGCGCGCTGCAGGTCGTCGGCCGGGATGTTCGGCTTCTTGCTCGCGGCGCGCAGCACCGCGTCGAAGTGCGCCATCGCCTCGGCGGCCTTCTTCGTGTCGCGCTTGTGCACGGTGATGAGGGCCTGGGTCTCGGTGCCGCAGTACTTCGGCAGCGCGTCCTTCTTCTTCTTGGTCTTCTTGCGCAGCTTCTCGGACTTCTTGCGCGCAGCCTCACCGGCGGTGGCCTTCTTGCGCTGGACCGTGATGCAGCTGTCGTAGAGCAGTTCCTTGTCGCAGGACTCGCGCCACATGATCTGGCCCACGGCGGCCTCGGCGACGGCCTGACGGTCGCTGCCGCCCTTGCCGCCGTAGGTCGCGAGGTACGCCTTGGCGTGGGCGAGCTTCTCGGCCTCCGACTTCAGCAGGCTGTGCTTCGACCAGAAGATCTTCGCCGCGGTGCTGATGTCCTTCTTCTTGTAGATGTCCTCGTACTTGTTGAGATCGGCCTCGGCCTTCTCTTCCTGGCCCAGGCCCAGGCGGAACAGGTACGCGTTGTTGAGCGCCTCCGAGGAGAACTTGTCCTTGGGGTACTTCTCTGCGTACTGCTCGTAGCGGTCGGCCGCGCTCGAGTAGTACGCGATGCCCTGGTAGTTCTGGCCCAGCTCGCGCAGCGTCTGCTGGTAGACCGAGCTGGTCTCGTAGCGCGCCAGCAGCTCGTTGCGCATCTTGATGGCGTTACCGACGAGGTACGCGGCCTCGAAGCAGCGCGCCGCGTTGAACAGCAGGATGTCCGCCTTGGGGTGCGTCTCGAACTCGTTCCAGATGTTGACGTACTCCTGGGCGCACTTCTTGTAGCCCTGCGGATCGCCCGACTTGCCCTGCTCCTGGTAGGCCTCGGCGCGCTTCCAGCCGATGCCGGCGAGCAGCGTCGGCACGGCCTCGCGCACGCGGTCGGCCTCGTCGTGCTTCCACACCTTCATCTTCTGCAGCTTCTTGGCCCACTCCTCGAGCTCGTCGCTGGCCTTGACCGTGTCGTCGGGCGTGTTGTCCTTGTTGGTCCACTGGATGGTCAGCAGGTCGACCAGCATCTCGGACGCCCACGCGGCGTAGATCGAACCGTCGAACTTCGTCACCAGATCGATCGCCAGCGGCTTCGCGTCCTTGAGCTTGTTGTGCTCCATCATGAGCTTGAGGCGGTGGTAGACGATCTTCGGTAGCTCGGGATCCTTCGGGTCCTTCACGTACTTCTGGTAGATGTCGTAGGACTTGATCATCTCCTGTTCGTCGGAGGTGTACTCACTCTCCTTGTAGTCGCTCGCGACGTCGGTCTGCGCGTCCTTGGAGGTGACCTTCTTCTTCTTGTCCTTGTCCTTGTAGACGCAGACGCCCTCGGTGTTGACCTTGCACGCCTTGGCGCGGCCACCGGTCTCGTCGTACTCGAGGTAGTTCTTCATCGCGAGCATCTGCGCGTAGGCGGCATCCTTGGTGTACTTGCCGTCCGGCTTGCGCTCGAGCACCCGCACGAACTCCTCGTGCGCCGTCTTGAACTTGTTGAGGCCCGCTGCCTTGAGCGTCTTGTCCTTGCTGTTGTAGGCGTGGTCGGCCTGCGTCCAGAGGATCTCGGCGTAGTAGTAGTTGAGCTCGTACGCGTCCTTGTCCTGCGGGAACGTCGTCAGGAACGCGCGATAGGCCTTCTCCGACAGATCGTAGGTGTCCGACTTGCGGGTCTTCTCGGCCTCGTCGTGCCACACCGTGGCCATCTGCTTGACGGTGTCGCGCGCGGTGTCGCGGCAGGCCTTCTTGACCGGCTCCTTGAACTTGCTGTCCTTGAAGGTGTTCCAGTAGTTGGCCAGACGCTCGGTCTCGACCCACTGGATGCCCTTGTCGTCGGTCGCGAGCGCGTTGATCACCACCTGGCCCTGCCACTCGCAGGTCGCCGGATCGCCCTCGTAGACCTCCTGCAGCTTCTTGTAGATGCTGCTGGACTCGACATACATACCTTCGCCGAAGTACGCCGACGCAAGCAGCTCCATCATCTTGCGCGACATGTCCTCGTCCTTCTTCGGACCGTTGCCGACGGTCGTGAAGAAGTCGTAGGCCTTCGACGGCTTGCCGGCGTGGACGTAGGCCTTGATCAGGTCACGTCGCGCATCGCGGCGCAGCTGCTTCGCGTTCGCCTCGCTGCCGGCGCGGCCCTCGAGGGTCGCCTTCACGGTCTCGACGAACTTGTTGAGGCTCTTGTTGTACTCGGGCTCCGCGGTGCCGATGGGGTTGAGGTAACACCAGCCCATCTTGTAGAGCGCGTAGGCGTAGACCGGGCTGTCGCGGTAGCCGTCGACGATCTTCTGGTAGAGCTTGAGCGCCTCGTCGATGCGGTTCTTGCCGAAGTAGAAGTCGGCGAACGACAGGTACGCGTTGGGGATGTACTTGCTGGTCGGGTACTCGCGGATGAGGCGGAGGTAGGCCTCCTGCATCTCCGACTCGCGCTCGAGCTGGCCGAGCTCGAAGGCGTAGAAGTAGATCGCCTCGTCGAGGCGCTTGTACTTCGCGAACGCCGGCTTGCTGACGAGCAGCTTGTAGACGTTGACCGCCTGGCTGCTGGCTTCCTTGGCCTGCTTCTCGAAGCGCTTCTGCTTCTCCGCGAGCTGCTGCGCCTTGGCCTTGTCCTTCTTCTCCTCGGCGTCGTAGATCTGCTCGTAGAGCGTGCCGGCCTGGTTGTCGAAGTACGCCTTCTTCTCCAGGTGGTGGTCGGCGAGGCGGAAGAGCAGATCGGGGTACTCCGCGTCGGTCTCCTCCGAGGCCTTGATCAGACGCTTGAGCTGGTCGATCTGCTGGTCGGCGATCTCCTGCGTGACCGCCTCGCGCTCGCGCGCGAACTGGTCCGCCGACATCATGTCGACCTTCTTCTTCTTGTCCTTCTCTGCCTGCGCCTGCGCGGCCTTGAACTTGGTGTCGAGCGTGTTCTTGGTCGCGACCTTGCCGGACTTTCGCTCGTAGCGGACCGCGTTCCCGTCACCGCCGGCGGCGGGCTCCTCGGCGCTCGCTGCCACGGGCCCCGCGAGCATCAGCGAGGCGAGCACGCCGCTGAGGATGCCGAGCCCCGTGGCCCGGCGAAGGGTGGAGGAGCGACGTTGTGCTTGGGACCTGGTCATGGCGTTCACCTTCTCGATGCGTGTGTGGCAGCCCTGGAGCTGCCATCTGGGTTTGGCCCGCACCGCCGGGAGCGTGGGTGCGTGTTCGCAGTGCGGGCCGAGGTCGGATTGTCAGAGGTCGGCCGGGGACGCGCGCTGTCCCCGGATCGACGTCACTCCTTGCAGAGGCTCGTGACCTTGTAGCGGTAGTAGCCCAGCTCGTCTTGCCAGTACTCGCCGTTGTAGTTGTAGATCTCGTGCTCTTGGTCGATCTTCGCGCGCTGCGGCTTGCCCGGGTTGGCCTCCAGGGCGCCCTGCTGCTTGCGCTTCTCGAGAATTTCGTACTCGACCTTGATCATCTCTTTGTTGAGATCCTTGATCTCCTTGATCTCGCCGGTGAGGCGCGTGCGCGCCTCGGCGCCGGTCGCCTCGCGGGCGGCTGACAGCGCGAGATCCAGATCCTCGGTCACGCGCTCGCCGATGCCAGCGCCCTTGAACTGATTGCTCATGTCCTGCAGCTGCTGCTGCTCGCGCTCGAGCTCCTCGACGTACGCGAGGTACTTGCCGAGGCTCTTGTCGGACAGCGAGATGCGGGCAACCTTCTCGACGAACGGATCGAGGCCGGAGTCCTCGTCGAGGATCTTCCGCACCATCTCGAACAGCTTGAAGTCCTCGGGCGCCTGCTCGAGGATCTTCTGCAGGTCCTCCATCGCCTTGGGGTACTTGCGGTTGAACTCGTCGACCGCGCGCTTGGCCGAGTCGTAGCGGCAGTTGAAGTAGTACGTGACCGCCTTGATCTTGATGCCGTCGGGGTACAGGTACTCGTCGAAGAACGGCGCGTTGAGCGTGTGCACGTAGCCGAGCGCGCGCTGGTAGTACTGGTTGGCGTTCTTGTCGTCGACCTCGACGCGGCGGAACTCGGCCCAACCGGCCATGTGGATCGCGCGCAGGTAGTACGGCGACTCGACCGGGATCTTGTCGAGGTACTTGATGGCGACCTCGAACTTGCCGACCATGTAGAAGATGTTGGCCAGGCCGAACGCGGCCATGTGCTCGTACTGACGCATCTCGTCCTCGAACGAGAGCTCGGTCTGCGTCTTGGTCTTCGCGCGGCGCTTCTTGTTCTTGGAGCTGGCGCTCTTCTTCTTCTTCTTCTTCGCGTTCTTGCGCTTCTTCTCGGCGGCCTCGCGCAGCTCGATCGAGCGGCGGAGCACGTTCTTGAACGCCGCCACCGCGGGCTCACCGGCGAAGTTGCGGGTGTGGGCCACGCCGAGGAAGAACTGCGCCGGGATGTAGTACTCGCTGTTGTTGGGCACCTGGTCCAACAGCGCGATGCCCTGCGGCAGGTCGCCCTTGTCGTAGTAGAAGCGGCCGAGCAGGTAGTAGAGCTCGTCGCGGACGTCGTCGAACGCCTCGTCCTCGAGATCGGTGGGCTTGTAGCGACCGATCTTCTGCAGCACGAGCGCGCCCTCGGGCAGCTCGCGGGCGAGCGACGCGAGCCACGGCAGCGTCAGCTTGTGGAACGGGTGCGACGGGCCCTGCTGCACGATCTCGTCGAAGATCGACAGCGACGCGGAGTAGAACTTGAGCTTGTACAGCGCCTTGCCGAGCCAGAACTGCGCGCGCGGCTGGTCACCGGGGATCTCGCCCGCGTAGACCTTGAAGAACTGGATCGCTGCGGCCTCGTAGTCCTCGCCCTTGTACTGGGCCTCGCCCTGTGCGTTGGGCGAGCCGGCGACGGCGTTGGGCGCCGGCGGGGGCGCGGGCGCAGCCGTGGGCGGCGGCGGCGGAGCACCACCACCGGGTGCGGGCGGCGGAGGCGGACCCGCGTCGGCACCGGCGTTCACCGGAGCACCGAGCAGCGCGAGGCCGATCGCCGAGGTCGCGAGTGCGCGACGGAGTAGGCGACCGCGAGACGGGGCGAGTCCAGAGAGGGAGAGAAGAGTCGTGCGCCAGCGCGTGGTCATCGGTTGGTCCTAGGGTCGCGTGCTCCGAAAGGCGAGGCTCGCTCTGCGTTCATGCTCGTGTGCGACCGTGCTCGCGTCGCGTGCTGCGAGCACGCACGCGTCGTCGATCGTCGAGCTGGGGACGAGGAGGTCCATTCGAAGGCCTAGGACATTACCAAGGCGGCCGCGCGACCTGCAAGGCCCGCGGCGCTGCGATGGCGCGCACGCGAGGGGCCGCGCGCCGGGTCGGCGCGCTTCGTCGGCGGCGCCGGGCCGCGAGCTTCGGACACGTCGCGCGTGCATGAGGATCGACACGGATCGCCTGCGCGCCGGTGGTGTTGGGGACCGGCGGTCGTCGGTTCCACGCCGGCGCCCGCGTCGTGTTCCGGCGGCGCTGCTCGTGCCGCGAACGTGCGCGAGCCCCCCATGCGACCGCTTCGCCGAGCGCGCGGCGACCCACGCGAGTTCGGTTCGCACGGGCGGACCGGCGGCGGACCCCGATCAGCGATCACCGCCCCGGAACGCCCCGGCGCGAACCGCTGAGACCTCGCCTCGTGCGCGCGGTTTGACGGATCGTCGCGCACGCGGCGATGAAGCCGACGTGTCCGGGCAGCCATGAACGTCGCGCGACCGTGCGATCCTTCGCGGCTCGCCCACCCATCGCGGCAATGCCCTGCGCGACCGCACAGGGCGTGCAAGCGCGTTCACCCCCGAGGCCCCGTCCTCGGGCTGCCTGCCCCGCCCGCCAACGGGCGAGGGCGCCATCGATCGGGTCTGCCTTGACCCTCCCGACCGGCCGTGTACGATGCGCCCCTGGTCCGTTCTCGCCGTTTGCGCCGCCGATGCGGCGCCACTTCCATCACAGGACCAACGAGGGCATCGTTGCCCTATCCGAACGAGCGCTCCATGACGACGACCCACTTGCTCGACCTCGTGCGCACCGTGGTGCGCTCCGCCCGTCCGACCGCTCGCATCGCCCGCGTGGGCGGTTCGGTGGTGCTGCTGGCGACGCTGGCCGCGTGCCCCAAGGGCGACGTCGGTGCGCCGTGCAACCACGGCAAGACGCAGCCGCCGGAGAGCAAGCTCGTCACCTTCCCCGCGCTCACGTGCAACGAGCTGCTGTGCGTCTACGCCGACTCGGACGAGGCGCCGAAGATCGAGTGCACCGACGCGGTGATGTGCAACTCGGCCGATCCCGGTGTGGATCGCTTCGAGTGCGTCATCTCCGAGGGCATGACCTCGGGCCGCTGCCAGCTCAAGATCGAGTACGTGCTCGAGCGCTCGATGTGCTCGAAGAAGTGCAGCAGCGACGCCGACTGCAAGGACGGCGGCCCGACCAAGAAGGTCGTGGTCGAGAACACCAAGTGCCAGAGCGGCTTCACCTGCGCCCGGATCCAGACCCTGGGCGAGTTCTGCTGCGACAAGCTCTGCGTGTGCCGTGACGACCTCGACGAGGCGACCGTCATGGACATCCAGAACGCCTGCGCCGCCGGCACCCAGCAGGGCTGCTGCACGGGCGCCAACGTCGACGTGCCCGGCGAGAGCTGCGGCCGTCCGTGAGCGACGCGTGCGTCCCGGGCCGCGCGCCCGGGGCGTGATCGCCACGCGCGCCCGCATCGAGGCGCGTGCGCGTGCCCGCCCTCAGCCGTCGACTTCGAACGCCGACGGCCACCACTCGAACTGCGGCGCGTCGTCACCGACGACGGTGACGACGTCGAAGCGCACCGCCACGCGCTCCCACAGGCCCTGCGCGACCAGGAACGCCGTCGCGGCCCGCACGATGCGTCGACGCTTGGTCGCGTCGATGGTCTCGACCGGGTGACCGCGCTCGGCGTCGCGTCGACTGCGGACCTCGACGAAGACGATCGTGGGCTCGCCGGTGTCGGCTCGCATCACGAGGTCGAGCTCGGCGTTCGCGAGCGTCACGTTGGTCGCGACGAGCTCCAACCCGTGACGCGCGAGGAAGGCCGCGACCTGGGCCTCGACCCGTTGCCCGCGCGCACGCGTGGAGTCTTCGTCCGCCACTCAGTCGGCGGGCTTGTCGTCGGACAGCGCGCCCTCGGCGAGCTGCACGTCGCTCTCGGTCGCGGCCGAGGGCGCGCCCGACAGCAGCTCGGCGTAGTCACCGAGCTTCTCGCGGATGCGCGCCGCGTTGCCCGACAGATCGCGCAGGTAGTACAGCTTGGCTCGACGCACGCGGCCGCGCGAGACCAGCTCGACCTTCACGACGCGCGGCGAGTTCTCGGGCCACACGCGCTCGACACCGACGCCGTGCGAGACCTTGCGAACGGTGAACGAACCACGTCCGCCACCCTTCTTGCGGTGGATGCAGACGCCCTCGAACACCTGCACGCGATCCTTGCCACCTTCGGAGATCAGCGCGTGCACGCGGACGGTGTCGCCGCTGCGGAACGCCGGCAGGTCGGCGCGGCGGTAGCTACGTTCGATGGCCTCGATGGTGGGGCAGCTGTTGCTCATGGCGGCTTCGTCGGGCCCGCGTGCGTGGGCGGGGCTTGCGGTGTCCCGCGCAGCCGGGTGAGCGCGAGCTCGACCACGGCAAGGGCGGCGGGACGCGAAGGGTCGACGATCGCGGGCGGGTTCGCAAGCGTTGGGTCGTGCTCTGACACACGCGCCCGCTGCGGCGCCGCTGGGCTGCCCTCGTGCGCACCGGCGGCGGGGGCGAAGATCGCGTCGGCGGCGTCTTGGGCCCCCGCGAGCCCCGGCAGCAGCAGAACCGCCGCGCCGCGGCGGCCTGCACAGGTGGTCAGCCGATCGTGCAGCTCGGCGGCGCTCGCGGCCGCCGCAGGTACCTCGCCTGCAGCGGCGAGCGCGACGAGCCACGGCGCGCCGGCCTCGCTGCGCTTGAGCCGACGACGGACGGCCGCGAGATCTCGCATCGCCGCGATCGGCACCCGCCCGCCGGTCGCGCGCGTCCACGCGAGTGCGTCGTCCTCGTCGCCGCCGAGCACGACGAGCCCTGCGAGCGCGTGGCAGCGTGCGAGCTCCGCCAACGCCGGCGCGAGCGCGATCGCATCCGCGCCGACGCCCAGCGAGATCGGCAAGGCCGGCGGCCACGGCGAGACCGCGCGCAGCTCGGGCCGCAGCGCCCACGTGCGCCGCAGCGAGGCCGCCAGACGCCATGCGGCCACCGCCGCGTGATCGCCCGAGAGCAGCACCTCGGGCACCGCGTGCTCGCGGAACACCGCGGGGCGCGTGTACTGCGGGAACTCGAGCAGCGGCCCGTGATCGCCGGCGGCGAAGCTGTCGCCGGCGACGGACTCGGGGTTGTGCAGCACGCCCTCGGCCAGACGCGAGACCGCCTCGACGATCGCGAGCGCAGCGACCTCGCCACCACCGAGCACGAAGTCACCCAGCGACAGACACTCGTCGACGTAGTGCTCGCGCACGCGATCGTCGATGCCCTCGTAGCGCCCGCACACCAGCGCGATGCGGGGCAACGTCGCGAGGCGCTCGGCCACCCGCTGATCGAAGCGCGGCGCCGAAGGCGTCAGCAGGATGCGATGACAGGGCCCGCGCGTGGCGACGACGTGCTCGAGCGCTGCGACCACGGGCTCGGGCTTGAGCACCATGCCCGCGCCGCCGCCGAAGGGCGCGTCGTCGACGGTGCGCCAGCGATCGGTGGCGAAGTCCCGCGGGCTCGTGGTGTGCACCGCGACCAGGCCGCGTTCGATGGCCTTGCCCAGCAGGCCCGCGCCGGCGAACGCCTCCACCGCCGCGGGAAACAGCGTGATGATCTCGAACGCCGTGCGCGGCGCCTCGCTCATGCCTGCGGCTCCGCCGTCGCGTCGAGCTCGTCGGGCACCAGGCCCAGCGGCGGATCGACCCACACCGCGTCGCGCGTCACGTCGACGACGAAGCCCGGCAGCACCGGCAACAGCCACGTGCGTCGCCGACCGTCGCGCGCGCGGTAGCCGATCTCGAACAGGTCCTGCGCGCCGTTGCTGGTCAGACCGACGACGCTGCCGAGCTCGTCCACGATCTCGCCGCGACGGCGTCGCACCGGCAGACCCATCGCGTCGGCGAGGTAGAACTCGTCGGCGTCGGGTTGCGGCAGCGCGGCGCGCTCGACCTCGACGCGCAGGCCGACCAACGCATCGGCGGCATCGCGGTCCTGCACGTCGCGCAGCTGCACGCGCCACAGGCCCGGCTTGCCCGGCACCGGCGCGACCGACTCCACCGTGTGGCCGTGTTGCTGCTGCTGCGCGTCGCAGAGCACCACCGCGCGGCCGGACACCAGGGCCCTCGACGCGGGATCGTGCAGCTTGATCCGCACGCCGCCGCGCACGCCGTGGCACCCGACCACGACGCCGACCTCCAACCGCCCCGCAGCGTTCATGACGGGACCGAACGCGACCGCGCCGCCGGGGCCGGACCCCGAGCAAGCGCGCAGGGCCCCTGAATCATTCGAGAATCTCGAGCTCGGCGCGCTTGCGGACCTTCGAGGACGCGGCGCTGAGCAGCGCCCGCATGGCCTTCACGGTGCGGCCCTGCTTGCCGATCACCTTGCCGAGATCCTCCTTGGCCACACGAAGCTCGAGCACGATCGTCTGCTCACCCGCGATCTCGGACACCTCGACCTCGTCGGGTTTGTCGACCAGCGATCGCGCGATGAACTCGATGAGCTCCTTGAGGGAAATCGACGCCATGTGGGGCTCCGGAGGTGCGAAAGAGAGCGGAGAGGAAGAGCCTCGATGGGGATCATCCCACAGCCGCGCGCGCTCGGCAAAGCCGCCTCACCGAGGTGACGCGGCGGTGCCGTGGGAGCGCGAAGGCGGCGGGCCGGGCCGAACCGAACCAGAAGCGGCGCGGGCCGAGCGGGTCAGGTCGCGGGGACCGACTTGAGCAGGCGCGCGACCGTCTCGGAGGGCTTCGCGCCCACGCCGAGCCAGTAGGCCAGCCGCGGCTGGTTGACCTCGACCTTCGACGGGTTCGCCGACGGATCGTAGGTACCGAGCCGCTCGAGGAAACGACCATCACGCGGCGAGTCGGCGTGCGTCGCGACGATGCGGTAAAAGGGGCGCTTCTTCGCGCCGGCGCGGGCAAGCCTGATCTTCACGGCCATGACGGATGCTCTTCGACCTCGGAAAGGGCCCGCGAGACTAAGCGACGGCCACGCGACAGATCAAGGCCGCGGCGCTCGATGTGGGCGCGGAGCGTCCTGCGCCGCGTGAGAAAAGCCACGCATCGGGGGCCCGAGCACCGCCCAGGGCCCGGGCAGCGGGCCGGGGCTCGTGCCACAACATCCCGCGGCGCCCCGCCGCTTCGAGCCCATGAGTTCCGACGCCCGCAAGGTCTACTTCGTCTCGCTGGGCTGTCCGAAGAACCAGGTCGACACCGAGGTCATGCTCGGCGTCGTGCGGCAGGCCGGCCACGCGCTGGTCGACGACCCCGAGCAAGCCGACACGCTGGTGGTCAACACCTGCGGCTTCATCGAGGCCGCGAAGCAAGAGTCGATCGACACCATCTTGGAGCTCGCGCAGCTCAAGCAGCACGGCGCGGGCAAGCAGCTGGTCGTCGCGGGGTGCCTGAGCCAGCGCTATCCCGAGGAGCTCGCGCGCGAGCTGCCCGAGGTCGATCACTTCCTGGGCTCGGCCGACATGCTCGGGCTCTCGCGCGTGCTCGGTGGCGAGGCCCAGCGCATGGGCGTCACGCCGCTGGGCCAGCGCGCGTACATCTACGATCACCAGACGCCGCGGCAGCTCAGCGGCGCGCGCCACAGCGCGTACGTGAAGATCGCCGAGGGCTGCGATCGCCCCTGCGGCTTCTGCATCATCCCGGTGCTGCGCGGGGCCCAGCGCAGCCGGCCGGTGTACTCGGTGGTGGAAGAGGTCGCGACGCTGGTGGCCCAGGGCACGCGCGAGGTGTGCCTGGTCGCGCAGGATCTCACCACCTACGGCAGCGACCTGTCGCCGGCGACCGATCTCGAGACGCTGCTCGACGCGCTCGTGCGCATCGACGGCCTGGTGTGGATCCGCCTGCACTACGCGTATCCGTCGGCGGTCACCGACGGACTCGTGCATCGCATCGCGCACGAGCCCAAGATCGCGACCTACCTCGACGTGCCGCTGCAGCACGTCGACAGCGACGTGCTCAAGCGGATGCGTCGCGGCTACGGCGAACGCCGCGTGCGCGAGCTGGTCGAGTCGTTGCGCGACCCGGCCAAGGTCGGCAGCGCGCGCGTGTGGCTGCGGACGACGATGCTCGTGGGTCACCCCGGCGAGACCGAGGCCGCGTACCAGCGGCTGCACGACTTCGTCGCCGAGGGCCACATCGATCACCTCGGCGTGTTCCCGTGGTCGCGCGAGGACGGCACCGCATCGGCGCTTTTGCCCGGGCGCGTGACGCAGCGAAAGGCGCAGGAGCGTGCCGCGGCGCTGATGGAGCTGCAGGCACAGCTGCGCAGCCGCGCGCATGCGCAGCTGCTGGGCACCCGCCTGCGCGTGATGGTCGACGGCGTCTCGGAGGACAGCGAGCTGTTGCTCGACGGCCGCCACGAGGGCCAGGCGCCCGGCATCGACGGCAAGGTCGTGCTCACCGACGGCACCGCGCGCGTCGGCGCCATCGTCGAGGCGATCGTCACGCAGACCGGGCCCCACGACTTGGTTGCGTCGATGGACCCCGAGGCGGCAGCGGCTGCGCTCGCCGACCGCGACGACGATTGACGGTGACGCGCGAGTGCAGCCTCGGTCGCACGGATCGCGCGAAAATCTCGATCGAATCGACCGCGGTGATCACGGCAAGACGCCGTGGCGGTCAGGGCCATCACACCACTGCGACGGCGCGCACGATCGCGCCGACGATTGCGCCAGGCCGGTGACGTGAGTGCCTCGAAAAGCCCGGTCGCGGCCTCGACAGACCCGCTATCCTGCGCGCGCTTTTCCAGGGGTGGAAACGTGCGGCGCTTCGTACTGTTCGCGAGTGTGCTCGGGTGTTCATGCAACCACGACGTCCAAGAGGGCGTGTTCACGCCGCTGGGCGTGACCGTGACGGCCAGCGCGAGCGCGGGCAGTCAAGGTGACGACGCGCGCGCCGAGTCGTCCGACGGCGGCAGCAGCGACGAGGGCTCGACCTCGGTGGCGCCGTCGTCCGACGGCAGCACGTCGAACGTGACGACGGCCGATCCGACCAACGCGAGCACCGATCCGACCAACGATCCGACCACCGATCCGACCAACGATCCGACCGTGGATCCGGGCGAGAGCAGCGGGGCCGATCCCACGCTCGATCCGACCACCGACACCGGCGTGGACCCGACCGGCGGCGATGCGCAGGCGTGCTGCACCGCGCAGCTCGTGCCCGGCTGCACCGACGCGACGCTCGAGGCGTGCGTGTGCGGCCTCGACGACTACTGCTGCTCGGTCGAGTGGGACGACGTCTGCGTCACCGAGGCCGGTGACTGCGGCGCCGCGTGTGTCGGCGGCGGCGGTGACGGTGCCGACTGCTGCATCGCGAACCTCGGCCTGGGCTGCAGCGACGCGACCATCGAGGCGTGCGTGTGCGGCATCGACGACTACTGCTGCTCGGTCGAGTGGGACGACGTCTGCGCCGGCGAGGCGATCGACTGCGGCGCGGCCTGCTGAGCGCGCGACGACGGCACGCGGCCGCAGCGGGCTGCAGCGGCCCGGGAATGGCCCGCTGCACCCAGGCGTCGGGCGCCGCGATGCGTGCCTCCCTCCTGGCCATGCTCGCGCCGCTCGCGTGCGCGCGCCCCACGACCGCCGAACCGCCGACCGAGGCGAACCCACCGCCCGCGAGCGCCGCGATCACGATCGATCACCCCGGCTGCTTCATGATCTCGCGCAAGGACGGCACGCAGAGCACCGTCGTGCATCCGCAGGAGTGCGCGGTCGCGACGGCGCCGGCCTCGACGTTCAAGCTGCCGCACGCGCTCATCGCGTTGCAGCTGCAGGTCGTCGCAGACATCGACACGCTCAAGCGCTGGGACGGCCTCCATCGCTGGAACCCGGCGTGGGACGCCGATCACACGCTGCGGACGGCGCTGCGCGAGTCGGTGGTCTGGTACTTCCAACAGACCGCCACCGACATCGGCCTGCAACGCATGAACGAGTGGCTGACGCGACTCGACTACGGCGAAGGCGGTGCCGCCGAACCGCTGAACAAGTTCTGGCTCGAGGGCGGATCGCTCCGCGTGACCGGGCCCGAGCAGCTCGCGTTCGTGCAACGCATGTTCGATCACCGCCTGCCGATCGACGCGCACCACATCGACGCGGTCTCGCAGGCCATCGCCGGACCGCTCGACGACTGGCGCGGACGTCTGCCGCCGGGAACCGAACCACCGCCGTCGCAGGCGACGCTGCACGCGAAGACCGGCACCGACAGCACCGTGCTCGACGACGGCACCACCGGCCAGGTCACGTGGTGGGTCGGCGAAGTCGAGGGCCCCGCGGGCACGTGGGTGTTCGTCAGCCGCGTGCGTGCGCCAGGCGAGCCGAGCATGCAGTCGCCCGCGGTCGCGGCAGGCATGCGCGCGCTGGCGCAGGCTGGGGTGCTCTGAATCCGCTCAGCGCGTCGCGACCACGTACACCAGCCACGACTCCTGGTTCTCTTCGCGCTCGGTCGGGTGGTACTCGCCGGAGCCGTCGCCGTCCTCGTCGACGCCCTCCCACCAGATCTCGACCTTGCCGAAGCCGGCCTCGGTCAGCAGCTCGCGCAGCTCGGGGATGGTCCACAGGCGCCAGTCGTACGTGAACGCGCGATCGAGGCGCGAGCCGTCGGGGAAGCGATAGTGGATGTGGCACAAGGTGTCGTGCGTGATGGGGTTGTACTCGGCCTGCTGCCACTCGTAGATGAAGCCCTTGCAGCGGCGCTCGTCGTCGATCGCGACCACGGCCTCGGTGCCGCCGTACAGCTCGCAGATGAAGGCGCCGCCGTCGGCCAGGCCTCGGCGCACGGTCTCGAAGTAGCGCCGCAGCAGCGCGCGGGTCTTGAACACGCAGTAGCTGAAGTTGAGCGCGCAGATCAGATCGACGGGCTCGTCGTCGCCGTCGAGCACGTCGCCCTGGACCAGGCGGATGCGCTTGCGCTGCGCCGGCGTCAGCGTGGCGAGGTTGTGCTCGCGGCCCCACTCGAGCGTGGGCCCGTCGAGGTCGATGCCCACGGCGTGACGCTTGGGATCGCTGCGGACCCACGTGGTCGACAAGAACGCGGTGCCGCAGAAGTCCTCGCGCATGCGCAGCGGCTTGCGCTTGCCCATGCTGCGGAAGATCTGCTCGAAGATCGCGATGTCACCCTCGGGCACCTGCACCGAGCGCTGGTACAGATCGTGGCGATCGGCCTTCTGCGCCTGGGTCTTGGGCTTGCGCGATGCCGCCGGGGTCTTGCCCGCGCGCTTCGTGCTCAACGTTCGGCTACGACGTACGTCCACCACAGCTCCTGGTTCTCCACGCGGCGCGGCTCGTAGTAGGCCCCGGTGCCGTCGCCGTCGTCGTCGGTGCGCTCCCACAGCGCGTGCACGTACGAGAAGCCGGCCTCGAGCATCAGCTCGCGCAGCTCCTGCACGCTCCACCAGCGCCAGTCGTAGACGAACGCGCGATCGATGCGCGAGCCGTCGGCGAAGGCGAAGTGGATGTAACAGAGGATCTCGTTGGTCAGGGGATCGAAGTGTGCGCGCTCCCACTCGTAGTGGAAGTCGTCGACCTTGCGCCGCTCGCGTTCGGGCCGGAACGCACCCCAGCCGCCGAAGCAGTCGAGCACGAAGATGCCGTCGGACGCCAGGCCCGAGCGCGCGACCTCGAAGTAGCGACGCAGCTGCTCGCGGGTCTTGAACACGCAGTAGCTGAAGTTGAGCGCGCAGGCGATGTCGACCTTGCGTCCGCCACCCTCGAGCACGTCGCGCTGCAGCAGCGTCACGCGCGAGTCGAGCGCGGCGAGGTGTCGCGCGCGGCCCCACGCCAGCGTCTCGGCGTCGAGGTCCACGCCCACGGCGGTGCGGCGGCTGGCGCTCGCGGCCCAGTGGGCCGACAGCGTCGCGGTGCCGCAGAAGTCCTCGCGCAGGTGCAGCGCCGGACGCTCGCGCAGTCGCTTGAACAGCCGCGCCAGCGTGCGCACGTCGCCCTCGGGATCCTGCACCGAGCGCTCGTAGAGATCGTGACGGTCGGCCCGCGACGCGAGCGTGCGTGGGGCTTGGGGCTCGGGCTTCGATCCGGCCCGTGCACGGCCCGGCGGTGGCTTGCGCGCCATGACAGCCTCAGCCGCCCAGGTGGGCCGAGAGCCCGTTGTAGGCCTCGGTCAGCTTGCGCGTGACCTCGGTCGCGACCTTGAGCTTCTCGGGATCGTTGGCGAAGCGATCGGGGTGGTACTGCTTCATGAGTCGACGGTAGGCGCGGCGGACCTCCTTGAGGTCCGCGCCGGGCTCGAGCTCGAGCGTGCGATACCAACGGCGGCGTTCCGCGGCGGGATCGGTGGGCGGATCGCCGCGCACACCGGCACGCGCGCGCGCCGCCTCGAACGCGCGCTCCCAGGCCTCCTCCGCGGCGTCCTTGAAGCGACGCGCGCCGCGACCGGCACGCGCGCCCAGGGTCTCGCCGTCGGGATCGTCGCCGGGCTCGCTGGCCTCGACGGGTTCCTCGCGCGCACGCGCGTCGCGTTCCGCGTCGAGCAGCTCGCGATCCTCGTCGCGCTGCAACGCGTGGCGGAAGTCGGTGAGGTTGGCTCGCGCGAGGTCGAGCAGTCGCTTGCCGAGGCTCATGGGTCGCGTCGCCGGGGGCCGCTCCGCCCTGAATCGTGGTCGAAGTCGTCGTCTTCGTCGAGGATTTCCACGTCGACCGCCTGCAGCTTCACCAGGGTCTGGTGCGCCTCGAAGGCCTCCTCGTCGTAGGGCGAGGCCACGGACGGCAGCGACTCCATGACCACCGGGGGCTCGGCCGAGGGCGGCGGCGCGGTGACGACCTTGGTCTCCTCCGGTGGCGCGAGCGGCGGGCGCGTGACGCGGGTCTGCCCGGTCGACGGCGGTGGCACCGGGGCCCGCACCGGCGCGGGCGCAGGCGTCGCGCGCGGGCGCAGGCGCGCGACCGCATCGCGCAGCCGCAGCACCATCTCGGGCGAGACCTCGGTGAAGGCGATGCCCAGCCCCGGCGGCGACGATTGCTGGCGCACGACCACGCCGCGCGCCTCGAGCACGACCGGATCGTCGAGCAGCACCGTGAAGCGCGTCAGCAGCTGCGTGCCGATCGGAAGGCTGCGATCGGTGTGCACGAACACGCCCTGCTCCGAGAGATCGGACACGTAGGTGGTCTCCGGCAACGCGCCGAACTCGGCGTTGATCGCCACCCGCGGTGAACGCCTGCGTTCCGGTACGTCCTCGTCACCGGCCACGGCAGCTCACTCTTCGTCGTCCTTGCGTCCGCCCTTGCCCGGGGTCTTGCCCTTCACCTCGAAGTGCTCGACGTGGAAGCCCTTGCGCGCGTGGATCTCGATCGCACGCTGCACGCGCTTGACGGTCTCGTCGACCGCGGGTGCCTCGGCACCGCGCATGAGATCGGCGACCTCGGGGTTGGCGTGCACGAGGATCGCGTCCCCGGGGATGTGGGCGGCCTCGCGCCGGATGTGGCGCAGGATCTCGTAGGCGACCGTGGCGGTGCTCTTGGTGTAGCCCTTGCCGTTGCAGTAGGTGCAGGTGCCGGTGAGCACGCGCTGCAGGCTCTCGCGCGTGCGCTTGCGGCTCATCTCGACCAGGCCCATCTCGCTGATCTTCGTGATGTGGGCCTTCGCGCGATCCTTGCGCAGCGCATCCTGCAGCTTGCGATAGATCTTGCGACGGTTGGACTCGCGGTCCATGTCGATGAAGTCGATGATGATGAGGCCGCCGAGGTTGCGCAGGCGCAGCTGCTCGGCGATCTCGTCCGCAGCCTCGAGGTTGGTCTGCGTGATGGTCTCCTCGAGGGTCTTGCCCTTGGCACCGACGAACTTGCCGGTGTTGACGTCGATGGCGGTCAATGCCTCGCCCTGATCGAAGATCAGCGTGCCGCCGCTCTTGAGCGTGACCTGCCGTTCGAGCGCGCGGTCGACCTCGGCCTCGATGCCGTAGCCGTCGAAGATGGGCTCGCGGCCCTCGTACAGCGAGATCTTGTCGGCGTAGTCGGGCATGAACGCCTTGACGAAGCGCGACAGGCGTTCGAACTGCGCACGATCGTCGGTGATGACGCGATCGAGCTCGGGGCTGAGGTTGTCGCGCACGATCCGGAGCACCAGATCGAGATCGCGGTACAGCAGCACCGGCGCACGATGGATGCGCTCGTTGGCCTTGATGTTGGCCCACAGCTTGAGCAGGTAGTCCATGTCCGCGCGCACCTGGCCGTTGGTGGCGTTCTCCGCCACCGTGCGCACGATGAAGCCCGAGCCCGGCGGGCGCACCTGCTCGATCAGGCGCCGCAGGCGACGACGATCGCGATCGGTGCCGATGCGGCGCGAGATGCCGATGTGGCTGACCGTCGGCATGAACACGACGTTGCGGCCCGGCAGCGAGATGTACGAGGTGATCCGCGCGCCCTTGTTCGAGATCGGATCCTTGACGACCTGGACCAGGATCTCCTGGCCGGGGCGCACCAGCGTGGCGATGTCCGGCGCCTTGCCGCGGCGCTGCGGCATGCCGCCCTCGCCGACGTCGTCGTCGCTCTCGGTCGGCGGACCGTCGCTGGGCCGCGCGATGTCGCCGGCGTACAGGAACGCGGCCTTCTCCTCGCCGATGTCCACGAACGCGGCCTGCATGCCGGGCAGCACGCGCAGGATCCGGCCCTTGTACACGTTGCCCACGGTGCCGCGGGCGCGCTCGCGTTCGAGGTAGAGCTCAGAGACGATTCCGTTTTCGATCAGGGCGACCCGCTTGTCGGGGCCGTCGGCGTTCACGACGATGACGGATTGTGGCACGTGGCGATCTCGAGGTTGGTAGGGAAGTCGGACGGGCGTGCGGCCCGGTGCCGGAGATCGACGGTGCCGACCTCGCGGCGGTCGCGGGGCGCTGCGGCCGGGCGAAGAGCGCCCGCGCGCGCGGCCATGGCGACCGGCGGCGGAGCATAGCAGAAAACTTGCCTTGCCCCGGCGGGCGGTCCGGTGTGCAGCGCGACGCTCGTGGCTCGGGCGCGGCCGCGGGTGGTGACGGGCGGCGCCAGTTTTTTGGTCCGCCCACGGCGATCGGCCAACCTCGCCCGCCGTGGCGCAGCGCCCTTCCACCCAACGAGCAAAGACCGTCCGACCCGTCACCCAGCGCGTGATCGCGGCGTCGCTGATGCAGGCGTCGTGGCGTGCCGGCGTGCGTCGCGTGCGGCTGTTCTGCGCCGAGGAGCTGCGCCCCGCGGCGTGCTGCATCGTCGACGCGCTGCACACCCGCGGCTACGAGGTCTCGCTGATCACCGGCAGCGAGGCCCGCGCGATGCTGCAGCAGCCCGCGTCGGCCGAGGTCCTGCGCGTGGTGTGGGCGCCCGGCAGCCCCGACTCGCGCTCGCGCGCACGGCTGCGCGAGGCGCTCGATCCCGACGCGGCCGGCGACGTGCTGGTGCTGGCCGCCCCGACGCCGCGCGGCGTGATCGAGGCCATCGATGCGTTCGGGGCCCCGGCGCGCCGCCGCAGGGTCGCGCACCCGCGACGCGGCTACCTCGCGCAACCGACGTTGATGGAGCTCGAACGCGGCACGCGATCGTGGTGGCTCGGCGGCAGTGCCGTCGCAGGCGCCGTGCTGGGCGTGATCGCGGTGTTCGCCGTGTCGCGCACGCCCGCGGCCGCGCCCGCGCCGACGCAGCCGCCTGCAGCCGCCGTCGCGTCGCAGCCGCGGCTCGACGACGGGCCGGTGCTGGCTTCGACGCGCGCACCGCTGCCGGTGCACGACGACGACGCGGTGCACGACGACCACGCGATGCACGACGACGATGACGACCCGGTGATCCTCGAGTCCCCGCGTGGAGCTCGCGGTGTCGCGTCGCCGCCAGGCCACGACGACGCGCTCGCGCCACCGATGGAGCCCGCGCCGCTGGAGGACACCCATGCGCCCGCGCGCGGCGCTGCGGCCGTGACGTTGCCCGCATCGACGATTCCCGGCGCGGCGCCCGGGGCGATGCACGCCGGCGCCATCGATCCGTTCTGATCGGCGCCGCGACCCCACGGGCGTGCGCGATCGTGCTACGCCTGCGGCCGTGCAGCTCCGCCCGTCCGTCGCTCACCACGCCTTCGATCGTGCCGCCTTCGATGCGCTGCGCGCCCGTGTCGGCACCGGCGCGCTCGACCCCGCGGCGAATCGCCTGCCGCAGGCACCCACGCCGCTGACGCGTCCGCCGATCGATCTGCGCGACGGCGCGGCCGCGGCCGCCCGCACCGAGCTGGGGCTCGCGGCGCTGCGCGCCGGCAAGGTCGCCGTGCTCGTGCTCAACGGCGGCATGGCCACGCGCTTCGGCGGCGGCGCCAAGGGCGTGGTGCCGGTGGTCGAGGGCAACCCGCGCACGAGCTTCCTTGCGATCAAGCTCGCGGAGGTCCGCGAGCGCGCGAAGGACTGCGGCGGATCGATCCCGGTGGTGCTGATGCACAGCTTCGCGACCGAGGCCGCCAGCGTCGCGCACGTCGAGGCGCTCGACTGGGCCGGCGTGGCCGCGCCGAGCCGGCTGTGGTTCAGCCAGTCGATCATGCCGCGCGTGCTGCCCGACGGCACACCGCTGGCGAGCCTGCCCGAGGCGCAGGCCTTCGACGATCAGACGCTGTACGCCGCACCCGGACACGGCGACACGCTCGGCCGTCTGGTCGGCAGCGGCGTGCTCGCGCAGCTGCGCGAGCGCGGCGTCGAACACATCCTCGTCTCCAACGTCGACAACGTCGGCGCGTCGCTCGATCCGCTGGTGCTCGGTGCCCACCTGCAGGCGGTGCGCGAGGGCGCGGCGGTCTCGGTCGAGGTCGTGCGCCGCATCGCCGGCGACGCGGGTGGCTGCGTCGCGGAGCTGCCCGGCGGACGGCCGGCGATCATCGAGGGCTTCCGACTGCCGCAGGGCACCGACCTCGCGGACTACCCCCACTTCAACACCAACACGCTGTGGTTGGTCGCCGCGGCCATGGATCGCAGCTTCGATCTGTCGTGGTTCGCGGTGCGCAAGCAGATCGCGTGGCCCGGCGGCGGTCAGCGCGAGGTGGTCCAGTTCGAGCAGCTCATCGGACAGGTGACGGAGTTCGTGCCGACCGCGTTCCTCGATGTCGACCGCGACACCCGCTTCTTGCCGATCAAGACCCGGGAGGACCTCGCGGCGGCCCGCCCGCGGCTCGAGTCCTTCGCGCGCGCCGTGGGCCTGGCGCCCTAGCGGCCCGTGGGCTGCGAGCGCGGGCGGCCTTGCGCGGGCACGGGCGAGGCGCACGCGATCGCCTTCCCGCCGTGCCCGGGCTCGTCTATGGTTCGCCCTCTCCCATGGCGTTCAAGTACGAGCCCGGCATCTACAAGACCACCAAGTACCTCCCCGGCGCCGAGGCGCAGGTCGGGCCCGACCAGCTGATCCTGATCCGCACCGACGGCGAGTTCGCGCCGGCCTCGGTGCTGCTGCCGGTCACCAACACGCACAACCAGTGGCGCTTCCAGATGCCCGGGATCAAGATCCCGTCCAACTCGCTCAACTGGGGCGAGACCCTGGTGAAGCTGCCGCACGAGGGCTTCTATCGCCTCAAGCGCGAGTTCACCTTCGGTGACACCGGGCGGTGGATCCAAAACGCGATCGTGCAGCTGGGCTACAACCGCAAGGGCGAGCCGATCCTCTTCATCGCGCAGCGTCGCGCGCCGCTGACCAACAACGAGCTGTGGTTCTCGAACAACGGCGTGAAGGTCGAAGCCGACGAGCTCGACGCGTTGGTCGAGGCGCTCGCGTGGTACCAGGAGCCCGAGAAGAAGGACAAGTAAGAGGGCGCTTCGACGTCCTCAGTCTGTCAGGCCTTGCCCGCGGCGGCGTGGGCCGCGACCAGCCGGCGCAGCGCGTCGCTGGTGAAGGGCTTGTCGATCCGGGCCGGGGCCTGCTCGGCGAGGAAGCGATCGATGCGCTCGTCGATCGCCCCGCCGCTCATGAACACGAAGCGCGCCGCGAGATCCGGCCGCGCGCGCTGGACCTCGCGGAAGATGTCCAGGCCGCTGGTGCCGGGCATCATCACGTCGCACAGCACCACGTCGAAGTCGCCCGCGAGCACGCGTGCCGCTGCGAGGTTGCTGTCGAGCTCGGCCTCGACGGCGTGCTGGGCCAGCACGCGCTTGACCGACGCGACCACGAGCTCGTCGTCGTCGATCAGCAACACCCGCAGCCGTGGGGTCGCGCTCGCGGCGGTGACCCCAGCGGGCGCCGGCGCCGGCGGGGCCACGCGCGCGGCCTTGGCCTCGACCGGCAGCTCGAGGCGCGCGATGCCGTCGTTGCCGCGGGCCTCGAACGAGAAGCGGCCGCCGACCGCGGCCGCGGCGTCGGCCAGCCGCGCGGGTGCCAGCGCCGGGCCGCAACTCGCGGGCACGCCGAACTCGATCGCGACGTGGGTACCGACGTCGCGCGCCGCGACGGTGATGACCCGATCGCGCTCCGGCTTGGCCAGCGCCGCATCGAACAGCTGCGCCAGCATCCGCCGCACGACCTCCTCGGGGACGCGCACCGCCGGCACGGCACCGGTCTCGACCTCGATGCGCGGCGCGCCGGCCTGCTCCCGTGCGATCGCGACGGCACCGGCGAGCGCGATGCGGACGTCGGCCTCGTTGGCGTCGTCGCTGGCGCCGTCCGACGACTTGCGCAGATCCTGCAGCGTCACGTTCGCGCGACCGAGGGCGTGGAGGGCTTCGTCGATCAAACGCTGACCCTCCTCGTCCGCGCCGTTGTGCGCGCGCTGCTGCAGCAGCTCGAGATTGGTCAGCACCAT
>JAIBBS010000179.1 GCA_019694555.1 Nannocystaceae bacterium
CACGGTGCCGGCGGCGGCGTCGACTCGGGCGAGCGCGCGAGCACGACCGCGCCGGCGATCGCCGCGGTCGCGAGCGCCAGCGCCGGCCAGCGTCGCGGTGCGATGCCGTGCGCGAGCGCGGCCAGCAGCGGAGCCATCGAGGGCCAGCGCGCGCCGGGATCGATCGCCAGTCCGCGCACGATCGCGCGATGGACCGCGCGCGGCACGTTGCGTCGCGCCGGCTCGGCCACGCGACCGCTCGCCATCGCCTCGACGATCGCGGCGCGATCGCGGCCCGCGAACGGACGCACGCCGTAGAGCGCCTCGAACGCGACCACGCAGAAGGAGAACTGATCGGACGCCGCGGTCGCGCGCTCGCCCGCGTGCTGCTCCGGAGCCATGTACGCCGGCGTGCCCAGCAGCGCGCCGGTGCGCGTGACCTCGTCGCCGTCGCCGTCGCTGCGAACCCCGGCCTCGCTGATCGGCGTGCGCGCCAACGCGAGCTCGTGCTCGAGCCCGCGCGCGAGACCGAAGTCGAGCACCCGCACGCGGCCATCGCTGCCGACCATGACGTTCTCGGGCTTGAAGTCGCGATGGACGATGCCGGCCTCGTGCGCGGCCTGCAGCCCGCGCCCGGCCTCGAGCAGCACGCCGATGCGCTGCTGCCACGTGCGTGCGGGCACGGTCAGCCACTGCGCGAGGGTCTGGCCCTCGAGCAGCTCCATCGCGATGTACATCGCGCCGCCGTCCTCGCCGATCTCGTGGATGGGCACGATGTTCGGGTGGGACAGCCGCGCGAGCGTGCGGCCCTCGCGGGTGAACCGCAGCAGGTCCTCGGGCCGCGCCTGGCCCTGCATGAGCTTGATCGCGACCTTGCGACCGAGCTGCTCGTCGAGCGCGGCCCAGACCTCGCCCATGCCGCCGCGGCCGATCCGCTCGATCACCTTGAAGCGACCGATGCGGCGCTCGGGCTCGGGATCGCCGAACAGGCTCGCGGCGATGCTGTGCTTGTCCCACGCGTCGCGCGGTGTGCCCGCGCGACCGAGATCGGCGAGCACGCGGTCGAGTCGGTCGCCGGACGGCTGCGGCTCGGGCGGCGCCTCCATGTCGCGAGCAGTAGCGTAGCGGCTCGCGTGGTTTAACTCGACCCGCGGTTAATCCGAGCGCCGCCCCCGGGTACTGCCCCGGCGAGGTGAGCATGACGAACTTGGGACGACTGTGGGTACTCGTGAGCCTGCCGCTGGTGTCGGCGGTGGCGTGCGGCAGCGACGACGGCGGCAGCGATGGCAACGCCGAGGACAGCAGCAGCAGCAGCGGCGGCGGCGACGACAGCGGCACGGGCGCGAGCGCGACTGCGAGCACCACCGCGAGCACGAGCGCGAGCACCACCGCGAGCACGAGCGCGAGCACCGGGCCGGGCGAGGAGTCCTCGGGCGGCAGCGAGGAGAGCTCGAGCGCCGACGGCTCGAGCTCGGGCACCACCGGCGCGAGCGTGCCCGCGGTGGTCGAGACCACGCCGGCCGACGGCGCCGTGGGCGTGTTCGCGGACACCTCGCTGGTGGTGCGCTTCAGCGAGGCGATGGACGCCGACTCGGTACTGGCGGCGTACCAGTCCGACGACGTGCCGGTGGACGCAGTGACGGTGACGTGGAACGACACCGCCGACGAGGTCAGCTTCACCCCGATCGCGCCGCTGCAGTACGCCACCGGCGACGACCCCGACGCGTTCGGCCCGCTGTCGTACGCGTTCACGATCGACGCCACCGCCACGTCGGCGCAGGGCGTGCCGCTGGAGGCCCCGGTCACGGTGACGTTCTCGACGCTGCGGCGCGTGAGCCAGAGCTTCGCCACCGACGACACGCGCACGGGCGCGCTGGGCAGCGACGGTCAGCTGCCCGCGAACACCTTCCTCGGCGACACCAACACCGACACCATCCGCCGCTACGCCGTGAGCTTCGATCTGACGACGCTGGTGCCGGACGTCGCGCAGATCGAGTCCGCGCAGTTCCACGCCTCGTGGTCGGGCCAGAGCGGCGATCCCTGGGCCGCGCTGGGCGGCGGCACCGTGATGCAGCACGTGAGCTTCGACGAGCTCACCGCGGCGGCCTACGACGCCGAGGCGATCGGCGACCCGATCCTCCTTTTCGGCGGCGCCGGCGACACCGAGGTCTCGCGCGACGTCGCCGAACCCCTGCAGGCGGTGCTCGACGACCTCGACGGCTTCGGCACGCGCCTGCAGCTGCGCGCGCGCTGGCTGGTGGAATCGGACGACGACAACGCCTACGACGGCGTCAGCCTGGTTGCGGGCATGACGCTCGACACCACCGTGCTCGCGCCATGACAGCTCGGGTGGCGCCGTGCGGGCCACGCCCGCACGGCGTACCATCGCCCGCGCATGCGGCTGTTCGTCACCGGCGCTTCGGGATTCATCGGCGGGCACGTGGTCGAGGCGCTGCGCGGGCGCCACGAGATCTCCGCGCTGGCGCGCTCGGACGCGGCCGCGCGCGAGGTCGAGTCGTTCGGCGCGCGCCCGGTTCGCGCGGCGCTGGGCGAGGTCTCGCCGGCGACGCTCGAGCGCGTCGACGCGATCGTGCACTGCGCGGCGCGGGCGGAGGACTGGGGCACGCGCGCGCAGTTCTGGGACGTCAACGTCGAGGGCACGCGACAGCTGCTCGAGGCTGCGCGCGCGGCGTCGGTGCCGCGCTTCATCCACCTCGGCACCGAGGCCGCGCTGTTCACCGGGCGTGACCTCGTCGACGTCGACGAGACCTTCCCGTATCCGCAGCGCCATCGCTTCTTGTACTGCGAGACCAAGGCCGAGGCCGAGCGGCTGGTGTTGGCCGCCAACCGCGACGGCATGACGACGATCTCGCTGCGACCGCGGCTGGTGTGGGGCCCCCGCGACAAGACCATCTTGCCGTCGCTGCTCGACACCGTGCGCCGCGGTGGCTTCGCGTGGATCGATGGCGGTCGACACAGCACCTCGACGGTGCACGTCGCCAACGTCGTCGCCGGGGTCGAGCGCGCGCTCGAGCACGGCCGCGGCGGCGAGGCCTACTTCCTCGCCGACGACGAGCGCTCGAGCATCCGCGACTTTCTCACGCGACTGGTCGCGACCGCGGGCGTGACGCTGCCCGAGCGTGCGCTGCCGGGCGCGATCGCACGCGGTGCCGCAGCGGTGGTCGAGGGCCTGTGGCGCGTCGTGCGGCCCGGTCGTCGTCCACCGCTGTCGCGACTCGCGGCCGCGATGATGTCGTGCACCGTCACGGTGGTGACCGACAAGGCCAAGCGCGAGCTCGGCTGGTCGCCGGTGATCACGGTCGCCGACGGGCTCGCAGCGATGAGCGCCTCGGCCCGCGCGACCCCGTGACCGCTATGCGAAGCAGGAGAGACCACCGCAGATGGTCTCTCCGGTGTTGTTGTTCACGAACACGTTCGAGTCGGTCTGGTACCAGACATCGCCATTGTCGGCATAGACGTAGCCCGAGCCGTCGTCGGAGAAGGTCAAGCCGCCCACGGTACGCTCGAGGTCGGCATCGTCGATCTGCTGCATGGTCTTGGTGTTCATGGCTCCGCCCCTCGGTCGGCGGCTGTGCTGCGCCGACCTCTCGATGGGTCGTGACGGTGCGGCGACGATGGTTCCCCCGCGACGGCGATCCACGTGTGGACCCGCCCGGACCCCGGCGCGGCGGTCGGTCGCGCGCCGCCGCCATCGGCCGCACGGCCAACGTCCGATTCGCGTAACCTCGGGGCCGCGCGGGGTGTCGACCCACGCGCACCGGCACCACCATGCGCACCATCCTCGAGCGCGCGCACGTCCACCTCGAACCGGGGCAACACCAAACTGCGCGCGACATCGGCGGCGCCGAGGGCCTCGGCGTCGAGTGGCTCGAGGCCGATGGCCTGGGCGGGTTCGCGTCCGGCACCGTGCTGGGCGTGCGCACGCGGCGGTACCACGCGACGCTGCTGGTCGCCGCGAACCCGCCCGCCGATCGCTTCGTGCTGGTGCAGGGCGTCGAGGCGTGGATCGAGACCGACACCGGCGTCTACGCGCTGAGCACCAACGTCTACGACGGCGACGTCTCGCACCCCGACGGCATCTCGCACCTGCGCGGCTTCCAGCACGATCCGTGGCCGCGCTGGCGCTTCGAGCTGCCCGACGGCACCGTGGTCGTCGCCGAGCTGTTCGTACCGCGCGGGCTCTCGCTGGCGGTGTGCAGCTGGACTCGCGAGGCCGGCCGCGGCACCGCGTTCCTGCGCGTGCGACCGATGCTCGGCCCCCGCGATCCCCACGGCCTGCACGAGCTCAACGATGCGCTCGACGACGGCGTGGCCGTACGCGACCGCCGGGTCATCTGGCGCCCGTACGCCGGCGTGCCCGCGATCGAGGCGCTCGACTCGGGCACCTACGAGCACGCGCCGGAGTGGTTCCGTCGCGTGCTCTACATCGAGGAGCGCGCCCGCGGCCTGCCCGATCGCGAGGACGTGTTCTCGCCGGGCGAGTTCACCTTCGAGCTCGGCAGCGAGCGCGCGGAGCTGCTGCTGGGCACGCCCGAGGCCATGGCCGCGCTCGGGGCCGAGCCCAGCGCACGCGCGGCCGCGGCGAGCCTGCGCAGCCGCGAGCTCGACCGACGCAAGCACGCGGTCATGCGCGCGCGCGACAGCTACATCGTGCGACGCGGCGAGGGCTCGTCGATCATCGCGGGCTATCCATGGTTCGGTGAGTGGGGCCGCGACACCTTCATCGCGATGCGCGGGCTGTGCATCGCCACCGGCGCGCTCGACGAGGCCGCGTCGATGATCGATGCCTGGGTCGGCGAGGTCAGCGAGGGCATGCTGCCCAACCGCCTGGCCGAGCGCGGCAGCATCCCCGAGTACAACTCGGTCGACGCGTCGCTGTGGTTCGGCGTGGTGGTGTGCGAGCTGCTGGCGGCGCTGGCCCGCGCCCGACGGCCGCTCGCGCCCGCGCGCGAGCAGGCGTGGCTCGCGGCGATCGATGCCATCATCGCTGGCTTCACTGCCGGCACGCGCCACGGCATCCGCGTCGACGACGACGGGCTGGTCGCCGCGGGCGAGCCCGGCGTGCAGCTGACGTGGATGGACGCCAAGGTCGGCGACTGGGTCGTGACCCCGCGCATCGGCAAGCCGGTCGAGGTGCAGGCGCTGTGGTGCAACCTGCTCGCGCTCGCGTCGCGGCGTCGCCCGGAGCTGATGCCGCGCGCCGAGCTGGCGCGCGCGTCGTTCCAGCGCTTCGTGAACCCCGAGCGCGGCATGCTCTTCGACGTCATCGACGTCGACCACGAGCGCGGCCGCACCGACGGTTCGCTGCGGCCCAACCAGATCTACGCCGTCGGTGGGCTCCCGCTGCCGGTGGTCGACGGCGCCCTCGCGCGACAGATCGTCGAGGTCGTCGAGGCGCAGCTGCTCACGCCGATCGGCCTGCGCACGCTCGCGGCGAGCGACCACGGCTACACCGGGCACTACGGCGGCGGCGTGGCCGAGCGCGACGGCGCATACCACCAGGGCACGGTGTGGCCGCACCTGATGGGCGCGTTCGTCGAGGCGTGGCTGCGCGTGCACGGCCGCACGCCCGAGACGATCGCGCAGGCACGCAGCCGCTTCCTCGTGCCGCTGCGCGAGCACCTCGGCCACGCCGGCCTCGGTCACGTCTCGGAGATCGCCGACGCCGAACCACCGCACACGCCGCGCGGCGCTCCGTTCCAGGCATGGGGCCTGGGCGAGCTGATCCGCATCGAAGCCATGCTTGCGCCGCAGGGCTGAGCGCCCGGCGCGGAGCTTCCGCTCCACAGACCGAGCCATCACACCGCCGCCGCGCGCCGACGCCCACGACGCGACACCGCGTCGCGGCGCGATCGCAGCGGTCGCTCGGCGTCGAGCCACAGCGTGAGCTTCACCATCGCGAGCCACGACGCCGGCAGCAGCAGCGCGCGTCGCAGGTCGACGCGGCCGTTCGCGTCGTCGAAGACCGTCCCGACCGGGTTGCGTGTCAGCACCAGCCACAGGTTGCTGCCGGTGCGGTACTCCCAGCGCAGGAACAGGTTCGCGATGAGCAGCGCCTCGCGCTCGCCCTTGGGCGCGGGCGTGTCGGCGCGGTGCAGCTCGCGGTACAGCGTGCGCGTGTCGCCGGCGGGCGCCCACGTGGGATCGCGCCAGCCGGTCTCGATGCCCAGCGCCTGGCCATACAGCTGCAGCTCGAGTCGACGCGCCAGCGTCACGTTGAGCCGCGCGAGCACGCCGACGGCGTTGGCGTCCATGCGCGCGAAGCGATGCAGCCCCGCGGTGGCGTCGGTCTCGATCCAGCGCGGCTCGCCGTGGTCGATGGTCGCGGTGAGCCCCAGGCGCAGCTGCAACGCTTCGCTGGGGTTGACGTCGATGTCGAGGCGACCGTCGATGCGCGGCCCGGTCGAACGCACCTGCACGTCGACGTCGGCGTCGGCGATGAGCTTGCGGCGGGTGTCGCTGGTGGTCTCGAGCTCGAGCCCCAGCAGACCTGCGCGCTGGAACGCCTGTCCGTCGCGGGTCTCGCGGATGTCGAGATAGCTCGGTCGCCAGTGCAGCTCGACGAAGTGGTTCCACATCGTGCGCCAGCGCGCGCGGTGGTTGAGCTGGTAGCCCGAGCCGTTGGGCAGACCGTCGAGCGTGAAGCGTTCGAACACCTCGAGCTGCCAGCGTTGCTCGAGCAGCGGGCCACGCGGCACCAGATCCTGGAAGCCCAGATCGACACGCGCGGTGTGACGGTGCGGTTGCGGCAGGAACCCGGTCGCGTTCCAGTCGGCGTCGCGACCGAACCACTGGTACGTCGCATCCCCGATCACGGTGCCACCGGTCTTCTCGATCGCGGCGTAGGCCGCACCGCCCACGTCGCCGGACGCGAGCGTGTTGCCGTCGGGACCGGTCTCGGGCGTGCCACCGCTGCGGTGGGTGCCGACCAGCTGCATGGTCGTGACCCACAGGCCGCTGCGATCGCGCAGCCGCGCGTCGGCAGAGAACACCTGCACGTCGGCGAGGCAGCGCCCGCGTCGCGGCGCGATCCCGTCGGGACAACTCGACCACGGTGCGAGCGGTCCGCCGGCCACGCCGTTGCGGCTCGCGAAGGTCGCGGCGACGAAGCCACCGTTGCGCACGCCCATGCGCGCGCGACCCAGGCCGTAGATCAACGTCGGCAGCAGCCGCTGCGGCGCGACGATGCCCGCGGCCGGATCCCGCACCACCAGATCCTGGGCCTCGGTCACCGCCGCGATCCCGGCCAGGGTCCAGCGCGTGCCTGCGCGCGCCAGCAACTTCGCCGCTGCCAGCACGCGCGCCGGTCGGTTGGCCTGCGTGGTCGTGCCCGCGGTGGTGCCACCGAGCGAACCGATGCGGCGCGAGTAGAACAGCTCGAGCGGCGTCTGCAGCACGTCCACGCCTTCGAGGAAGAACGGCCGCTTCTCGGGGAAACGCACCTCGAGCGTCGTCAGGTTGACGACCGCGGTGTCGGCCTCGACGTTGCCGAAGTCGGGCAGCGCGGTGGCGTCGATGGTGAGATCCGGCCCGACGCGGAGCTTCACGTCCGCGCCGCCGCGATGGACCAGGCCCACGGGGTGGCTGGCGCCGCGCTCGAGCTGCGCGCCCAGTGCGAGGTACGGCAGCACCCCCAGCGACACCGTGCGCCGCAGCGCGACGTTGCGCAGATGGCCGTAGCGACTGACCTCGCGCGAGCCATCGCGGGGCGTCCGCGCCCACTCGTCGGTGGCGCCCAGCGCGTTGACGTAGCGACGCACCTGCAGGCCGATCGGCGCGCTGCTGCCGGTGGGCCGACGCAGCGCCGACAACGGGATCTCCATCTCGACGGTCCAGCCGGTGTCGTCGACGACCACGGCGGCGTTCCAGATGGTGTCCCACTGCGTGTCGATCTTGGTGTCGTTGTAGCGGATGCCGTCGACGACGCTGCCGCCGGCGGTGACCTCGAAGTGGAACGCGTCGTGCCCGAGTCCGCGACTGTCGATGTCGACCAACACGCGATCGGACTCGATCGCGCGATCGCGACGCGTGCGACGGGCGACGATCTGCACGTCGTCGGCGCGATGACAGCGGATGCCGAGGATCAACGACGACGGCGTCTGCAACACCTGGAACTCGGTCGGCTGCGCCGGCTGGTCGCCGTAGTGCGGCAGCTTCTGGTACGCGAGCGTGTTGCGCTGCGCGGTGGACCACGCGGGCTCGTCGAGTCGGCCGTCGATCGTCGTCGGCTCGTCCACGACGGCCGCGGTGGCGTGGACGCGCGGCGGCTCGGCGAACGCCAGCACGAACGACGCGGCGACCGCGAGCACGGCCGCACGCTACCGCCGGATGGCGAAGCCGGCGTACGGGAAGGGATGCACCCGGCGCGCGGGACAGCGGTGGCCGCGTCGCGCTGACCCAGACGCCCCGCGACTTGCGTTCGGCGACGCCTCGTCCTATGCTGAACCACGTGGTTCAGCATTCTCCGAGCCCCGCCGCCAGGCTGGACGCCGCGTTCGGGGCGCTCGCCGACCCGACGCGGCGGGGAATCCTCGAGCGGCTCGGTCGCGGCGACGCGTCGATCACCGAGCTCGCCGGCAGCTTCGAGATGACGCTGACGGGCATGAAGAAGCACGTGCACGTGCTCGAGGAGGCGAAGCTGGTCACGAGCGAGAAGCGCGGGCGCGTGCGCACGTGTCGACTCGGACCGCGGCGACTCGACGACGCCGCGCAGTGGATCGCCGAGTACCGCCGCATGCTCGAGCAGCGGCTCGATCACCTCGGCGCTTTCCTCGACCGCACGCGAGAGGACGAATGACGATGACCAACAAACCCATCATCTCCACCCCCAGCGATCGCACGGTCCGCATCGAGAGGATCTTCGACGCGTCGCGCGAGCGAGTCTGGCGCGCGCTGACCGACCCCGCACAGCTCGCGTGTTGGTGGGGCCGCGGCAATCCGCTGGTGATCGAGCGCTTCGATCTGCGGCCCGGTGGTCACTGGCGCTTCGTCGAGCACAGCGACCACGGCGTGCACGGCTTCGAGGGCCGCTTCGCCGAGATCGAGCCGCCCTCGCGCGTGGTGCAGACCTTCGAGTGGGACGGCCTGCCCGGCCACGTCGCGCTCGAGACCATGACGCTCGAGGACCTCGGCGACGGCCGCACCAAGCTCGTGGTGCTCTCGCTGTTCCACACCGCGCAAGATCGCGACGGCATGCTGCACTCCGGCATGGAGGGCGGGCTCACGCAGAGCTATGCCGCACTCGATGCCGTGCTCGCGGGGACCGCACCGCGCCCGCCGTTGCCGGGCGTGGTCCGCAAGGTCGCGTTCACGATGGTGCCGGTGGTCGATGTCGAGCGAGCGCGTCGTTTCTACGAGCAGACGTTGGGTCTGCGCGTGGGCATGGCCGGCGGTCAGGGCGGCAAGCACTGGGTCGAGTACGACCTCCCCGGTGGTGGCTGCCTCGCGCTGACCAACACCACCGGGGCAGAGCCCAGCACGCGCGCGGGCGCCACGGTCGCACTCGAGGTGGTCGACCTGCGTCCGATGATCGAACGGCTGCGCGCCGACGGCGTGGCGATCATGGGCGAGCTCGTCGCGGGACCGCACTGCATCATGCAGATGTGCAAGGACAGCGAGGGCAACGCGCTGCTGCTGCACCAACTCTCGGGTTGATCCCCTCGACGCGCGGCAAGGAGGGCGGCCGCGGCGCGCGGTCGGGGTGCACCGACCGCAGCACCTCGCCGCCGCGCACCGGCGGCCGCGCGCGCCGATGATCGACGTTCTGCGGCCGCGCCGCGAAGCTGACGGCCCACAGCGGTGCAGACGTGCCACCATGGGTGTGCACGGAGGGCCGGGTGATGCCGAGGTTCGCGACGCGGACAATCGAGTGGACGATCGGCTTGGCGGCGGTGACGGGCTGCGCCCAGGGCGATCGCTCGTCGCCACCGCCCATCGGCGAAGACGTCGACACCGCGCCGTGGAACCCCGCCGGTGGCGACGACGAGGGCACCTCGGGCGCACCGCCGGCGATGGACGATCGCCCGCTCGTGATCGCGGAGCGCACGCCTGCACCGATCACCGGCGGCGGCGTGCTGCTGCTCGCCGATGGCGACACCGTTGTGGTCAGCGATCCCGATCGCGATCGACTCTACGTGCTCTCGCTGGGCGGCACCGCGGTGCAGACGGTGCCGCTGGTCCCCGGCGCGCATCCGTGGCGCGCGATCGAGGACGCGCAGGGTCACGTCCACGTGTCGCTGCGCGGCCTGGGCCAGGTGGCGACGATCGATCCCAGCACCGCGACCGTGCTGGCCAGCCGCGACGTCTGTGCGAACCCCCGCGGCCTCGCGGTCGCCGGCGACGACGCGACGTTGTTGGTCGCGTGCGCCAGCGGCGAGCTGCAGCAGCTGCCGCTCACCGATGGCAGCGCGGAGCTGTTCGCCAGCCTGCCGCCCGATCTGCGCGACGTCGTGGTCCACGACGACGGCACCATCGCGGTGACCCGCTTCCGCAGCGCCGAGGTGATCGAGCTCGACGCCGAGGGCAACCAGCTGCAGACGCGCGCACCGCAGGCGTGGTACCAGACCGATGGCGCGTCGGCCGATCAGACGTTGCGGCCCGCGGTGGCGTGGCGCACCGTCGCCGACGGCGACGGCGGCCTGGTGATGGTGCACCAAGGCGGCAGTGATCGCTCCGTGCCGGTCGACGCGCCGGACTCGGCCTACGGCGATGCCGGCAAGTGCTCGTCGATCGTCCACGCGAGCGCGACGTGGTTCGACCGCACCGGCACGCGCCGCGCCATGGGCTCGGTCGCCAACGTGCTCTTGCCCGTCGACGTGGCGCTGCGCCCCGACGGCGGCGCGATCGCGATCGTGGGCGCGGGCACCTGTGCGGTATCGTGCACCGCCACGTCGCTGCTGCAGCTGCCGCTGGTCGCGTTCACCACCGACACGACGATCCCGTGCAACGAGCCGATCCCGGTCGCGCTGTCGATCGCGCCCGACCGTGAGCTCATCGCCGTCGCCTACGCACCCGACGGCGACCTGCTGGTGCAGCAGCGCGACCCGGCGCAGCTGTTCCGCATCCGCAACGGCGAGCTCTTCGACATGTGGATGCTCGACATGGACGCGATCGAGGACACCGGTCACCGTCTGTTCCACGAGGGCGGCATCAGCGGCCTGGCCTGCGCGTCGTGCCACCCCGAGGGCGGCGACGACGGACTGGTCTGGGACCTCGGCGCGCCACGCCACACCCAGTCGCTGCAGGCCGGCATCGCCGGCACCGAGCCGCTGCACTGGGAGGGTGATCTCGACAGCTTCGACGCGCTGGTCGACGAGGTCCACGCGCAACGCATGGGCGAGCTGCGACAGAGCGAGGAGCGCGTCGCCGCGTTCCAGAAC
The DNA here is from genome assembly GCA_019694555.1 of Nannocystaceae bacterium. GTDB lineage: Bacteria > Myxococcota_A > Polyangia > Nannocystales > Nannocystaceae > Xiheibacterium. The sequence goes on from JAIBBS010000179.1 coordinate 11,379, forward strand.
TGGATCGAGGCCATCGACGAGACCCCGCCGCGCACCGACGCGGACACCGACGTCGCCGCCGGCGCAGCACTGTTCGATCAGCTCGGCTGCGCCTCGTGCCACAACGGCCCCGCGCTCACCAACAACCAGACCGTCGCCGTCGGCGACGCCGAACCCGTGCAGGTCCCAGGCCTGCACACCGTGGCCCTGCACCCGCCGTACATGCACGACGGCCGCGCGGCGACGCTGGCCGACGCGGTCGTCGACATGATCGACCGCACCGCACCCGATGCGGGCGCGTCCGCGAGCGACGTGGCGCAGCTGGTCGCGTACCTCGAGACGCTGTAGCGGGCTCGTGGCACCGTGGCCGGGTCGAGCGAGCGGCGGCGTTCCGCGGCGGGCTCGGCATCGCGTGTGCGCCGGTCGTCACGAGCCCAAGCTCGCGCTCATCCGGCCGCCGCGCCGCGGCAGCGGCGATCGATCCACGCCCTGAGCCGCAGCGCTCGCGCCGTGGTAGCTTCAGCGAGGCCGCCGGCGGGCGGCCTTGATCCGCCAGCAGGGCCGAGCCCACCCGCCTCCGACAAACCCAAGACCACGGTGCATCGCACCTCCGACTGCCGAACTCGCGCGGATCCATCGGCACGTCACCTGGAGGTCCACCGTGTCCGAAAACCCGAACTCGCTCCCCGCTCGTCCCAGCCTCGAACAGCTCCGCAAGCAGGCCAAGGAGCTGCTCGCGGCGCTTCGGCGAGGCGAGGCCACCGCACGCACCGCGTTTGCCGAGCACCATCCGCGCGCCGGCACGGCGACCAAGGCGTCGCTCGCGGACGCGCAGCTCGTGCTCGCACGCCAGTACGGACTGTCGAGCTGGCTCGCCCTGCGAGACGAGGTCGAGCTGCGCGCACTCGACTTCACCGCCCGAGCCGCGCGCCTGGTCGCGCTCGCCGCGAGCGATACCCCCGGCCCTGCGCGGTCTTTGGCGCACGCGCTCGCCCTGCTGCGACGCGAGCCGGCGCTCGCGACTGCCGATGCCTTCACGGCACTCGTGATGGGCGCCGTCGACGTCGTCCGCACTCGCATCGCGGCCGAGCCGGGCTGGGCGAACGCGATCGGCGGGCCGCTGCCGGGGCGTCGTCCCCTGCACTACGTCGCATACTCGCGAATGCACGCATCCGACCCGGCGATCGCACGCGGCCTGCTCGCCAGCGCGACCGCGCTGATCGACGCCGGCGCCGACGTCGACGCGCCGTTCACCCACGAGGCGTTCCCGACGCCGCTGCGGCCGCTGTACGGAGCGTGTGGCGCTGCCAACCATCCCGCGATGGCATCGCTGCTGCTCGACCGTGGCGCCACCATCGACGATGGCGAGTCGCTCTATCACGCGACCGAGCACGACGACTGTGCGTGCCTCGAGCTGCTCCTGCGGCGCCGCGCGAACCCCAGGGGTACCAACGCGGTGGCCCACGCGCTGGACTATCCGGGCACGCGGCGCCTCCTCCTCTTGCTCGCCGCAGGCGCCGATCCGAACGAGCGACTGCCCAACGGCGACACCCCACTGCTGCATGGAATCCGCCACGGTCGCTCGGCGGACGAGCTCGCGCCGCTGCTCGACGCAGGCGCCGATCCGAACGCGCGCGCACACTTCCATGGCGGACCCGGACGCAGCGCACTCGCACTCGCTCGACGAGTCGGCGCGCTCGACGTTGCGCAGATGTTGATCGACCGCGGCGCGCGCGACGACGAGCCCAGCGCGTTCGCAGATCTGTTGGCGGCGTGCACCGCCGGCGACATGACCCGGGCACGGCAGTGCATGCCGTCGATCGACACCGGCCGCGGCAGCGGCGACGTGGCCGCGTTCATCGAGATCGTCGGTCGCGGAGATCCGCGGCCGGTGGCGGCCCTGGTGGCAGCAGGCGTTCCGGTTGCGGCCACGAACCACCTCGGTCACACCGCGTTGCACTGGGCGGCCTGGCGCGGCCACGCCGACGTCGTGCGCGTGCTGCTCGCCGCCGGTGCACCCATCGAGGCGCGCGAGGACCAGTTCCGCGGCACACCGCTGGCGTGGGCGGCCCATGGCGCGACCATGGGTCCGCCGGGTCACCACGCCGAGGTCGTGCGGCTCTTGCTCGCCGCGGGCGCAGACGTCGACGTGCGCAACGTCCGAGGCGAACCGATGATCTCCGAACTGGATGACCACGAGGCGGCCGTCCTGCTGCGAGAGGCCGGCGCGCCGCAGCGCGAGTCGTGAGCGGCGTGTCGGCTCACTGCGAGATCGCGATCGCCCGCACGTCCGACGGACCTGCGAGTCGATCGCGATCGACGGCGTGGCGACGCCGCTGCCGGAGGTGCTGTCGGCGCGCGCGAGCCTCGGCGCCCGCTGCCTCGCCGCGGGCTGCTCACGATCCGCGGCGACAAGCCCGAGGTCGTGCTCGTCGGGCCGCGGCGCCGCAGCATCGGCGATCGAGCCACGCGCTGGGGCCCGGTCCGCACGCGCGGAACGCCTCGGCTACGATGCCGCGCATGCCGTTGCTCGCCGCGCACGCCTGTGCCGCTGCATCCCTGGACGAGACCACGCTGCGCGCGTGGGGACTGTGGCCCTGCCTCGACGCGCGGCTCGAGCCCGGCGGCGAACTCGTCGCGCGCGTGTCGGCGACGCGCAGCGCGGACGTGGTCGCGCAGTGGCACCGCATCGCTGGCGGCTTCGCCGACCATGGTCTGTGGCCGCTCGTGTTCGACACCCTGCGGCGCACCGACGATCGACCGTGGTTCTCCGGTGAGCTCGAGGCTTCGCCGAGCAGCGCCGACGCGCACGATCCGACGACGGTGCTGCGCACCTGGTGGAGCGCAGTCGTTCCCGCCGAGCAGGAGCGCTCCGCGGACGCGCTGCAGCTGCTGCAACCGTTCGATCGAACGTTCCCGGGGCTCGCCGACGCCACACGCGGGCCCGAGGATCCCGCCGCGTTCACGCTCGCCATCGGCGCGCACGCGGGCAGACTCGGTGTGGTCGGCGTGACCCGCCCCGCCGACGTCGTCGCGGCGCTGGGGTGGCAAGGCCCGGTCAATCACTACGGCGACATGGGAGCGCTCGCCGCGGTGCTGCGCTCGTGGGAGGATCGCTTCGGCGCCACCGTGATCGGGATCGGGTTCGACACGCTCACGCTCGCGGTCACACGGCCACCGCGCTCGCTCGACCACGCCCACCGCATCGCCGCCGAGCACATGGCCGTGTGCATGGACTGCATCTACCAGGGCTCGGGCACGATCGACGAGCACGCGCACAGCCTCGTCGGTGCGACCACGTGGTCGTTCTGGTGGGACTGATCGCCGCTGGCCGCGGCCGCGCAACGCGACGTCACCGCGGGTCGGGGCCGGCCTCGACGTGGCGCAGACGGCGGACGATTGCGGCGACCAGCAGCGCCATCACGATGAACGGGCCAATCCAGGTGAACGACGCCCACAGCTGGAACAGCCACGACTTCTCGACGCCACGCTCGCCCCAGGCCTCGAGCACGAAGAACGACGTCGACGGGATCCAGACGATGCCGAGCACGACGGCCGCAACGAAATCCCACTTCACGTCCGATGGACCGTACCACGCTCGGCGTGTCGCCTCACTGCGAGATCGCGACCGCCCATACGTCCGACTGCCCTGCGACCGTGACGGCGCCGGCCAACACGACCCGGCCGGCACCGAACGCGATGCCCGAGAGCACCGGCGCGGTGGCCGAGTCGGGCGCGGGGTGGTTCACGCTCCAGATCGCGGTGCCGTCGATCGCGATGCGCTCGACCACCACCGCATCGCCGTCTGCGGCGGCGAGGAACAGATCGCCATCGCTCGCGCCGGCCACGTGCGTCGCGAGCACGCTGGCGGGCGCGTCGAGCGTCCATTCGAGATCGCCGGCGTCGTCGTACGAGCGCACCTCGTGATCGGTGTCGCCCGAGACCAGCACGCGCACGGAGGACTCGAACCCGTCGATGCCGCGGATGGTCGCGTCCGTCGCAGAGGCGATCGACTGCACCCACACCGGCTCGCCGGCGGTGTCGAACCGCGCGACGTACACTTCGCCGCCGCCGGGCCCCGCGACGATCCCCGCTGCGACGACGCCACCGTCATCTGTGGCATCGACCTGCGTGAAGCCACAGTTGTCGTTGCACAGGATGTCGCCGACCACGTCCTGGTCCCACTGCACCGCGCCGGCCTCGTCGTAGCGCGTGACGAAGGCCGACGCGGGTCGGGTGCCGACGATGTCGAGGCCGTCGGCGCCGAAGACCGAGGCGGTGGCGACACCGAGCGTGGTGTCGTCGCCGGTCAACGTCCACGCGATCGCGCCGCCGACGTCGTAGCGCCGGATCCACACGTGGTTCTCCTCGTCGAGCTCGACCGAGCGCCCCGACGCGTAGATGTTGCCGGCTGCGTCGATTGCCGCACCGTTGCCGCGATCGAAGTTGCTCGGCTCGGTGCCCGGGCCGTCGTACATCGCCGCCCACTCGACCGTGCCCTCGACATCGACGCCGATCGTCAGCGCGTCGTAGGTCTCGTTGAAGATCGTGCCGACCAACGCGACCGCACCGGCGTCGTTGATCGCCACACGGTTGGCGCCCTCGTTGGTCGCGATGTCGTGCACGA
>JAIBBS010000180.1 GCA_019694555.1 Nannocystaceae bacterium
CGCGGGGGTGATCGCGGGGGCGACGGACAACCAGAGTGCTACGCGGATCCAAGCCATGTTGCAGTGGTTGCGCGGGGCGGGGGGTTGGTTCGGTGCGGCGGGGCGAGAACCGGCGGGTGGTCGTGGGGTGGTCGTGGGTGCGCCGGCGTCGTCGGTGGCAGTCGCGTCTGCCTGGTCGCCGCCGCGGACGTCGAGCGGTGGGAGGGCGCGGTCGCGACGCGAACCCTGCGCTGCGCCATGGAGGACTGGCCCGTCCGCGAGCGGCAAGACGTTCAACGAAGACGTTCGATCCACGGGCCACGATGAACCGTCACCGCGGCCGCACCGGCTCGAGCCATTGGCGCACCCGTCGACGGGAGCGCTGCAGACGAATGACCCGCGCGCACCGCGTTGGTCGCCGCCCCCACGCTCACCCCAACCCCCCCGCCCCAGCCTCGTCCACCCACCACACCACATCCGTCGCAGGCCGCACGCCGAGCACGGGCCACCGCGCAATCTCCCCCGCGTCGCGCACCCGCGTCTTCGCACTCCCGCCGAGCACGTCGCCCAGGATCCCCCGCTTGCGTCCGCCGACCGCGAAGACCCAGACGCGGCGCGAGTGGCTCAGCGTGGGCGTCGTGAGCGTGAGGCGCCAGGTGCCGAGGTGATCGACATGATTCGCCACGCACAGCCGATCGCGTACCGCGACCGCCGTGGTGCCGGGAAACAGCGAGGCGGTGTGGCCGTCCTCGCCGATGCCGAGCAGCGTCAGATCGAAGGCCGGGAAGCCACCGGGCGCGAGGCCGCAGGCGTCGCGGAGCTCCTGCTCGTACCGCGCGGCGGCCACTGCGGGATCGTCCTCGCCGTGCATGCGGTGGACGTGGGCCGCGCGGGCGGGCGCGCTGGCGAGCATGGCGTCGTGGGCCATCTTGTAGTTGCTCTGCGGGTCGCCCGGCGGCACGCAGCGCTCGTCGCCGAACCACACGTGCGTGCGGGACCACGGCAGCGAGAGATCCTCGCGCGCGAGACGGCGGTAGAGCACGGCGGGAGTGCTGCCGCCGGCGAGGGTCCAGTCGAAGCGGCCGCGGGCGTCGACGACGTCGTTGGCCAAGGTCGCGAGCTCGCGGGCGGCGTACTCGACCAGGTCGTCCTCGTGGGCGAAGACCATGACGATCGCGCCGGGGCGTTGCAGCACGCGCGTGGGCGCGGGCACAGCGACGGCGCGATCGCGATCAACCATTGGCCTGGCCTCGGCTGGCGGCGTAGCTGGCCGCGCCCCACAGGCCGGCGTGATCGTCGAGCACGAGGTAGACCGGGATGTCCTCGAGCAGGGCGCGCATGCGGCCCTTGGCGAGGAAGCGCTCGGTGAAGGGCGAGTCGGCGAAGGCGTCGGCGAGCTTGGGCGCGATGCCGCCGCCGACGTACACGCCGCCGATCGCGAGGAACTTGAGCGCGAGGTTGCCGGCCTCGGCACCGTACAAGCCGAGGAATCGCTGCAGCGCCTCGGCCGCGATCTCGTCGCTGCCGTCGCGCGCGTGCGCGGCGATGCGACCGGGCAGCTCGGTGGGAGTGCACTGCATCCACGCGGGCTGCGGTGCACCGGCGCGCTCGCGCAGGAAGGCGTGCACGGCCGCGAGGCCGGGGCCGCTGACGACGCGCTCCCAGCTGACGTGATCCCACTGCTTGCGCAGGTGCGCGAGCAACTCGACCTCGAGCGCGTCGCTGGGCGCGAAGTCGGCGTGGCCGCCCTCGGTCGCGAACGGCCGTCGTCGCGTGCCGTCCCACGCCAGCCCGGCCTCGCCCAGGCCAGTGCCGGCGGCGATCAGCGCGGCGTTGCCGTTGGGGATCGCGGTGCCGGGCTTGATGACCCGCACCGCGCCGGGGTCGAGCACCGCGAGACCGTAGGCGTTGGCCTCGAGATCGTTGAGCAGCCACACCGCGTCGAGGCCGAGCTCGCGCTCGATCGCGTCGGCGTCGACCAGCCACGGCAAGTTGGTCAGCTTGGCCCGCCGCCCGCGCACCGGGCCGGGCAAGCCGAAGCACGCCGCGACCACCTGCACGCCGCGCGTCGACAGGAACGCGCGCACCACCTCGGACAGCGACGGGTAGCCGGTCGAGGGCACGGTCTGTTCCGCGATGACGCTGACGCGCGAGCCGATCACGTCGCAGATCGCGAGGCGGCTGTTGGTGCCACCGATGTCACCCGCGAGCACCTTCATCGACCGTTCCTCCAGGCGCGACCGGTGCGCGTGAGCAGCTCGTCGGCGTCGTCGGGACCCCAGCTGCCGGCGGCGTAGTTGGGGAAGCCGCGCGCGGGCAGGGCCTTCCACACGTCGAGCACCGGCTGCACGATGCGCCAGCCGGCGTCGACGCTGTCGGCGCGGTGGAACAGCGTCGGGTCGCCGCACATGCAGTCGTAGACCAGCGTCTCGTAGCCGGTCGCCGGCGTGGCGCCGAAGCGCTGCGCGTAGTCGAAGTGCATGCGCACCTCGTCCATCTTCATCACCGGGCCCGGCACCTTGGCCTGGAACCCCAGCGAGATGCCCTCGTCGGGTTGCAGGTGCAGCACCATCACGTTGGGCGGCACGTGCTCGACGCGGGTGCCGCGGAACAGCGACAGCGGCGCGCGCTTGAACTGGATCGCGATCTCGGTCGCGCGTGCGGGCAGGCGCTTGCCGGTGCGCAGGTAGAACGGCACGTCGGCCCAGCGCCAGTTGTCGACGTAGAGCTCCAGCGCGACGAAGGTCTCGGTCTTCGATTGCGGCGAGACGTTGGGCTCGTCGCGGTAGCCCGGGACCTCCTTGCCGCCGACGATGCCGGCGCCGTACTGCCCGCGCACCGATCGCGTCAGCACCTGCTCGGGCTCGAGCGCCTGGATCGCCCGCAGCACCTTGCTCTTCTCGTCGCGCACCGGATCGGCGTGGAACGACGTCGGCGGCTCCATCGCGACCAGCGCGAGCAGCTGCAGCATGTGGTTCTGGACCATGTCGCGCAGGGTGCCGGCCTCCTCGAAGTAGCCGGCACGGTTGCCGATGCCGACGGTCTCGGCCACGGTGATCTGCACGTGGTCGACGAACTGTCGGTTCCACACCGGCTCGAAGATGCCGTTGGCGAAGCGCAGCAACAGGATGTTCTGCACCGTCTCCTTACCGAGGTAGTGGTCGATGCGATAGATCTGCCGTTCCTCGAGCACCGCGAGCAGCTCGTGGTTGAGCGCGCGGGCGGAGTCGCGGTCGGTGCCGAAGGGCTTCTCGACGATCACGCGGCGCCAGTGCTGGCCCTCCTCGCGCGTGAGCCCGGCGTTGCCGAGCTGGTGCACGATGGTGGCGAAGTACGACGGCGGCGTCGCGAGGTAGAACAGATAGTTGCCACCGGTCGCGCGCTCGCGGTCGATGTCGCCCAGGCGATGGGCCAGGCGCACGTACGACTCGGCGTCGTCGAAGTTGCCGTTGTGGGCATAGATCCGCTGCTCGAGCCACAGCCACATCGACTCGTCGATCTTGCCGGTGGCGAACTCGCGGAACTCCGCCCGCATCTGCGCGCGGACCTCCTCGTCGGTGGTGGGCTTGCGCGAGACCGCGACGATGGCGAACTCGTCGCGCAGCAGCTTCTGCTCGTGCAGGTTGTACAGCGCCGGGATCAGCTTGCGCTTGGTCAGATCTCCGGTCGCGCCGAAGATCACGAACACGGTCGGCGGTGCCGGCTCGCCACGACGGATGCTGGTGGTGCCTTCCATCACCGTGCGCCTCCGCCCGGGGCCTTGGGTTCGGTGTGGCCGCCGAATTTCTCGCGCATCGCCGACAGCACCTTCTCCGCGAAGGTGTGTTCCTGGCGCGAGCGGAAGCGGGCGAACAGCGACGCCGCGAGCACGTCGGCCGGCACCGCCTGCTCGATCGCGGCCTCGACGGTCCAGCGGCCCTCGCCGGAGTCCTGCACGAATCCGCTGTAGCGCGCGAGCGCGGGATCCTCGACCAGCGCCTGCGCGGTCAGATCGAGCAGCCACGAGCTGACCACGCTGCCGCGCCGCCACACCTCTGCGATGCCGGGCAGATCGAGCTCGAGCCGGCGGCCCTCGGGCAGGCTCGCGTCGGCGGCGTGACGCATGATGTCGAAGCCCTCGGCGTAGGCCTGCATGAGCCCGTACTCGATGCCGTTGTGGACCATCTTCACGAAGTGGCCCGAGCCCGCGCGACCGCAGTGCAGAAAGCCGCGCTCGGCCGCGATGGGTTCGCCGCTGCGACCGGGCGTGCGCGGGATCTCGCCGATGCCGGGCGCGAGCGTCTCGAAGATCGGCGACAGCCGCGTGACGACCTCGGTCTTGCCGCCGATCATCAGGCAGTAGCCGCGCTCGAGGCCCCAGACGCCGCCGGAGGTGCCGACGTCGACGTAGTCGATGCCGCGGGGCTCGAGCGCCGCGGCACGGCGCAGGTCGTCCTTGAAGTACGAGTTGCCGCCGTCGATGATGCAGTCGCCCTTGGACAGCACGTCGGCGACACCGCTCACGGTCGACTCGGTGAACTTCTCGGGCACCATGATCCACGCCGCGCGCGGCGGGGTCAGCTTGCTCGCGAGATCCGCGAGCGAGCTGGCACCGGTCGCACCCTCGGCGACCAGGGCCTCGACCGCCTGCGGGTTGACGTCGTAGACCACGCAAGTGTGCCCGTGCCGCATCAAGCGGCGCACCATGTTGGCGCCCATGCGCCCCAGTCCGATCATTGCCAACTGCATCGTCGTTCGCTCTCTCTCGCGTCGAGGGTGGGGATGTGCGGGGTGACGATCGCGCTCACAGGGCGCGATCGAGCAGGTCGGCGAGCCGTCGCAGCGCCGCGGTGGTGTCGGGGCCCAGGTGCAGGCGCAGCGCTCGACGGCCGCGCTCGCACAGCACCGCGAGGTCGCCGCGCGCCTGTGCGGCCGCGATGACGCCGAAGCCCGCGGTGCTGCCGGGCACCGGCACCTCGCGCGCGGGCTCGCAGGTCAGCTGCAGCACCATGGCCGTGTTGGGTCCGCCCTTGTAGGCCTGGCCGGTCGAGTGCAGGAAGCGCGGGCCGAAGCCCACGCAGGTCGCGAGCCTGGTCTTGGCTCGCACCGCGTGACGCATGCGTTGCAGCAGCGCGACGTGCTCGCGGTTCATGTCGAGGTAGGCCAGAAGCGCGAGGTAGTCGCCGGGCTTGCTGCGGGCCAGGTGCGCGCGCAGCAGCGCCTCGATCGAGCCCGCGCCGCCCAGCGCCGCGGCGTTGGCCGCGTCGGTGTACGCGCTGAGATCGCCGTCGACCAGCAGCGGCGACTCCGGTGGCAACCGGCCCTCGCGCTCGAACGCGCTGGTCATCGCGCGCGTGGCGATCTTGCTGGCCTCGACGTCGGGTTGATCGAAGGGGTGCAGACGCATCACCGCGCCGGCGACCGCGGTCGCGATCTCCCAGCGGTACAGCTCCTGCGGCAGCGCGTGCAGATCGTCGAGCTCGATGCGCACGACCGGATGACCCGCGGCCGCCAGCGCTGCGACCGCGCGATCCTGGCTGGCATCGGGGGCGCCGCGCAGCCGCACGTACGCGAAGATGCGATCGTCGCCGTAGGCCGCGGGCGCCGCGAGCTGCTCGCCGTCGACCGGGATGATGGCCTTGCCGTCCTTGCCCAGCGACTCGGCCACCAGTTGCTCGAGCCACGCGCCGAAGCTGGCGATGCCGGGCGAGGCGACGATGGTGAGCTTGTCGCGGCCGGCCAGCGCGGCATGGCCCAGCACCAGGCCCAGCGACACGCCGGGGTTGTCGGCCGCGCGCGCGGTGTTGCGGCAGGCCTGGACCATCACCGCGGCCTCGGTGAGCACGCGCTCGGGCACCAGGCCCATCAGCGCCGCGGGCACCATGCCGAAGTCCGACAGCGCGGAGTAGCGACCGCCGATCGAGGGCACGCCGGCGAAGATGCGGCGGAAGCCCTCGGCCTTGGCCTGCTGCTCGAGCTTCGAGCCCGGGTCGGTGATCGCGACGAAGTGCGCGCCCGCGGCGGCGCCGAGGCTCGCCTTGGCGCGCGCGAGGAAGTGATCGAAAAACACCTTGGGCTCGAGCGTGCTGCCGGACTTGCTCGCGACCACCCACAGCGTCTTGGCCGGATCGACCGACGCGGTCACGCGCTCGACCTGCGCCGGCACGGTCGAGTCGAGGATCGACAGCCGCGGCGAGCCCTTGGGCACGCTCGCGCCGTAGGTCTTCGCCAGCACGTCGGGGCACAGGCTCGAGCCGCCCATGCCCAACAGCAGCACGTCGGTGAAGCCGGCGTCGCGGATCTCGCTGGCGAACGCGGCGAGCTCGGCCGCGCGGGGGCGCTGCTGCTCGACGATGTCGAGCCAACCCAGCCACGAAGCCTCGTCCTTGCCGGTCCACACCGCGGCGTCGCGCGCGAACAGCCGCGCGGTGTTGCCGGCACCGTCCCACGCCGCGGCCGCGCGCGCGACCGCGTCGGTCAGCGTGGGCGGCAGCGCCAGCTCGAGGCGATCGAGCCGGGGGCCCAGCGCCGCGCGCTGCTTCGCCGCGATGGTGCCCAGCAGCGCGTCCATGGCGTCGCGGAACAGCTCGAGGCCCTTGCTCAGCAGCTGGTCGGTGACGTCGTCGATGTCGACGCCGACCTGGGCCAGGGCCGCCATGGTCGCGCGCGCCTCGTCGATGCCGCCGAGCAAGGTCGGCGCGACCTTGCCGTGGTCGCGGAACGCATCGATGGTCGCGGGCGGTGCGGTGTTGACGGTGTCGGGGCCGATCAGCTCGTCGACGTAGATCACGTCGGAGTAGGCCTTGTTCTTGGTGCCGGTCGAGGCCCACAGCATGCGCTGCGGTCTCGCGCCCTTGGCCGCCAGCGCGGCCCAGCGGCTCGACGCGATCATCGGCTGGTACAGATCGGCATACGCGAGCTTGGCGTTGGCGACCGCGGGCTTGCCCCGCAGCGCCGCGATCGCGGCTGCATCGGCGCCGGGCTGCTTGGCCAGGCGGTCGAGTCGCGCGTCGATCTCCGAGTCGATGCGGCTGATGAAGAAGCTCGCGACGCTGGCGACGTGCCGCAGATCGCCGCCGTCGGCGGCGCGCAGCTCGAGCGCGCGCACGTGGGTCTCGAGGATGTCGCGGTAGGCCGCGGCGGAGAAGATCAGCGTGACGTTGACGTTCTTGCCCTCGCGCAGCAGCTGCTCGATCGCGACCAGACCGGCGGCGGTGCCCGGCACCTTGATCATCAGGTTGGGCCGATCGACCGCGGCCCACAGCCGGCGCGCCTCTTCGACGGTGCCCTCGGCGTCGTCGGCCAGGCTGGGCGAGACCTCGAGGCTGACGTAGCCGTCGGCGGCGGCGCTGCCGTCGTAGACCGGGCGCAGCACGTCGGCGGCCTCGCGGATGTCCTCGATCGCGAGCGCCTCGTAGATCGACTTGGTGTCGCGCTCGGGGTCGCCGATCCAGCCCGCGAGCACGTCGGCGTAGTCGTCGCTGCCCGCGATCGCCTGCTGGAAGATCGCGGGGTTGGAGGTCATGCCGCGCAGGCCGTCGTCGGCGACCATCTTCGCGAGCGCGCCGCTTCGGGTCATGCCGCGGCGGATGTAGTCGAGCCAGATCGATTGGCCCTGGGCGGCGAGGGCGACGAGCGGATTCATGGGGCCTCCGACCGAGCCGGGATCGCTCGGGCCCACGAGGGTATGCCGCCGGCAGGTGGCGCTCAACCCTGGGACCGGGCCGCTTTCGGGCCCATGCGTCGTGCCGCGTGCGCTCGACCGGGTAACATCGTCCGGCGCGGTGCCGGCTCGGCTCCGCGCACATCGACGGCTCGCGTCACGCGAGCGCATCGAGCTCACCCAGGTGTCCCATGCAAGGCTTCGATCACGCGACCCACTCCTGCATCGTCCAGTTCGCCAAGATGCTCCGCAACCTCGACGCGTGGCTCGGTCGCGGGGTCGATCACGCGAAGGCCAAGTCGTTCGACCCCGACGTGCTGCTGACGCTGCGGCTGGCGCCGGACATGTTCGCGCTGGTGCGGCAGGTCCAGAGCGCGTGCGACACCGCCAAGCTCGCCGCAGCGCGCATGGCGGACAAGGAGGCGCCGGCGCACCCCGACAGCGAGGCCACCGTCGCGCAGCTGCGTGAGCGCATCGCCGCGGTCGCGGCCTACCTCGACGGCTTCACCGTCGCCGACTTCGCCCACGCGGCCGAGCGGAAGATCAGCCTGCCGTGGATGAAGGGGCAGTGGACACCGGGCTCGGCGTACTTCCTCGAGTTCGCGATCCCCAACTTCTACTTCCACGTGAACATGGCGTACGCGATCCTCCGCGGCGCCGGCGTCGAGCTGGGCAAGACCGTGTACATCGGCTCGCTGCCGCTGCACGGGATGTGACCGCGCGCCGCCTGCGCCCTCGCCGAGATTGCGTATGAACCGGTGTTGCTCCGCGGAATTCGTGGGGCGCTGCCGAATGCGTGCGCGCGGCTTCGCCGTGCCTTCGTCTCGCTTCCGGGGGGACGAAAAGCATGGACGGGACTCGGAACGAGCGGCGCGCAGCGTGGCTGTGCGTGGCGTCGCTGGCGTTGGCCTGCGACGACGTGGGCGGACGATGGGGACGAACGCTGGGCGCGGCGCCAGCCGATCACGCGCGCGACAGCGGGCCGGCGTGCACACCCGGGATGAACCCGGGCGCGCCGGTGTGGGAAGGCCAGATCACGCTGACGAAGGCGGACGCGGAGGCGATGCGTGACGCCGGCGTCCGCACGGTGCGGCTCGACTTCCGCCGCGAGAGCGGTTGGGACGACGACGCGCTCGCGCGCTACGACGCGATCCTCGACACGCTCGACGCAGCGGGCCTGGTCGCGCACGGCTTGGTGACCTACGAGGCGATCAGCCAGCCGCAGGAGCGCTACAACGACGATCCCGACGGTGACGGGATCAACCAGGCCGTGGCCGAGTACGGCGACGTGATCGCGCTGCTGGTCGGGCGCTACGGCCATCGCATCCATCGCTGGGAGCTGTGGAACGAACCCAACTGTTGGGGCAACGACGACTGGCAGGAGAATCCGCAGCACGCCGGCTGCACCTACACGTTGCCGCGGGTGACCGCGCACCTGGTCGCCGAGGCGTACCTGCGCGTGCAGGATCGCGTCGATGGCGGGGACATCGAGTTCGTGATGGGCGGGCTGCTCGCGCACACCATCGGCGGTCCGGTCTCGAGCGGCGCGGACTGGCTCGAGGCGTTCTACGCCCAGGGTCCGTGGGACTACCTCGAGCAACAGACGGGGCGCCGCTATCCGTGGCGTGCGATGGGCATCCATCCCTATGTCGATCAGGGCGGAGCGACCGACGGCAGCAACATCGGTGCGGTGCTCGACGCGATCGAGGCCACGATGGACGCGCACGGCGACGGTGCGACGCTGGCCGTGACCGAGATCGGCTGGGCCAGCGCGGTCGGGGCACAGACGCAGGCCGACAACCTGCATCGCGCCTTCGAGGTGCTGCGCGGACGCTCGCGCGTGGACGAGATCACGTGGTTCTCGCTGCACGACGCGCCGGCGCACGGGCTGCACTTCGGTGTGCTCGACGACGACGGCACGCCGCGTCCGGTCTACGACGCGCTGCGTGGGGAGGTCGCGTCGTGCAACGGCGGTGGTGGTGAGGGGGGCGACGCGCCTGCCGACGGTGGCGAAGGCGAAGAGCCCGGCGACGGCGGCGAAGCGGACGGCGGCGGCGAAGCGGACGGCGGCGCCGAAGCAGACGGCGGCGAAGCGGACGGCGGCGCCGAAGCGGACGGCGGCGGCGAAACGGACGCCGGTGGCGAAGACGGCGGCGGTGAAACCGACGCCGGTGGCGAAGCGGACGGCGGCGCCGAAGCAGACGGCGGGGGCGAGACCGGCGGCGGGGAGCCCGACGCCGGCGGCGAGACCGGCTGAGCGCGGGCTACTTGATGCCCTTGCCCTCGTTCTCCTTGGCCTTGATCCGCTTGAGCACGGCCTCGGCGTCCTCGATGACCGCGTCTTCCTCGGTCTTCTTCTCCGAGGCCATGTTCGCGAGGTTCACGTCGACGTTCTCGAAGCGCGCGAGCATCTGGTACAGCGCCAGGCGGCTGCCCGGCGCGGGTCCCTCGACGTCCTTGTCGTCGTCCTTGGCCGGGACGTGGATGTCACCGCGCGCACCATCGATCACGCACTTGTGGGCCTCGTTGAGCACCGCGTCGCCGTTGCCGTTGGCCGGCATGTCGGCCAGAAACGGGTACTTCGCCTTGAAGTGCGTGATGAACGTGTCGAGCGCCGCAGCCGAGCCGCAGCGGGCGTAGAGCGGATCGTACTTGTCCGGCACCACCGCAGTCTTCGAGTCGATGACGTTGTCGGCGTCGCGCACGGCGAAGTCGGAGCCGGCGGTGGAGAGCATCGCGAAGTCGGTCAGCAGCTGACCGTAGATGATCGAGCGCACGAAGGCCTTCTTGAGCCCGGTGCCGGCGAGCTTCTTCGAGAACACGAACGTCAGCTCGTTGTAGCCGCCGCCGAGGTCCTCGCGGTGCACGCCGAAGCCCAGCGCCGGGTCGATCTTCACGCCCTTGGCCTTGGCCGGAATCTTCGCCGAGCCCTCGACCACCCACAGC
This sequence comes from Nannocystaceae bacterium, assembly GCA_019694555.1. Lineage (GTDB taxonomy): Bacteria > Myxococcota_A > Polyangia > Nannocystales > Nannocystaceae > Xiheibacterium. Next base: position 10,568 of record JAIBBS010000180.1, read on the forward strand.
GAGTGGGTCTCGTTGAGGTACTCCTCGCGATCCTTGAGCTCGCGCAGATCGGTGAGCTTGATCAGCAGCTCCTCGTTGGCGCGGATGTCCTTGGCCCACGCCAGAAACGGCGCGTCCATCGACTGCTCCCACGACAACGGCGGGGGCTCTTCCTGGCCGAGCTCCTGCTTGATCTGGCGCAGCACGCTGCGGAACGGCTGGTCGCCCGCGACCACGCGTCGGGCGTACATGCGCACGTTCATCCAGTCGGCCCAGACCTTGGTCTTGTCGTCGACGTAGTGCTTGCGCATGGCCTCGACCACCGGCTTCACGTCGGCCGGCAGGGCCTCGATCGCCGGACCGGCGGCCTCGCTGTTGAAGAACTCGAGCAGCTTGAGCTGGCCGTACATGCGCAGGATCTGCTGCTTCTGTTCGTCGCCGTAGCCACGCATCACGCGGTGGATGAGATCGGCGTAGTCGCGGCGCGCGTCGCTGCGGAACGCCCACGAGTCGGCCTCCGCGGTGCCCATCACGATCGCGCGGATCTTCTGCTCCTCGCTCAGACCGCCGGCGAGCTTGACCACCGACGCGACGCCGGCCTGCACCTCGTAGTTGTAGGTGCCGTCCGCGACGATGTCGGTCTCCGTCACCGGCGGGACCTTCTGCAGCGTGTACAGCTTCTCGAGCAGCGGCATCAGCTTGTCGCGCGTCGGATGCGGCGGCACCTCGGCCGCGGGGATGTCGGCCTTCTTGGTGTCGCCCTTTTGCAGATCCATCTGCCGCGCGAGTTCCTTCTCGCGGCTGTCGCAGCCGGGAAGCAGGGCCGTGGCGAGGGCCACGCCGAGCAGCGTTGCGAGGGCGGTGGCGTTGCGGGCGGGGCGCGTCGTGCTCATGTCCGGGGGGCTCCACGGGATCGGCACGCGCGCGACACCAACGGGTCTACGCATGCGCGAAGCGGGTGAGGGATCTCAGGCGGTCACGGTAGGAAAACGGGTCTGGGCTGTCAAACGCACGAGCCGCGGTGCGCTGCCTTGCGGGCTCGCTGCATGCGAGGTGAGCCGCGATCGAACGCGACCGGTCCTGTCGCCGCGGGCAGCTTGACCGCGGTTGGGTTCCGTCGCATCTTACGTTACGTCAGTCTTGGGCGCCAGCCGCGCCCGACGGCTTCCAGGAGCGCTTCGAGCAATGACCATGGACGCGACGAGCACCGCATCGAGCCCCGAGACCGCGCCCACGCCTGCCACGGGCGCTGGCGAGGCCGCCACCGCGGACGTGGCCGCGGGATTGATGCTGACCGAGCTCGCTGCCGAGAAGGTCCGCGAGTTCCGTGAGGCCGACAAGATCGAAGACAACTATGCCCTTCGCGTGAAGGTCATGGGCGGCGGCTGCTCCGGCTTCCAGTACGACCTGTACTTCGACACCAAGGCCGAGGGCGACTACGAGTTCGAGAGCCACGGCGTGCAGCTGGTGTCCGACCAGATGAGCTTCATGTACCTGATGGGCACGACGATCGACTACGTCGACAGCCTGCAGGGCCCGGGCTTCAAGTTCCACAACCCCAACTCGACGGGGTCGTGCGGCTGCGGCAGCTCGTTCAGCGTGTGAGAGCCCGTCAGAGCCCCACGCGCACGCCCATGTCGCGACACGCGGTGCGGGTTCGCTTCTTGCGATCGCCGCTGAGCTGCTTGTAGGCCGACTTCGCCGCGTCGTCGAGCTTCATCTTGCACGCCGCGAGTGCAGCGAGCTCGTTGGCCTCGGCGGAGTTCTGCTTGTAGCGGCTCTTGTTCGCGTACTTGAAGGTGTCCTTGGCGTTGCCGGCCTTCCACGCCGCGCGGGCGCGGGCGAGCGCCTCTTCGGGGGTCATGCTCGCGTCCTCGCTGCGCGTGCCGGCGGTCGCGGCCTCGTCGACCTGCTTCGAGCGCTTGGTCTTGGCTGCGCCGCCGCGCGCGTCGTCGGCCGCGGCGGGCTCGCCCGCGCCGACGACGACCGCGTCGTCGGTGGCGTCGTCGTCGGCCTTCGCATCGCCGGCGGCGGCGTCTTGCGCTGCGGCGTCGTCGGCCTTCGTGGCTGCATCGGCGTCGGCCTTCGCGGCTGCATCGGCGTCGGCCTTCGCGGCTGCATCGGCGTTGCCGGCCGCGGCGTCGCCGTTGCCCGCGCTGCCGGCCGCGGCGTCGCCGTTGCCCGCGCTGCCGGCCGCGGCGCCGCCGTTGCCCGCCGCCGCGTCGCCGTTGCCCGCGTTGCCGCCTGCATGCTCGCCGTTGCCCGCGGCGCCGCCGTTGTCTCCGGCCGCGCCTGGGTTGCCCTGGCCGGCATCGCCGGCGGCCGTCGCTGCGCCGCCCGCGGACGCCGCGGGTGCGACCGCAGCCGAGCCGCGCGCGAGCGCGTCACCTTCGGGCTTGCTCGTCGTGGGACCGCCGCCGCTGCAGCGTGCGATGACGATCGCGACGATCGCCGCGATGCCGATGCCGATCAACGTGCGCGTGCCGGTGGTCGAGCCCGTGCTCGGCGGTGGTACGGCGCGCTCGGTCGCATGCGATCGCGGCGCGACGCTCGGCGGCGCGACCACGGTCGACGCGGCCGCACGCGATGGCTCGACCGCGGCGGTCGTCGGCGCTGCCGCGGGTTCGGGCTCGCTCGGCGCCTCGGTCACCTCGACCGGATCGATCGCCGGCGCGAGCGCCTCGACGACGTCGAGCGCGGGCACGACCTCGATCGCGGGCGCGGGCTCGCTCGACGCCGCTGCGATCGCGGTGTCCGTCGTCGGCGTGGTCGCGGCGGACGGCTGCGCGTCCGCGGTCGCGTCGTCGAGCAACCACGCCTCGGGCAGCTCGAGCACCGCGCGCGGCAGATCGTCGGTGCTCGGCGCCGCTGCCACCGTCGGCGGCTGCGGTCGCGCAGGCGCATCGTTGGGCGAGGGCGCCGCGCGGCCGACCGGGGGAGGAGGCGGGAGCTTCGCCATGTTGCGTGCCAAAGCCTATCTCCGACCGGCCCTGCGCGCAGACTTCCAAGGCCGTGTACTCTGGGCGGCCCCTCGACGAAGTTTGGCGACCACGACGCAGGCTGGCATCCCATTCGATCCGCAGCTCGACCTGCGGGCGCAGCTCGATCCGACCCACGCACCGCTGCCCGACCCCGGTCGACTGCGCCACGCTGCCGTGATCGCGATCCTGCTTCCAGCCGAAACGCTGGCGGATGCGCGCGTGGTCTTGATCGAGCGTTCGGGTGCGCTGCGGGCCCACGCGGGGCAGCTCGCGTTTCCGGGCGGCAAGCCCGAGCCCGCCGATGCGACCTTGGCCGACACGGCGCTGCGCGAGGCTCAGGAAGAGGTCGGGCTGCCCGAAGGCGGTGCGCTGGTGCTGGGTCGGCTCGCACCGGTGCCGACGCCGACGGGCTTCTTCATCACGCCATTTGTCGCGCAGGCCTCACCGGGCTGGGAGCCGACCGCGACCAGCCCCGAGGTCCACGCGATCCTCACGCCAACGCTGACGACGCTGGCCGACCCCGCGATCCATCGCATCACCGGCCGCGGGACCTGGGAGGGCTACCGCTACGAGATGCACGAGTTCGCGATCCACGATCCGCCGCTGTGGGGCGCGACCGCGCGGATGATGTGGGATCTGCTCGAGCGCCTGCGAGGCAATCCACCGTGAGTCGAGCCAAGTCCAAGCGTGCGCGCATCGTCGACGACGAGACCCTGCGCCGGCAGCTGCGTCGCCTGCAGCGCATCTTGCCCGATGCGACCTGCGCGTTGCAGCACCGCAACGGCTGGGAGCTGCTGATCGCGACCATCTTGTCGGCGCAGTGCACCGACAAGCTGGTCAACGAGGTCACGCCCGCGCTGTTCGAGCGCTACCCCGATCCCGCGGCGCTCGCGGTCGCGTCGATCGACGAGGTGCAGCGGCTCATCGGCCGCGTGACGTTCTTCCGCAACAAGTCGAAGTTCATCGTCGGCACCGCGCAGGCGATCGTGGCGCAGCACGGCGGCGAGGTCCCGCGCGAGCTCGACGCGCTGGTGAAGCTGCCCGGCGTCGCGCGCAAGACCGCCAACGTGGTCTTGGGCACCGCGTATGGCATCCCGTCGGGCGTCGTGGTCGACACCCACGTCGAGCGCGTGGCCACGCGCCTGGGCTTGGTCGACGCGCAGGGTCCGGTCGCGATCGAGGCGCAGCTGATGGAACGCGTGCCCAAGGCGCGGTGGATCCGACTCGCGCACCAGCTGATCCTGCACGGCCGCGAGACCTGCGCCGCGCGGACACCCAAGTGCGATCGCTGCGCGCTCGCACCCGACTGTCCGAGCGCGGAGGTCGGTTGAACCCGCCGCCGCTTTCTGCCAGCACGCTCGCGGAGCTGGCGGCGGTGGCGGCCGAGGTCGGGCTGCTGCGGCTGGGCGCGGTGCGGCTCGATCACCCCGGCTTCGATCCCGCGCGCCGGGCGTTGACGGATTTCCTCGCCGACGGACGCGAGGGCGAGATGGAGTTCCTGCGGCGCACCGCGGCCGTGCGCGCGGATCCCAGCGCGATGTTGCCGGGCGCGCGCACGCTGCTGGTCGCGGCGGTGCCGTACCGCGGCGAGGGCAGCGCGATCGCTCGCTACGCGCGCGCGTCCGACTACCACACCGTGCTGCACGATCGCCTCGACGTGGTCGCGGCGCGGCTGTGCGAGCGATTGCCGGGCGCGCAGGTGCTGGTCTGCGTCGACACCAAGCCGCTGCTCGAGCGCGCCGGCGCAGCGCTGGCGGGTCTGGGCTTCCTGGGCAAGCACGGCTGCGTGATCGTGCCCGGCCTGGGCAGCTACGTGTTGCTGGGCGGCCTGCTCACGACCGCACCGTGGCACGGCGACGACGCGGTCGCGCCCAGCACCGATGCGCTCGCGCGCGTGCGCTGGGACGCGTGCGGCAGCTGCACGCGCTGCCTCGATGCCTGTCCGACCCAGGCCTTCGTGGCGCCCGGCGAGCTCGATCCGCGGCGCTGCATCTCGTACCTGACCATCGAGCACCGCGGACCCATCGACGAGTCGCTGCAGCGCGCGATCGGTTCGCGCCTGTTCGGCTGCGACGCGTGCCAGGAGGTCTGCCCCTACAACGCCGCGCCCGATCGCGAGGCTCGCGTGCCGCCGGCGGCATGGCTGCCGGCGCCCAAGGGCCCGCCGCGCACCGAGGATCCGTGGCGCATCGTCGCGATGGGCAGCGCGACGTGGCGCGCGTGGGCCAAGCACACGCCGCTGCGCCGTGCGCCGCGACGCAGCATGCGGCGCAACGCGCTGGTGGTGCTGGGCAACCGCGGCGAGCCGCCCGATGCCGCGCAGCGGGCCCTGGTCGCGACGCTGTGCGACGACGACGATCCCGAGCTCGCCGCGGCGGCGCGCCGGCTGCTGCGGCGCAGCGGCGACCT
>JAIBBS010000181.1 GCA_019694555.1 Nannocystaceae bacterium
GATCTGAGCCGCCCGCCGGCGTCGCGCCGCGCAGCGGCGGTGCTGCGGCCGGGTTCGCGGTCGCGGCGCTGCAGCAGGAGCTGTTCGCGCGCGCCAAGGGCAAGCGCGAGGGCGCCGCGGCGCTCGATCTGGTCGAGTTCTACCGCTGGGTGCACCCCTTCGATCGCGACGACAAGCAGGCGGCCGAGCGTGCGCGCACCGTCGATGCCGCGCTGGCGAGCCCGCGCTCGGCGTTGCTGCTGGCGATCCTCGATCCCGACCCCAACGGCAGCCGCAAGGCCCTGGCCGCCGGCGTGCAGCGCTCGCGCAGCCGCGACCGCGCGCTGCACGGTCAGCTGCTGCTCGAGCTGGCGTGGCGCGAGCGCTCGCTCGGGCTCGAGCGCCGCTACGAGGAGCTGCTCGAGCAGGCCAACCGCGCCGCGCCCGACGATCCGGTCATCGAGCTCGCGCTGGCCGATCGCCTGCGCGAGCAGGGGCTGTCGTGGTCGGCGCTGCGCTGGACCGAGGACCTCGCGCGCCGTCACCCGCACAGCCAGACCGTGCAGCTGTCGCTGGCGTCGGCGCTGCGCGAGGCCGGTCGCACCGCGGCGGCGCTGGCGGTCTACGAGCGCATCGCGGCGCTGCACGGCAGCGATCGCGGCAGCGTGGCCGCGCGCATCGACGCGCTGCTCGAGCTCGGTCGCGTCGACGAGGCCGCGGCCATCGCCGAGCGCGGTGCCGCGGCGATGCCGGGGTTGCCCGAGGCCCACGCCGAGGTCGCACGGCTCGAGCAGGCCCGCGGCGCGCTCGAGGCCGCGCGCGAGGCTCTGGGCCGCGCGGTCGTGCTCGCGCCGCAGGACGCCGATCTGCACGCGCGGCTCGGTCGACTGCTCGCGCGCACCGGCGCGCGCCAGGCCGCGATCGCGAGCCTGCGCCGCTCGCTGGCCCTGCGGCCGCAGCAGCCCGACGTGCGCGACCTGCTGGCCTCGCTCGACACCGGCGCATCCAAGGATCTGCTCGCGCGCTACGGCGTGTCGCTGGAGACCATCGGCGCCAAGCCCACGCCCGCGTCGTGGAAGGGCCAGCAGGCGGGCTTCCTGCACCACCGCATGGCGGTCAAGGTGCTGCCCAACGGCCTGACCGAGCGGCTCGATCACCGCATCATCCGCATCCTCGACGATCGCGGCATCCGCAGCCAGGCGGTGCAGGCCTACGCCTACGATCCGGCCGAGAGCATGGTCGAGGTCCGGCGCGCCCGCGTGCGACGCAGCGACGGCACCATCGAGGAGCTCGGCGACGTGCGCACGCTGCAGCTGGCGCAGTCGGGCTACCGCATGTACTACGACCAGCGTCTGGTGCAGGTGGTGTTCCCGGGCCTGCGCGTGGGCGACACGCTCGAGGTCGCGTTCTCGCGCCGCGACGTCGCCGCGCGCAACATGTTCGACGAGTACTTCGGCGACGTCGTCGCGCTCTCGGGCACCGAGCCGCGGCTGTTCGTCGAGTACGTGCTCGAGACCCCCGCGGACAAGCCCATCCACTTCAACGTCGAGACCACGCGCAGCACCGACAAGGCCGGCGCGGTCACGACCTACCGCTACGCGCGCAAGTCCTTGCCCGGCATCAAGCCCGAGCAGGGCATGCCGGGCTGGATCGAGGTCACCGAGTTCCTGCACGCCAGCACCTACGCGACCTGGGACGACGTCGGGCGCTGGTACTGGGGCCTGGTCAAGGAGCAGCTCATCGTCGACGAGCCCATCCGCAAGGCCGTCGCCGGCGTGCTCGCGACGCTGCCGCCGGGCGCGGACGAGGCCGCCAAGGTCGCCGCGATCTACGAGCACGTCGTCCGCAACACGCGCTACGTCGGGCTCGAGTTCGGCATCCACGGCTACAAGCCCTATCGCACCACCGACGTGTACAGCCGCCGCTTCGGCGACTGCAAGGACAAGGCGAGCCTGCTCAAGGTCATGCTCGCCGAGGCCGGCATCGACAGCCACCTGGTGCTGGTGCGCACCCGCGATCAGGGCAACGTGCCCAAGCTGCCGGCGTCGCTGGCGGTGTTCAACCACGCCATCACGTACGTGCCGAGCCTCGACCTCTTCCTCGACGGCACCGCCGAGTGGGCGGGGCCGCGCGAGCTGCCGACCGGCGATCAGGGCGCGACCGTGCTGGTCGTGCAAGACGGCAAGGGCGCGACGCTGCGGACCATTCCGGCCAGCGCCGCGGCCGACAACGTGCGCGACTCGGTGCAGCTGGTGAAGCTGTCCGAGCGCGGCGACGCGACCGTGCAGACCGATCTGATCGTGCGCGGCGCCGCGGCCGGCGGCGTGCGCTACGAGTTCCAGTCCGAGGGCGACCGCAAGGAGAAGCTGCAGAAGGCCTTCGGCGAGCTGTACCCCGGCGTCGAGGTGACGGGCGTGCGCGCCGAACACATGGGCGACATCCTGCACGCGCCCGAGCTGCACGCGACGATGAAGGTCGCGGGCTGGGCCCAGGGGCAAGGCGACGGCCGCAGCCGCTTCCGCGTGCTGGGCCGCCCCAGCCGCCTGGCGCAGTCGTTCGCGCCGCAGGACGAGCGCAAGTACGACCTGCTGATCGACGCGGCCTCGGTCGAGGAGCATCGCATCCAGTACAACCTGCCCAAGGGCAAGCGCTTCTCGCAGCTGCCCGCGGCGCGATCGCTGCGAAGCCCGTACGGGCGCTTCGAGCTCGCGGTCGACGCGACCGACGACGGTGCGACGGTGCGCGCGACCATCGAGCTGTCGACCACGCGGGTCGGCACCAAGGACTACGCCGCGTTCCGCCAGTTCCTGCGCGAGGTCGACGCGGGGCTCGAGCAGACCTTCACCATCGAGGACGCGCGATGAATCGCGAACCCACCGCTGCCCCCGGCCGTGTGCGCCGCTTGTTGCTGCCGCTGGCGTTCGCGCTGACGTGGCTGGTGGCCGGTTGTCACGGCCGTCGCACCACCACCACGCCGGGCGACGATCCGGCGCAGTGGGCCGCGCGGCTCGAGCGACGGCTCGCGCAGCACCCGGACGACCACCACAGCCGGCGTCAGCTGGGGCTGGTGCGTTGGCTGCACCAGGGCCGCACCGACGACGCCATCGCGACGCTCGATCGCGCGGCCGCGGCGGGCGAGCCCATCGCCGCGCTGGCGCGCATGCGCATCGCCGAGGGGCGCCTCGACACGACGCGAGCGGGCGAGCTGGCCTACGCGATCGTCGCGCGCGCGGCGAAGCTCGCGACCGACGATCCTGCCGCGCCGCTGCACGCGGCCGCGGCCGAGGTCGCCGCGCGCACGATCGCGGCGCTGCACGGCGAGCGCGGAGGTGACGATGCGCGCTTCGTCGCGTTCTTCGACGCGCTGCCGCTGGCGCGGCTGCCCTCGGGGGCCCGCGGCGCGCTGCTGTCGGTGCGCGCCAACCTCGAGCGCACGCGCGGCGGCGACTACACCCGCTTCTACCGCGACCAGGGCTGCGTGCAGCAGTTCGCGGTCGGCCCCGTGATCGGCCGTCAGGCCGAGCTCGAGCTCGCGCGGCTCGACGGCAAGGACTTCGTCGCCGAGGCCGGTGCGGACGCGACCAAGCTGGCGTGCGTGGTGAGACTGTGGAACCCGACCATGCGCGCGGGCGTGCGGCGGCTGCGGACCGTGCTGGACGTGCCCGGCGAGGTGCTCGAGCTGGAGCTGTCCGCCGAGGAGCCCATGCGCGTGTGGCTCGACGGCACGCTGGTGCATCGCACCGATCGCACCGACCGCTTCGCCCACGGTCGCGAGGCGCTGCGCTTCGACGTCAGCCGCGGCAGCCACGTGCTCGAGCTGGCGACCGTGATCCCGCGCGACCGCGCGTGGGTGCTCGTGCGCGCGACCACGCCGACGGCCCAGCCGGTGGGCGCGACCGCGGCCGCCAGCGGTGGCGAGGGCACGCACGGCGAGGCGCGGCGCATCGGCTCGCGCTGGCCGGCGCTGCTGCAGCGCGACGCCATCGCGGCGCCGCTTTCGGCCATGCTCGCGCTCGACGACGCGATCCACGACGGCGACGTCGACACCGCCGAGGTCCTGCGCGACGAGCTCGAGCCGCGGCGCAGCTCGGCCGAGGCCGCGTGGGCGGTCGCGTTGTTCGAGCGCTTCGATCCCACCCGCGGCCGCACCGTCTCGCTCGCGCGCGAGCAGGCAGCGCTGCAGCGCGCGATCGATCTCGACGGCCGGCTCGCGGCCGCGCGCCTGCGCCTGCTCGAGCTGCAGCTCGAGCGCGGCGACGTGACCGAGGTGGTCACGACGTTGGAGGACCGCGCCACGGTGCTGCCGGGGCTGCGCGGGTTGTTGCTGCGCGCGCGCGCCTACCTGGCGCGCGGCGACGAGGGCAAGGGCGACGCCGCGATCGCGTCGGCGGCCAAGCTCGCGCCGGACAACTGCCGCGTGCTGCTGATGCAGCGCAGCCGTGCGCGCGATCAGGACGACGTGCGCCGCGAGGACGCGCTGGGCAAGCAGCTCGAACGCTGCGGCGGCAGCCTCGAGCTGCGCGCGCAGCTGGCCCAGCGTCGCGGTCGCTTCGCCGAGGCCGAGGCGCTGTGGCACGAGGCCATCGAGCGCGTGCCCGACGACCTCGACGCGCTCGAGGCCCTGGCGCGGCTGCAGCTGGTGCAGGGCAAGCCCGAGGCCGCGCGCGCGTCGCTGCAGGCCGTGCTCGCGCGCAACCCCCTGCGCGTGAGCGCCCAGGTCGTGCTCGCCGACATCGCCGCGGCCGGCGACGACACCGAGGGCGCGCGCGCCGAGATCCGTCGCGCGCTGGCCCAGTTCCCCCACGTCGACGCGCTGCACCGCAGCGCCGCGCTGGTCGGCATCCCCGACGAGCTCGAGGCGCTGCGGGTCGACGGCCTGGCCGCACTCGCCGAGTACCGCGCCAGCGGCAAGGACTACCCCGGCGTCAGCGAGGTGCTGGTGCTCGATCGCAGCGCCGCGCGGGTCTACGACAACGGCGGCCAGCGACAGATCGTGCACCTGGTGGTGCACCTGCTCAGCAAGGCCGCGATCGATCGCTACGGCGAGATCGACATCCCCGAGGGCGCGCGACTGCTGACGCTGCGCTCGATCAAGCCCGACGGCACGCTGGTCGAGGCCGAGGTCGTGCCGGGCAAGGACGGCATCGAGCTGCGCGACCTCTCGATCGGCGACGTGGTCGAGTACGAGTTCGTGGTCGAGCGCGAGCCCGCGACCGCGCTGCCGGGCTACGTCGACGTCTCGACCTTCCGCTTCGCATCGCTCGACGTGCCGTACCACCGCACCGAGCTGCAGGTGGTGCACCCGCCGCAGATGCCGATCCGCGAGGATCTGCGGCGCGGCGCGCCGACGCCCGTGCGCACCGAGCTGCGCCTGGGCGAGCAGACCCTGACCTCGCGGCTGTACCAGCTGCGGCAGCAGGAGCGCCTGGGCGACGAGCCCGGTCACCGTGCGCTGGTCGACGAGCTGCCCAACGTGCGGGTGTACACCGCGCTCGACATGAACGCGTACCTCGACGGACTCGCGCTGCAGATCCGCGGTGGCGGGCGCAGCAACGTCGAGCTGCGGCGCAAGGTCCGGGCCCTGGTCGGCAAGCGCACCGCGCCGCGCGAGAAGCTCGCGGCGCTGTGGCACTGGGTGGTCGAGAACGTCGAGGACGGCGGCGATCTCGGCACGCCTGCGACCGCGACCCTGACCGCGCGCTCGGGCAGCCGGCTCATGCTGCTGCGCACGATGCTGCGCGAAGCCGGCGTGCACGCGGAGCTGTGGCTCGCGCGCGATCGCTTCGGCCCCGAGCCGCTGCCCGGTGGCCATCCGATGCCCGAGAACTACGACGCGGCGATCCTCGCGGTCGACGTCGGCGCGGCCGAGCCGCTGATGGTGCTGACCGCATCGAAGGTCATGCCGCTGGGCTACCTCGGACCGGGCCACGCCGGCTCCGAGGCGCTGCGCGTGCACCTCGAGGACGGCGATGGCCCGGCGGGTCGCGTCACGCTGCCCAAGGCGCGGCCCGAGCTCGCCGATCGTCGCACGTGGGCGCTCGACGTCACGCTCGAGCGCGACGGCGACGCCCAGGTCGAGGGCACGATCACGCTCGGCGGCGTCGAGGCGCTGGTGTGGCGCCAGGCGCTGCGCGACGTCGATCGCGATCGGATCCGCGAGGTGTTCCAGCAGGCCGAGCTGGGCTGGCTGCGCGGCGCGAGCCTCAAGACCCTGGAGATCGACGGCGAGCGCGATCTCGACGCGCCGCTGGTGCTGCGCTTCTCGGCCAGCGGCGCCCAGCTGGGCATCGAGCAGGGCGGCGCGTTGATGCTGCGCGCCGATCCGCTGCCGCTGTCGACCGCGGCGCGCATGGCCACGCTGCCCAGCCGCAAGACCGGGATGATCGTGCCCTACGCCCCGGACCTCCGCGCCACGATCGCGCTGGCGTTGCCGACAGGCGGCAGCTTCCGCGAGGTGCCCGAGCCCGTGCGCATCGACGGCCGCTTCGGCCGCTACGAGCGCTCGGTGCCCAGCGGCGGGGTCGGTCGCGATCGCCTGGTGCTGGAGTTCCGCTCGCAGCTGCAGCCGGGCTTGGTCGCGGCGGAGCAGTATCCCGCGTTCGCCGAGTTCGCGCGCGAGGTCGAGGCCGCCGAGCAGGCGATCGTCCGCGCGGCCGCGCGCTGACGACGGCGGGGTCGCATGCACCCAGCCCATGCGGGAGGGGGGCCCGCTTGACGAGCCCGTCGCGCGAGTCGCAGCATGGATCCATGCGCTTGATCGAGGCTGTCGTTCGTCGTCGCGGCGGTGCAATCCTGGTGACGCTGGCGGGCGCGACGTCGTCGCTGCCGGCCGCGGCCGCCAACATCGCGCTCGAGTCCCCGGTCGGCGCGCACGTGCGTGACCCCGGCGACTCGTTCGAAGTGATCCAGGGCCTGCTCGAGGATCGCGGCCACACCGTGACGCTGGTCGACGCGTCGATGGTCGACACCATCGAGGAGATCCAGCAGTACCAGGCGATCGTGCTCTCGGGCAGCGGCTACGGCGACGGCCACGACGTGCCGCTGTTCGACGCGGTGATCGAGGACTACGTCAACCAAGGCGGCGGCATCGTCGCGTCGGGCTGGGTCTACTACTACAACAACGCGATGAACACGCCGGGGCTGTACGCGGTGTCGCCGGTGGAGCCGTCGACGGCGTACGTGCAAAACGGGACGATCCAGCTGCAGGCCAACCACGAGATCGTCAACGGCCTGTCGGACTGGGCCAACCCGTCGTTCGACAACTACGCCGGCGCGCACAAGCCCGGCGCGCTGACCATCGGCATCAACGACGCCAACGGCGGCACGCCCGACGCGGCGCTGTGGGAGGTCGGTGGTGGCCGCGTGGTCGCGCTGGGGCCGTTGTTCACCGCCGAGTACTCGGTCTACGCCACGCAGGCGCTGCACGACGGCTCGCTGCCCGACGCGACCGAGATGTTCCTGCGTGCGATCGAGTGGGCCGCGCAGGGCGGCGCGCCCGGCTGCGGCGACGGCATGCTCGGCGAGGGCGAGCTGTGCGACGACGGCAACTTCAGCAACACCGACGCGTGCGTGTACCCGTGCACCCCTGCGGTCTGCGGCGACGGCTACGTCTACGCCGGCGTCGAGCCGTGCGACGACGGCAACGTCGGCAACGACGACGATTGCCTCGACGGCTGCGTCGCGCCCAGCTGTGGCGACGGGCACGTACAGGCCGGCGTCGAGGCCTGCGACGACGGCAACCTCGACGACGGCGACATCTGCGTGGGCGCGTGCCAGCTGGCCGCGTGCGGCGACGGCTTCCTGCACGTCGGCATCGAGGACTGCGACGACGGCAACGACATCGCGGACGACGGCTGCACCAACTGCAACGTCGACGCGCCGCCGGGCGAGAGCAGCAGTGGCGGCGGGGCCGAGTCCGGCAGCTCGGGCACGACCGACGGCGGCAGCACCGGCGGTGGCAGCACCAGCGGAGTGGACAGCGGTGGATCGGACGGCGGCGTGACGGTCGCGGACAGCAGCACCGGCGAGGGCAGCAGCGGCGGCGCCAGCGAGGGCGGCGGCAGCGGCAGCACCGGGGCCGGCAGCAGCGAGGGCGACGGCGGCAGCGGGCTCACCGACGGCTTCGACACGCCCAATCCCAGCGAGGGCCGCGGCTGCGCGTGCGATCTCGACGACACGCGCGAGCCTGCGCGTGCGCCGTGGTGGCTCGCGGTGGTGGCCGTCGCCGTGCGGCGGCGCGCGCGTCCTTGACCTCGGCGCACCGATGACGCCAGCATCGGGTCCATGCCGTTGCATCGTCGTTGCGTGGGGTTGCTTCTGGGCTGTGCGCCGCTGCTGGTGCCGTCGCTGGCGCGAGCCGCCAACATCGCGCTCGAGTCCCCGGTCGGCGCGCACGTGCGTGACCCCGGCGACTCGTTCGAAGTGATCCAGGGCCTGCTCGAGGATCGCGGCCACACCGTGACGCTGGTCGACGCGTCGATGGTCGACACCATCGAGGAGATCCAGCAGTACCAGGCGATCGTGCTCTCGGGCAGCGGCTACGGCGACGGCCACGACGTGCCGCTGTTCGACGCGGTGATCGAGGACTACGTCAACCAAGGCGGCGGCATCGTCGCGTCGGGCTGGGTCTACTACTACAACAACGCGATGAACACGCCGGGGCTGTACGCGGTGTCGCCGGTGGAGCCGTCGACGGCGTACGTGCAAAACGGGACGATCCAGCTGCAGGCCAACCACGAGATCGTCAACGGCCTGTCGGACTGGGCCAACCCGTCGTTCGACAACTACGCCGGCGCGCACAAGCCCGGCGCGCTGACCATCGGCATCAACGACGCCAACGGCGGCACGCCCGACGCGGCGCTGTGGGAGGTCGGTGGTGGCCGCGTGGTCGCGCTGGGGCCGTTGTTCACCGCCGAGTACTCGGTCTACGCCACGCAGGCGCTGCACGACGGCTCGCTGCCCGACGCGACCGAGATGTTCCTGCGTGCGATCGAGTGGGCCGCGCAGGGCGGCGCGCCCGGCTGCGGCGACGGCATGCTCGGCGAGGGCGAGCTGTGCGACGACGGCAACTACAGCAACACCGACGCGTGCGTGTATCCGTGCGTGCCGGCCAGCTGCGGGGACCACTACGTCTACGCCGGGGTCGAGCCCTGCGACGACGGCGACATGGACAACCAAGACGGCTGTCTGGTCGGCTGCATCGTCAACGTCTGCGGCGACGGCTTCGTCAACATCGGCGTGGAGCCGTGCGACGACGCCAACGACGATCAGACCGACGCGTGCCTCGACGGCTGCGTCGCGGCCAGCTGCGGCGACGGCTTCCTGCGCGCCGGGGTCGAGACCTGCGACGACGGCAACCTCGACGACAGCGACGACTGCCCCGGCTCGTGCCAGCCGGCGACCTGCGGCGACGGCTACGTGCTCGCGGGCGCCGAGCCCTGCGACGACGGCAACGACAGCAACGACGACGACTGCCTGGTCGGCTGCATCGAGCCCAGCTGTGGCGACGGCTACGTGCAGGCCGGGGTCGAGGCCTGCGACGACGGCAACCTCGACGACGGCGACATCTGCGTCGGCACCATGTGTCAGCTCGCTTCGTGCGGCGACGGCTTCCTGCACCTCGGGGTCGAGGACTGCGACGACGGCAACGACGTCGACGACGACGGCTGCACCCACTGCAACGTCGACGCGCCGCCCGGCGAGAGCAGCAGCGGCGGCGCCGAGGGCAGCAGCTCCGGCGGTGCCGAGGGCAGCAGCAGCGGCAGTGCCGAGGGCGGCAGCTCCGGCGCGCTCGACGACAGCGGCGGCGAGTCGGGCGGCAGCAGCTCGGGCGGCGCGACCGCGGCGGACGACAGCGGCACCAGCGGTGGCGGCGAGTCGGGCGGCAGCGGCAGCGGTGGCTCGGGCGAGACCGGCGCGAACCAAGGCGGCGACGACACCGGGGGCTGCGCGTGCACGCTGCCGCCCGTGCGCGGGCGCTCGGCGGCGGGCGGATGGTGGCTCGCGCTGGCGGTGCTGGGTCTGCGGCGGCGTCGCGCGTCGCGCGGCTAGCCGCCCGCGAGCAGCCCGATCTGCGCGTCGTCGAGCACGCGGTCCCACAGCCGCACCTCGTCGAGCTCGCCGCTGAAGAAGCGCGCGATGCCGATGCCCGGGCCCTCGTCGTCGCAGCCCAGGAACACGCCCTGGGTGTCGACCTCGTACAGCGCGTTGGCGACGCTGCCGACCACGACGCCGTCTTGCCAGAGCACCAGCTCGGCGCCGTCCCAGGTGCCGACCCACAGCGACCACTGGCCCGCGGGCAGCGGCACCTCGATCGTGCCGCCCTGATCGTCGACCAGGCCCACGTGGAAGTGCGCGCTGGCGCCGTCGCTGTCGGTCATCGCCAGCCGCCAGCTGTTGTAGGCCATCGTGCCCACCGGCTTGGTCACGATGCCCTGGAACCCGCTGGCGGGCATGGTCCGTCGCACCCACGCGGCGATGGTCAGGCCACCGGGCACGTCGAGCGCGGGCGTGTACGCGAACTGGCCGCAGTCGTCGACGCCGTCGAACGCGGCGCCCATGCCCTGCACGCCCTCGACCGGCGTGGGGCAGGCGTCGCCGCTGCACAGCGCGACGCCGCCGAGCGTGCCGCGGTTGGGCACGCCGTCGACCGCAGCGGCGTCGAAGTCGAACCACAGCAGCGGCTCGGGCAGCGGCGCGATGCCGGTGGTGCCGTCGCTGCTGCCCGCGGCGGTGCTGCTGTTGCCACCGTCGCTGCTGCCCAGGGTGCTCGCGTGCGCGCTGCTGCCGACGCCGTCGCCGGCCTCGCTGCCGCTGCTCGACGCCGCGGTGGTGCCGCTGCTGCCCGAGCCCGGCACGCAGGTGCCCGAGTGCGCGCCGGCATGCGCGCCGTAGCGCTGCCCCGACTCGCACGCGGCGTCGGGAAAGGAGCAGAAGCCATCGGCCTGGCACTGCCCGCCCTCGCACTGCGCCGCGTCCTCGCACACGAAGCCCGGCAGCGTGCAGCCCGGTGCCGCCGTCAGCAGCAGCCGCGCCAGCGTCGGCGCGGCGCGGCGGCGAGGGCAGGGGGGCACCGGGCTCACCGCGCGATCCTAGCAGCCCCGCCGACGGCCCCGCCGCCGTTCGCACGGGCCGCGAGCGTCACCGTGACCACAGTCGCGACGGCCCGGCGCTCGCGGATCCGCCCGCGATCAGTACTCGCACTGGTCGGTGGCGGCGTTGCAGCTCGAGCCCGGCGCCACGAACGGGCACACGTCGCCGAAGAACGACGTGCACGGGATGCCGCAGGTGTCGGCGGTGTGGTCGTAGCAGATCTGGTTGTCACCGCACTCGAGATCGTTGTTGCAGCGGCAGTTGAAGTCGTCGGGGATGCCGTTGCCGTTCTCGTCGGTGCCGTCGCAGCACTCGGTGACGTAGAAGTCGCTGGCGCTGCAATCGTCGTCGACGCAGTCGGTGGTGCCGTCGCAGTCGTCGTCGAGGCCGTTGGTGCACGCGTCGGCGCCGAACTCGGCGCTGGGGTCGTTGCCGCCGACACAGCCGGCGCAGCCGGGCGCCTGGACGCAGTCGGGGTCGCCGCAGTCGGCATAGACGTCGCCGTCGTTGTCGATCACGTCGTCGCAGACCTCGGCCGGATCGAAGTCGATCTCGACGTTGAGCTGCCAGTTTCCCTCGTTGGGCCCACCGATGGGATCGATGGTGTAGCCGTCGAGGAACACGAAGTAGATGCCCGGCTGCAGCAGCGTCAGATCGATCGACGCCGCGAAGTTGCCGCCGCTGTCGTCGTCGCAGGCCAGCTCCTGACCCACCGCGCAGTTGCCCGCGCGCATGTACAGCACCGAGTCGAAGCTGGTGCCGACCGAGGTCATGGTCACGTGCGCGGGCGCGAACAGCTGCAGCTCGAACACCGCCTCGCCCGCGCCGCCGCCACAGGAGCCGCCGGTGTTGTTGGGGTGGCCGGCGGTGCTGCCGGTGAACGTGCCGCTGGCGAAGATCGCCGCCGCGGTGCCGCAGTTCTGCTGCGCCGTCACGCACACCGGCGTGGCGAAGCAGTCGGAGTCCTCGCAGTCGATGCTGCCGTCGGCGTCGTCGTCGAGGTCGTTGTTGCAGATCTCGGCCTGCGGCGCGCAGCCGGGATCGAACACGCAGGCCTCGTCCGCGCAGTCGACGAAGCCGTCGCAGTCCTCGTCCTCGCCGCCTTGGCACTGCTCCGGCGAACAGTCGTCGCACGACGCCGAGAGCACGCAGTTGGGATCGGCGCAGTCGACCAGCTCGTCGCAGTCGTTGTCCTGGCCGTCGTCGCAGACCTCGGGCACCGGGTTGCCCAGGCACGTGCACGGGAACAGGCCCTCGCAGTCGGGGTCGACGCAGTCGACCAGCAGGTCGCAGTCGTCGTCCTGGCCGTCTTGGCACTGCTCGAACTGCGCCATGCAGGTGCACGCGACGTCGGCGGCACAGTCGGCGTCGTCGCAGTCGATGTCGCCGTCGCAGTCGTCGTCGAAGCCGTCCACGCACAGGCCGGACTCGTCGCCGGCGCAGCCGCACGCGGGCGTGCCGGCACAGTCGGCGTCGTTGCAGTCGACGGTGGTGTCGCAGTCGTCGTCCTGGCCGTTGTTGCACGACTCGCCGCCGGGCGCGGGCACGCAGCCGCAGTCGGGCACGTCGTCGCAGGCGGGATCGAAGCAGTCGGCGACGCCGTTGCAGTCGTTGTCGTCGCCGTCGTTGCAGTCCTCGTCGGCGCCGGGGTTGGTGTTGGGGTTGAGATCGTTGCAGTCGCCGCCGCCGCACTGTGCCGGCGGCACGCCGTCACCGTCCTGGTCGCGCACGCTGGTCTCGCACATGCCCGCGTCGCAGGTGCCGATCTCGCAGGGATCGCCGGTCTGGCACTCGGCGTCGACGCTGCACAGCGGCGGATCGCCGGTGGAGCTGTCGTCGCTGGTGTCGGTGATCGTCACGCTGTCGCTGACCGAGTCCGTCACCGAGTCGGTCACGCTGTCGCTGACGGTGTCGGTGATCGAGACGCTGACGCTGACGCTGTCGCTCGCGGTCGGCGTGGTGTCCGAGGTGGGGCCGTCGGTGATCGTGACAGTGACGGTCGCGTCGTCGGCCGTGGTCGCGTCGGTGTCGTGGCCGGTGCCCGAGCTGCTGCCACTGGCGGAGCCGTGATCGTCGCCGACGACCGCCGTGAAGTCCGAGCGCCCGCACGCCGCCGTGACGAGGCCCAGGGCCAACGAACCCACGATGCATCCACGCATGGTCGGTCGAGGCTAGCAGGGCCCACCGCCGCGGCGGAAACCAAGCGCGTGATCCTGCGAGGACGAAGCGCGGCGGCGCCGCCGCGACGGCGCCACGTCCGCGCCCCCGCCGCGTCGCGCGTTTGCGATGCTGGGACGGTTGCAACGTCCGCTGCATCTGTCGCGCCTGCGCATCGCAGGCACGAGCCTCGAGGAGCTCGCGGCGCTGCACGCCGAGTGGGCCCTGGGCCTGGGTCGCTTCGCGAAGCTCCGCGAGGGCCGGCTGGCCGGTGGGGTCGACCCCGCCGCGGTGCCGCAGACGCTGGTGGGCGCGCCGGCGCGGCGCTGGTCGCTGCAGCTGGTGGTGCCCGAGGCCGGCGGCTGCGCCCGCACCAGCGCCGTGGTGCTCGAGGCCCACGACGACGGCGTGCACGTCGAGCACCTGATCGTCCGCACCGGTCCGGCCGAGCGCATGCCGGGGCCCTCGGCCGCGGCGCCGCAGGTGGTGTGGTGGATGCTCGATCAGCTGCCGGTCGAGCCCGCGGTGCTGCGGCAGGCTCGGGCGCGGCGCATCGACGAGGCCGAGGTCGTCGCGCTGGTCGACGACATCGCCGAGCCCGCACGGGCGGTGCCGATCGTGGTGGTCGCGATCGAGAACGCGCAGCGCAAGGCGCTGCTCGACGCCGACGCGCTCGCGCGACGGCTGGCGGGCATGATGACGGTGCACGCGCTCGCGTCGGTGCGGGTGTCGTATCGCCTGCGCGACGAGCTCGCCGCGCGCGGCTTCGACGAGAAGCTGGGCTGCTACAACGGTGGCGTGCGCGTGCTGTGGCCGGGGCTGCGCCCGGGCGACGATCCGTTCGACCACCTGCTGCTGCTGCCCGGTCGCGTCGCGGGCATGCCCGAGGCCGATCGCAGCGAGCGCGTCGCGGGCATCTTCGCGGAGCTCGCCGCGGAGGGCGAGGATCCGAAGCGATGGTTGCGGGCCGAGGCCCCGCGCGCGGCGGTGCCGAGTGCCCGCGCGCCGGTGCAGCGGCCCGCGAGCCCGGTGACGCTGCCGCCCGTGCGCGCGGCGGTGGAGCAGCCGCCGAGCCCGCCGGCACCGACGGTCGCGGCGGCACCGATCGCGGACGCGTCGGTCGCGAGCGCGCCGACGGTGCCCGCACCCGCGCCGCTGCCCGAGCCCGCGCCGTCGCCCGAGCCCGCGCCGTCGCCCGAGCCCACGCCGTCGCCCGCGCCCGCTGCCGCCGCGCCCACCGCCGCGTCGCCGCGCTCGACCTGGGCGGCGCTGGCCGAGGAGGTCGCGGCCGGCATGCAGCTCGCCGAGGAGCAGGAGCGCGAGCTCGACGCGCTGCGGGCCGAGCTCGCCGCGGCGCGCAAGCAGCTGCGCCGCGCCACCGCGGCGCGCGACGAGCTCGAAGGTGGCCTGGGGCCGCCGCGCACGGTCGCCGGCGCGTTGCAGCGCGCCGAGACGCTGTTCGCCGATCGGTTGGTGGTGCTGCGCAGTGCGCGGGCGTCGGCGGCCGACTCGGGCTTCCGCGATCCCTCGCGCGTGCTGTTCGTGCTCACGCTGTTGGCCCACTGCGATCACGCCAGCATCGGCGAGGTGCTGACGCGGGCGCTGGGCGCCATGGCGCGGTGGAAGCCCAAGGACAGCCCCGAGACCACGCGCGCCTTCGGCAAGGAGCGCACGTGGATCGATCACGGCGGCACGCCCAAGGCCTACGGCCGCCACATCACGCTGGGCCACGGCGTGAGCCCGCAGAAGTGCCTGCAGATCTACTACGACGTGCTCGACGACGGGCGCGTCGAGGTCGCATGGTGCGGCGAGCATCGCCCCACCGTCGGCGTCGATACGTGAGCCGTCAGCCGGCCGAGGCCGCGAGCGTGATCGCGATGCGATCGCCGTGCTCGCGCAGCCGCAACGACCACGCCTCGTCCTGCACGCACGCCTGCAGCGCGGCGAGCCCGGCCGCGCCGACGCCCGGCACCGGCCGCGGCGTGATCGCGGTGACGCGCCCCGACTCGAGCGTGATGGCCACCGTCACCGTCGGCAACGCCGCCGCGGGTCCCGGCGCAGCGGCGCGCCGTGGCGGGCGCTCGCCCTGGGTCAGCTCGGGCAGGCAGCGCGGCAGCGTCTGCGCGAACGCGTGGAGCCGCGCCTGATCGTCGGCCACCAACGCGAACGGTTGATCGATCGCGACCTCGGACTGCGCGGCCCACTGCGCGCGCCGCTGCAGTCGCCACGGCGCGACGGCATCGGGCCGTGCGGCCGTGGCGGTGCTGCCGTCGTCGCCGACCCAGCCGATCACCGCGAAGCGCGGCCGCGCGCCGCCGCCCAGCGCGATCGCGGTGTCGAGCAGCGTGTCGTAGTCGGGACCCGCACGCAGCGACAGCCGCACCGCGTGCTCGCGGGGCAGCGCGCGCGTGAGCAGCTCGAGCAGCGTCGCGAGCTGGGCCGGCGTGCGCGCGGGCTCGGGCACGCGCGCGCCGTCGACGATCGCCTGCGCGCCGTCTTGGCCCAGCTCGATCTCGATGCGCGCGGCCGTGATCGCGCTGGCCATCGCGCCGCGGTCGCCCTGCCGCACCAGCTCGAGCGGCACCGCGACGACCACCGCGCCGCCCTCGTCGTGGGGCTCGCCCAGCGCCAGCTCGACGCGCGCCGCGGCGCCGCGCCGGGCCGCACGCAGCGCCCGCCACAGCTGCGCCGGCGCGGTGCTGCGATCGG
>JAIBBS010000182.1 GCA_019694555.1 Nannocystaceae bacterium
ACCGCTACGACGCCGACCACGCCTTCGCGAACCCCTCGTCGGGGCGCTACGACGAGGCCGCAGCCGCGGACGCGTGGGCGCACGTGCGGCGCTTCCTCGCGACACACCTGCGCGGCTGAGGCAGCGCGCCGGCGGTTGCCGCCCACGTTCGCGCGGGCGCACACTGACGTGTGCCGTGTGCTGCCGTCCTCGCCGCCATGCCCGCGTCCGCGTCGCGGCCGTGTTGCCGCTGCTGATCGCGTGCGGTCCCTCGCCGCGCGCGAACACGGCCGAGCACGCGACGACGTCGAGCACCGGCCACCCCGACGAAGGCACCTCGACGCCCGACGTGATGCCGGATCTGGGCGGGTGCGAAGGCAACTGGCAAGCCGGCGCGTTGCCGCGACCGTGGTGGCTCGACGAACCCGTGCAGCAGTGCATGAGCTCGCTCGAGCACACACCGCGCGCGGCCTATGATGATTGCGAGCCCGCGCCCGCGGTCGACGGCTGTCCGCCGCCACCGACCGGCGCGATCGTGTGCGAGGACGCGAACGAGGGCGACGGTGGCCGCGTGAGCGCGACGTGCGTCGACGACGTCGACTGCCCCGAGGGCATGCGCTGCATCGGACCCGGCGGGCCGGGCACCGGCGGGCCCGGCTCGCGCGTCTGCGAGGCGGCGTGCGACGAGCTGGGCGACGCGGCGTGCGTACGCTGCGACATGACGTGCAACCTGCAGTGGGGCGCCTGCGTGCCGACGTCGCCGCAGGGCGAGCCGTGCGTGGGCGATTGTCAGTGCGACACGTGGTGCGACGCCGGCCACTGCGCCGCGTTCGGCGGACCGCCGCGCCGCGGGATCTGTGGCGGGGTCGATGCCGACTGCGCCTGCACCGGCGGCCGCTGCGTGGACGAGTGCTGCTGGGTCGACGGCGCGATCGCCCAGCCCGACGACGCGGCGTGCGGCTGAGGCGGCGCTCAGAGACCGTCGGCGAATGCTGACGGACTCTCGTCGCGGAGCGACCGGAAGGTGAGGGGTCCCGTGACCGGCAGCGCCGGGCACGGGGAGAGGAAGCGGAGCTTCCTCTGCATGCGCTCAGTTCAGCATCGACCGCGGGAAGCGCCCGCTGTCGTGCAGCTCGTCGCAGATGTTCTGGCTGCACTCGAGCAGCCAGCGCGTGCGCTCGTCGGCGGTGGCGGCGTCGAGGCAGCGCTGCTGCACCTCGAGCACCGGCGAGCGTGCGCGGCCGTCGACGTTGGTGGGCATGCAGCCGAAGGTCGGCATGATCGCGGCGATGGCGTACAGCAGCATGCGCGCGTCGGGGATCATCAGCACCGAGTGCAGCAGCTGCTGGTCGTCGTTGGCGAGCGACTTGGCGATGCGCTCGAGCTGGGCCTTGAGCACCTCGACCGGTGCGGTCGCGGTCGGTTCTTCCTCGGGCAGCAGCTCGACCTGCAGCTGGCGGAAGCGCGTCACCGACGGCAGCTCTTCGACCGCGCGCACGCGGCGGATGCCCTCGAGTCGGATGAAGCGGCGGCCGTCGGGCAGTCGCTGGTGCGTGAGCAGCCGGCCCACGCCGAAGACGCGCTCCACTTCACAGCGGCCCTCGTAGTTGCGCTCGTAGCCCGGACGCAGCAGCGGCACGCCGACGTGACGGTGATGCGCGATGACGTGGTCGACCAGATCGAGGTAGCGCGGCTCGAACACGTTGAGCGGCAGCACGATGCCGGGCAACAGCACGACGTTGGGCAGCGGAAAGATCGGCAGCGCGGCCAGTACGTCTGCGGCGAGGTCGACGTCGTCGAGCATCGGTTGCCCGAGCAGAAGGTTAGTCGCAAATCGCCGCGATGCGATAGGGCGCGCCGGCGATCGCTCGGCCGCGCGCGCCAGAAACGGCGTTTCGGTCGGCGGTCGGCACGACGGGCGGACGCCGCGCCCGCGGCAGGGCCGCATGCGGGGCCGCGGCCGTACACGGGCGGCTTGCATCGCGCGCGAACGCGGTCATGCTCGATCGGACCGAGTGCCGTTCGCCTCGGTGTGGGCGGGTTCACGCGCGCGGCATCAGTCGATCGCGCAGCTCCGCGCGCTCGCGGAATTCACCGCGGAAGGACGCGGTCACGACCTGTGCGTCGTGGCGGGTCTCGGGGATCCGCAGACACGCGTGCTCGCCGACCATGATGCACGCGGCCCCGCGCGCGCGCAGGTGGGTCATGATCGCGTCGACGATGTCGTTGCACGCGCGCTCCTGCAGCGTCAGCCGGGCCGTGAAGCAGCGCACCAGCTCGCCCAGGCGACCGAAGCCGACCAGCGCATCGCCGGGCAGGTACGCCACCGTCGCGCGGCCGATGTACGGCAGCAGATGGTGCGGGCACATGCCCACCAGCGGCAGATCCCGCACCACGACCATCTCGGTCTCGGCCTCCCCGAGCACCGGGTTGCCGAGGATCGCCGCGGGGTCCATCGCGTAGCCGCCCAGGAACGCGTCGCACCACAGCTTGGCCACGCGCTCGGGCGTGCCGACGAAGTCCTTGGCCGCGAGGTCACAGCCCGCCGCCTGCAGCAGCGCGCCGACGGCCGTGCGCAGGCCGGCCTCGTCGTGCGCGTGGCTCACTGCGCGGCCTCGTCGTCGTCGCCCTCGAGCTCGGCCTCGGCCTCGGCCTCGCCGTCGGCGCGGGGCTCGTGGAACGGCCGCGCCTCGAGCTCGCGCGCGCGCCAGCTCAGTCGGAACGCGCGCGGCAGCTCGCCCAGGCCCGGCAACCGGTCGCAGCGCTCGCACGCGATGTCGTCGTCGACCGCGACGCAGCTGCCGCACACCGGCAGCAGCGCGGTGGTGTGGCCCAGGTCCGTGCGCAGCTGCTCGAGCACCGCGATCTTGCGGCTGAGCTTCGCGACGTGATCGGACAGCATCGCGTCGAAGCGCGCGAGCGCCTCGCGATCACGGCCGCCGCCTTCGCGCACCGACAGCAGCGCGGTGACCTCGTCGAGGGTCCAGCCGGCCTCGCGCAGCGCGACGATGAAGTTGAGTCGCTCGAGCTCGGCCGGCGCGAACAGCCGGTGCCCGCCGCTGCTGCGGCCGGCTCGCAGCAGGCCCTCGCGCTCGTAGTAGCGCACGGTCCGCGGCGTGCAGCCGCTGCCGTCGATCATGTCCTTGAGCGTGAGGGAGCGGGCGGCCACCTGCGGGCGAAGGTGGCGCGGGCGCGCGGCGCTGTCAACCACGGCCGGCCCCGCGAGCTGCTACGCTCGCGCCGCGGTGACTCGTACGGCAGCACAGCAGGGCGCGGTGGCGCTCGTGACCGGCTCGGCGCGGCGTGTCGGCGCCGCGATCGCCACCGCGTTGGCGCACGCGGGCATGCGGGTGTGGTTGCACCACCATCGCTCGCCCGACGAGGCCGCCGCGCTGGCGCAGTCGCTGCGGCACGCGCTCGGTGACGATGCGGTCGCAGGCGTGCTCGCGGCCGATCTCGCCGACGCCACGTCGCGGCTCGAGCTCGCGCGGCAGGTCACCGCGGTCGAGGGCCCCGCCGGTGGTCGCCTCGACCTGTTGGTGAACAACGCGGCGAGCTTCGAGCACGGCGCGTTCCTCGAGCGCGACGACGACGACCTGCGCCGCGTGCTGGAGACCAACCTCGTCGCACCGCTGTCGCTGGCGCGCGCGCTGGCGCCGGCGCTGTCGCGCAGCGCGGGCAGCATCGTGAACATCGTCGACGTCGCCGGCATGCACCCGCTGCGCGGCCACCTCGATCACGGCGTGGCCAAGGCCGCGCTCGACTTCGCGACCGCGGCGCTCGCGGTCGAGCTCGCACCGGTTCGCGTGAACGCGATCGCACCGGGCACGGTCGCGTGGCCGACCGATGCCCGCCACGGCCCGGGCAGTCCGGTGCGCGACGGCGTGGTGCGGCAGATCCCGCTGGGCCGCATCGGCGAGGCCGCCGACGTGGCCGAGGCGGTGCTCTACCTGGCGCGCGCGGGCTTCGTGAACGGCACGCGCCTGGTCGTCGACGGCGGCCGCGTCGCGGCGCTGGGCGCCGACCGCTCGTGAGCCGCCACACCGCCACGGGCCCGGATCGCCCGGCAGCTGCACGATCGGGCGCCGATCGGCCCGGCCACCGGCCCGGGGGTTGACCCGGCGGGCCCCCTCTCCTATATGTCCGTGCCTTCGATGTCGACGCCCGAGACGCCCACGCCGGTCACGCCCACCCCGACGACCAACGACCGCACCCAGTACGAGCCGGTGCAGGGTCGCCCGCTCGAGGTGAAGGTCGACGACCGCGGCGTCGAGCGGGCCATCCGCAAGCTGCGGCGTCTGATGGCGAGCGAAGGCGTGCTGCGCGAGATCAAGCGGCGCCGCCACTACGAGAAGCCCAGCGTGAAGAGCAAGCGGAAGCTCCGCGAGGCCGAGCGTCGTCGCAAGCGTCGCGAGCGCAAGAAGCTGCACATGGACCATCGCGCCTGACGCTGCGGCCCGGCCGCGCGTGGTAGCCTCGGAGCATGCCGCGACGCGTCCTGGTCCCGCGCCTTGCCGAAGGGTCGACGCCGCTGCCCGAGAGCGGCAGCACGCACATGTTCGATCCGCCGCAGCTCGCGGCGCTCCGCATCGTCGTCGGCGTCGGCGGTCCGGGCGGCGAGCCGCCGGACGCGGACAGCTTTCGCCCGACGTACGTGGTGTCGGTGCCGATCTTCAGCATGGGCGGGCTCGACCCCGATGGCGTGTACGAGTTCGATGCCGGCCTGCTGCTCGACGGCATCCGTAAGCGCGCGCTGCGACGGGGCTGGGGTGCACGCCTCGAGATCGAGCTGACCCAGGCGGCCGAGTCGGTGCCGCACGCGGACCTGTGGGTCGAGGCGCCGTTCGGCGACGACGCGCCGGTGTCGCTGGCGGTGCTGGGCCGCAACGCCCGCGGCATCACGCTGCCCGGCGGCGCGCGCACGGTCGTGGTCGCGACCAGCCTCGTGCACGACAGCAAGCGCATCGCGGTGCTCTCGGGTGCCTACACCGCACAGCTGCGGGACGTCGCGCCCGACGCGACCGCGCGGCCCAAGGTCGCGAGCCTGGTGCGCAACGTCCACGTCGATCTGACGCGCTTCGAGTTCGAGGGTTGAGCGAGCGTCCGCGCGTGCGGGCGGTGCTTCGCCGCGAAGCGATCCGATCGTGAGCGCTCCGGTGATCGGCGCTGCCGTGGGGCTGGCTTCGCAGCGACGCAGCCGCGCGCGGCGCTGCAACGGCGAGAGCCGCAGGGCCGACCGGGGCCCGCGATGAAGCGCCGCTGGCTCGCGCCCGCCGTGGTCGCGGCCGCGGTGCTCGTGCACGCGGTGGCCACGGGCGTGCGCTGTGGCGACGAGGGTCGCGACGATCGCGTGCGCGTGCTGAGCTGGAACCTGCACAACTTCCGCGCCGACGATCACGACCAGGACGCGATCGCAGCCGCGATCGCGCAGGCCCGGGCCGACGTGGTGGTGCTGCAGGAGGTGCTCGAGCCCGACGCGCTCGCAGCCGTGCTGCCCGGTGCACAGGTGTTGGTGTCGCGCGGCGGTGGCTCGGGTCGGCAGCACCTCGCGATCGCGTTGGCACCGGGCGTCGAGCTCGTGTCGGGACCGCACGAGCACGCCGCGCTCGAGCTGGGCGGACGCGTACGACCGGCGCTGTCGGTGCGCGTGCGCGTGCGCGACGAGACGCTGCAGGTGATCGCGGTGCACCTCAAGGCCACGCCCGAGGGCCTCGCGCGCCGTCGCGTGCAGTGGGCCGCGCTCGCGCACACCGTCGCGAGCGTGCGCAGCCCCGCGCTGCCCCACGAGGCGATGATCGTCATCGGTGACTTCAACGCCACCGGCGACGACGCGCTGCCGGCCGCCGACGAGCGTGCGGCGCTGGCCGCCGTGCTCGCGCCGCTGCAGCTGCGGCCGCTGCTGCCGACGCAGGGTTGCTCGGCCTACTGGGACGGCGTGCGCCGCGACGCGTGGCTGGAGCCGACGCTGCTGGATCTCGCGTTCGTCGCGGGTTGGTCCGACGCCGCGGTGTCGTTGACCGCCCACGGTGCGTGCGCGCGTCATGCCTGCGCACCGCTGCGCTCGACCGACGCGTATCCCGACGCCGATCTCGCTGGCACCAGCGACCACTGCCCGATCCTGCTGCGGGTGCAGCGAGCGACGGCGCCCGCGCCTTCGACCGCGTCGCCGTGACCGACGCACGCACGCGCGCGTGCACGCACGCGCGCCGCCGCGGCGTTGCAGCCGCTGCCGCGCTGTGACAGCATCCCTCGCCATGGATGCGCCCGCGGCACCCGCGTTCGCCCGCAAGCCCGCCGTGATCCTCGCGATGCTGGGACTGCTGACCAGCGGCGCGCTGCAGGTGCTGCACGTGCGCACGTACCTGTTTCCCACCGCGGACAGCGTGTGCCACGTCGGCGAGACCTTCGACTGCAACGCGGTCACGCTCTCGCGCTTCTCGGTGCTGCTGGGCGTGCCGCTGCCGGCCCTGGGCGCGCTGGGCTTCTACGGCTTGATGTTGCTCGCCGGTCGCGGCGCGCGGCTGCTGCTGCCGCTGTCGGGGATCGCGGCCGCGGCCTCGGTGGCGCTGCTGGCCGAGGAGCTGCTGCACGTCGGCGCGGTCTGTATGTTCTGCGAGGCCGTGCACGTGATCGCGCTGGCGCTGTTCGTGCTGGTGTGGCAGCAGCGCGCGCGCCTGGTGCCGACCGAGCGCCGCGACTGGATCGGCGCGGTCGCGGTGCCACTGGTGCTGGCACTGGGCGTGCGGCTGTTCGCGCCCACCTACTGGGCCGGCGTGCTGTGGACCCGCGCGATCGACCACCCCACCGGCGTCGACGAGCAGGGCTACCCGTGGATCGGTGCGACCAACCCGACGATCACGGTGCACGAGTACACCGACTACGCCTGCCCGCACTGCCGCATCGGCACCGCGCGCATGCACGGGCTGCTGGCCAAGCACCCCGACACGCTGCGCATCGTCCGGCACCAGCAGCCGCGACTGCACTGCAGCGACTTCGCGATGAGCGGCTGCGTGATGGTGCGGGTGGCGCTGTGCGCCGGCGATTTGGGCAAGTTCTGGCAGATGGACAGCTGGTTGTTCGCGCACGGCACCGGCGAGCGCACCGTCGACGTCGCGGCCGCGGCCAAGGACGTGGACCTGCCGCACGAGGCGCTGCAGCGCTGCGTCGACGATCCCGCGACCCAGGCCCGCGCCGCCGCGATGGCCAAGGAGGCGCGCGAGACCGGCATCCGCGGCACGCCCGGCTACGTCGTCGACGGCGCGGTGGTCAAGCCCGAGGAGCTCGGCGCACTGCTCGACGCGCGGCTGTGACGGCAGCGCCGCGCATCGAAGCGCACCGGCTCAGCCGGGGATCGTGACCGGCGGTCCGCCGACGCAACCGAACTGGAAGTTGTCGAGCAGCACGACCGTGTCGAGCACGGGGTCGGACAGGTCGAACACGGCGAGGATGAGCGTGATCTCCTCGCCCGGCAGCACGCCCGCGGTGGTCGTGAGCCACTTGGTGCCGGCGTGGCCCTCCATCGCGGTGCCGCCGAGCTCGGGCGCGGCGCACGGCGGCGGACAATCGAAGGGGTTGGGCGCGTCCTTGTAGTCGAGGAAGCCGGCGTTGAGCGAGATGGGGTGGCCCATCTCGTCGAAGGACACGTTGCCGGTCCACAGCTCGCTCTCGAGCCAGCCGACGTACATGTCATTGAAGCCCGACTGATAGTAGTCGGGGTACTCGGTCGAGAACATCGCGAGGTCGTAGCTGAAGCCGGGGTTGCCCTGCGGCACGCCCACGGTGAAGCGCAGCTCGGCGTAGTCGTAGGCGCCGCTGCCTTGGTTCCACTGATCCTCGATGGTGTTCGAGCAGTCGCCGGTGCCGATCAGGCTCTCGTCGCTGGCGCAGTCCTCGGTGTTCGACACCTTCATCACGTTCATCGGCAGCGGCAGGTCCGCGCCGTTGTCGATGAAGCCGGCGACGTCGTTGCTCGCGAACAGACCCGCCATCGTGATGTCGGCGGCGTGACCGCTGGACATCACGAGGAACTTGTCGCCCTCGCGCGGGGGATACGGCGCCGGCACGAAGGTGCCGAGATCGCCTTCGTGCACGTAGAACTGCAGCGGGTCGCCGTTGACCTGACCGTCGACGTGGACGCCGCCGGGGCAGTTGAGCCCGATCGCGTGCCAGGGATCGTCGTCGGTGTGATCGCAGGGCACCGGCAGCGAGCCGGCACACTCTGCAAACGGCGTGTCCGGGATCCCGCCGAGATCGAAGTTCACCGGCGGCGGCGGCACCGTGCCCTCGTCGCTGCCGCCGGCGCTGGTGACCTGCATGGTCGTGCTGCTCGCCGGACCCGTCGTGCTGCTGCTGCTGCTGCTGCTGTCGCCGTCGGTGGGGTCGTCCCCGGTGAGCGACACGCCGGTGCCCTCGCCGGCGGTGGCCTGGCCCTGCGGATCCGCACCACACGCGGCAAGCGTCAGCGCGCCCAAGAGTGTCAGCCCACGGCGCAGTCGTTCGTTGGTCATGGCAAGTGCAGTCCTTCCGACCGGCCCCCCCGAGCACGGTCGCGCCCCGTCCTCCATGGTGACCGGCCTGCGTGTCCATCGCAATGGCTGCGCCCCGGGGTTGCCCGCAACCACGTGGTGCGCGCGACTTGGCACACGCCGGCGGCACCGAACCAAGCGCGTCAGGCCGACCCGCGGGGCGGTCCACGGCGACGGACAATCGCACCTCGGACGCGCCGGTCGTTGGCGCAGCGCCGCGGCAATCGGCATGCTAGCCCGCGCATGCGCCCCTCCGCCACGCATCCGCCGCGCCGCTGCAAGATCCTCTGCACGCTGGGCCCCGCCAGCTCGAGCCCCGAGGTCATCGGCGCGCTGATCGACGCCGGCATGAACGCGTGCCGGCTCAACCTTTCGCACGGCTCCAAGGACGTGCACACCAAGACGTATCGGACGATCCGGCAGGAGGCGAGCCGGCGTGGCATCGCCATCGCCATCCTCGCGGACCTGCAGGGGCCCAAGCTGAGGGTCGGCCGCATTCCTGGCGAGGGGTTCACCCTGGAGGCCGGGCACAAGCTCCTGATCAGCACCGTGGTGACCGACGCGGTGTCGCAGGAAGGCGGCGTCGCGCGCGTCACCACCACCTACGAGCGGCTCACCCAGGACGTGCGCGCCGGCGATCGCATCCTGCTCGACGACGGCAACATCGAGCTCACCGCCAACGGCGCCGAGGGCCACGTGCTCGTCACCACCGTGGTCCAAGGCGGCGTGCTGTCGTCGAACAAGGGCATCAACCTGCCTGGCGTCGAGCTGCCGGTGCCGGCGATGACCGAGAAGGATCGCGAGGACCTCGAGTTCGCGCTCGAGCTCGGCGTCGACGCCGTCGCGCTGTCGTTCGTGCGACGCCCCGAGGACCTCGAGGAGGCCCGCGAGGTCATGCGCAAGGTCGGGCGCATGCGGCCGCTCATCGCGAAGATCGAGAAGCCGCAGGCGATCGAGTGCCTCGACGAGATCGTGCGCTCGGCCGAGGGCATCATGATCGCGCGCGGCGACCTCGGCGTGGAGATGGGTCCCGAGGCGGTGCCGATCATCCAGAAGCGCGCGATCGAGGCCGCCAATCGCCACGGCAAGCTGGTCATCACCGCGACGCAGATGCTCGAGTCGATGATCCGCAAGCCGCGACCGACCCGCGCCGAGGCCTCCGACGTCGCCAATGCCGTGCTCGACGGCAGCGACACCGTGATGCTCTCGGGCGAGACCGCGACCGGCCTGCACCCGGTGCTGGCGGTGCGCACGATGGACAAGATCATCCGCACCACCGAGGGCGCGCCGCGGGCGTGGCAGCACAAGCGCGTCGACCTCGAGCTGGGCCACACCACCAACGCGATCGCGTTCGCGGCGGTCAGCGCCTCCGAGGCCTGGCCCGAGACCCGCGCGATCATCACGTACACCGTCTCGGGCGGCGTCGCGCGGCTGGTCAGCGAGTATCGTCCGCGCGCGCCGATCTACGCCTTCACGCCCAACCCCGACACCTACCAGACCCTGGCGCTGTACTGGGGCGTGATCCCGGTGCTGTTCTCGCCCTCGTCGGAGGACGGCGAGACCATCTTCATCGACATGGACAACGCCATCCTCAACAAGGGCCTGCTCGATCACAACGATCGCGTGGTGATCACCGTGGCGCAGCCGATCAAGAAGCGCGGCAGCGTCAACGTGCTGCGGCTGCACGAGGTCGGCGAGATGCTCAGCTGACCGCGGCGCCCGCCCTCGCGCGCCCCCCGGCGCGGGGCCGCGAGGCCCGCCCGGCCGCCCGCCATGAGACAACCGCGGACACCGCGGACACCGCAGCCCCGCAAACGCGCACCGCCCCGCGCAAGAGCCCTTGATCGCCCGGGCCCACCCGTGCTACCAAGCCGCCTCGCTCTCGGCCCGATCGCCTCGCGAAGGTGGCGGAATTGGTAGACGCACCAGACTAAGGATCTGGCGGGGTAACCTGTGGGGGTTCGAGTCCCCCCCTTCGCACGAATCGAAGACCGAGCGCCGAGCTGGACGACGATGCGCTCCGTGTTCCGGCACTGCTCGCCGCTGTGGGGTTGCGCGCTGGCGCTGTGGACCGGTTGTGGCGGCGCGCCCACCGAGGCGAGCGGCAGCAGCACCGGCGACACGAGCACCAGCAGCACGGCGAGCAGCAGCAGCACCGGGCCGAGCACGCTCGAGACCAGCGCCGACGCGAGCTCGGGGTCGAGCAGCTCGAGCACCGCGACCACCAGCACCGCCGAGTCGAGCAGCACCAGCGAGAGCGCGTCGGCCGACAGCTCGAGCAGCGGCGGCAGCAGCTCGACCGGCGAGCCACAGCCGTGCCACCCGATCCTGCACGAGATCGTGAACGCGACCGCGAGCAGCGACGAGGGCAACGAGTGGATCGAGCTGTACAACCCCTGTGACGTCGAGTTCGACCTGTCGGGCTACACGCTGGGTTGGGGCGGCACCAACTACAACTGGACGCAGGCGCTCGAGGGCACGCTCGCGCCGCAGGGTTGCTTCGTCGTCGGCGGACCCAACAGCGATGCCGACAACGGCAACCCGGTCTACGATCAGGTCGCGAACTTCGAAGCCGATCTCGAAAACGGCGGCAACATGGCCGACGGCATCGCGCTGTTCGACATCCCGCAGGCCGAGCTCGACGCGCTGGTCGACACGCCGGTCGATGCGATGATCTACGGCACGAACAACACCAGCCAGCTGCGCGACGAGACCGGCAACGCCGGCGATCCCGACGCGCCCGACACCAGCGACGACAACGGCTATGCGCGTGCCGATGCCGATGCCGCGGCACCGTGGGTGGTCTCGTCGCTGCGCTCGCCGGGGCAGTGCCCCAACCAGATCGGGCGTGTCGGCGGCCCGGCGCTCGCGCCGGTGCCCAGCGCCCGCTGAGCCGCGCGACCGCGAGCGCGCGGCCGCAGCACGGCTCGCCGGGCGCAGCCACGCGCGCATGCGTGCCCGCGGCCCGGCGCGGGCCGCTGCGCGAGCCCGGGCGTTTGCTATCCTGACGCGACCGTGGCCACGCGCGCCCCCAGCTCGCCGCAGGATGCTCCGGCGCGGGCACGCATCGTCGTCGGATTCTACGGCGCGGTCGGGCTGGTCGGCTTCTTCTGGCACGCGACCACGCAGGACAGCAACGACATCTGGCGGGTCGACGGCTCGCAGACGCCGCTGACGCTGCTGTGGACGCCGCTGGTCGGCGTGGGCGTGGGCTTGGCGGTGGTGCAGCTGTTCCGCGCGCTCGAGCACCACCTCGCGTGGCTGCCGGCGCTGCACGCCGAGTTCCGCTCGCTGTTCGGCCGCCCACCCGCGGGCGAGCTGGTGCTGCTGGCCGCGACCTCCGCGGTGGCCGAGGAGCTGCTGTTCCGCGGCGCGATGCTCGACGCGTGGGGCCTTCTGCCCAGCAGCGTGGTGTTCGCGATGCTGCACATCCCGCCGCGGCTGTCGCTGTGGCCGTGGACCGCGAGCTCGCTGCTGGTGGGGTTGCTGTTCGCGGAGCTGACGCTGGTGACCGGCAACCTCGGCGCGGCCACGGCCGCGCACTTCGTCGTGAACCTGCAGAACCTCTGGTACATCACGCGGCACCCGCCGCGGCCGACCCTGCGGGGCCCGGTCCGCCCCCAGTAGCGCTGGGCTCGCGCGCCCCGTCGCGCGGTTGCTCCGAAAACTCGACCCGCCCGGGCCCCGCGGCCAAGCTCGCCGCCATGGCGTCCCCGGCCCGCCGGCCCCCCGCACCCCTGCCCCCTCGATCCGCGGCGCTGTCGCGACGGCGGTGGCTGGCGGGCACCGGCGCGGTGGTCTCGGCGGTGGCGTGCAGCGGGCTGTGGGCGCCGCGGCACGCGATCGCCTCGGATCTCAGCCTGGGCGATCGGCTCAAGCTGCTCTACAGCAATCAGTTCCACTTCAACGATCGCGGCGAGCCGCAGATCACCGTGGGCCTCGTGGGCAACGTCGAGCGCGTGCGGCTGTCGGCCAAAGGCGGGCTGTTGGTGCTGCCCTCGGGTGCCGGCGGCACCACCATCGAGGGCGGCGAGAGCTTCGAGATCACGCTGGTGCGCGGGCGTGCGGCCAAGCAACGCTTCGCGATCGTGCTCGAGGAGCTCGCGGGTCCGGCGATGCGCGCGATCGATCGCGAGGCCGAGCGCTGGCGCGCGCTGGGCTTCGAGGTCGCCGATCACGAGGTCGGCACCGTCTTCGGCGTCGCCGGCCGCGTGCTCGACAACCGCCGCGTGCTGCTGGTCAGCGACAGCTTCACCAGCGAGGACGAGGCCCGTCGCCGCGCCGAGACGCTGCGGCAGCGGCACGGCGCGCTGGCCAAGCTGCACCCGATCGTGGGCGAGCGCAGCCAGGGCGCGATGCTGGCCCACGACGCCTCGCACAAGCTGCGGATCAGCGCCGAGGGCGTGCTGTGGTTCGCGAGCAAGGACGGCGGTCCCGTCACCGTCCACGACGTGCCGGTCGACAGCGCCCGCGGTGGCGAACCGCGGCTCGAGTCGCGCGAGTACTGGGGCGGGCTGTACGTCGCGATCGATCGTCACGGCAAGCTCGCGGTCGCCAACCTGGTGAGCGAGAGCGAGCTGCTCGCGGGCCTGGTGCCGGCGGAGATCTTCGCCTCGGCGCCGATGGCCGCGCTGCAGGCCCAGGCCGTGGCGGCACGCGGACAGCTGCTCGCGAAGATCGGCACGCGTCACCTCGACGACCCGTTCCTGCTGTGTTCCGAGCAGCACTGCCAGGTCTACGCCGGGCGGATCCGCGAGCACGAGCGCACCACCAAGGCCGTGCGCAGCACCGCGGGCAAGATCGCGATGCGACCGGGCGAGACCCAGCTGGTCGACACGGTCTACTCCGCCAACTGCGGCGGCCACGGCGAGGACAACGATCTGGTGTGGCCCAGCGCCGCCGACCCGCAGCTGCGCGGCCGCCCCGACCCGCTGCTCGACAAGGCCTTCGCCAAGGGCATCACCGCGAAGAACGTGGAGGCGTTCCTGCGCGCCACGCCCAAGAGCTACAGCGTGCCCGAGCCCGAGATCAGCCGCACCGCCTACCGCTGGAAGGAGCTGCTCGATCCCGCCACGCTCGCGGGCAACCCCGGGCTCGATCCCGCGCTGGGCACGATTCGCAAGCTCGAGGTCCGCAGCCGCGGCAAGAGCGGTCGCGCGCTCTCGCTGCGCGTCACCGGTGAGCGCGGCGAGCTCGAGGTCCACGGCGAGCTGCGGATCCGCAAGGCGCTGGGCGGGCTGCGCAGCTCGCTGTTCGTGGTGCTGCCCGAGCTGCAAGACGGCAAGCTGGCACTGCTGGGCGGCGGCCACGGTCACGGCGTGGGCCTGTGCCAGCACGGTGCGATGGGCATGGCCAAGGCGGGCAAGGACTGCGAGGAGATCCTCGGCCACTACTATGCCGAGGCGACGCTCGTGAAGCTGTGGTGAGCCAATGTGGGCACGGCCGAGCGCGCGCGGCCGTGTGCAATCGCGCCCGACGAATCCGATCGGAGAATCGATCCACGGGCTCGCTTGCCACGTAGTGGCGCCGCGCCGAGGCATATATCCTCGCGCGGCGGACGGACGATGAAGACCATTCTCAAGCTCATCGGTGGGTTGCTGGTGCTGGCAGTCTTGGGGGTCGTGGCCCTGGTCACGACCTGCGCGTTGCGATGGCCGCGGAACTACCCCGACGTACCGATGCCGGCGATCACGGCGAGCACGGATCCCGAGGTCATCGCGCGCGGCAAGTACCTGGTCCACGCCGTCGCGCACTGCACCGCGTGCCACACCCCGTTCGCCGACACGCTCGCGAGCAAGCCCGGCGACGTGCTGTCGCCCAAGGGTGGCTTCGAGTGGAAGATGGGCCCGCTGGGAACGATTCGCTCGGCCAACATCACGCCCGATCCCCGCACCGGCATCGGCAACCACAGCGATGGCGAGATCGCGCGCGCGATCCGACACGGCGTGAAGAAGAACGGCAACGGTGCGCTGTTCATGTTCGGGGTCGGTCCGATGAGCGACGAGGACCTCACCGCGGTGGTGTCGTACCTGCGCACGATCCCGCCGGTCGAGAACGCAGTGCCGCCCAGCGAGTTCGGCCTGCTGGGCAAGATCCTGTTCCAGGGTCCGATGGCCTTCTTCGCGCGACCGCACACCTACGAGCAGGTGCCCTACGTCGCGCCCGGCGGTCGCAGCCTCGAGCGCGGGCGCTACCTCGCCGAGGGTCCGGCGTTCTGCGCGGGTTGCCACAGCGAGTACGAGGACGACGGCGAGGCGATCGTGTTCGTGGGTCCCAAGTTCGCCGGCAACCGCACCAACCCCGTGCCCGACGAGCTCGAGCCCGAGTACGCGTTCTATCCCCCGAACCTCACGCCCGATCCGCAGACCGGGCGCATGGCCGGCTGGAACGAGCAGAAGTTCATCGAGCGCATGCGTGCCGGTCGCGTGTGGCCCGGCTCGCCGATGGCGTGGGAGTCGTACCGCAACATGACCGACGAGGATCTCGGCTCGCTGTGGGACTACCTCTCGTCGTTGCCGCCGACGGTGCGCAACGTCGGCGAGCCGCGACGCAAGCCCGACGAGGAGCTCGACGACTGAATCGGCGTCACAGCGTGCGCACGCACACCGTGCGCGCGTTGGGCTCGAGCTTGAGATACAGCGCGGTGGTGCCGGCCTTGGCGTCGTAGGCCACGGCCTCGTCCTGCTGCGCACCGCGGTTGCGCGCCCAGTAGGTCGCGGCGCCCAGCAGGCGCGCGGCCCGGATCTTCCGCAGCTCGGAGATGCCCGGCAGGCGGAAGCCCTGCACCCCGTTGATGCGCTTGCCGCGGCAACGATCCTGCGCTTCGTTCCACGTCAGCTCGTCGTCGCCGGCACGCGCGACGTACAACGAGCCCAGACGCTCGATGCGACCCTCACCGACGGCGAGCTGCAGCGCCGCCTGATCGACGTCGCGCTTGCTCACCGCCTCGGGCCCCGGCGGCGTGTCGTGGCTCGGCGGCGGCTCGTCGGGCGGCGCGTCGCCGTCGTCGGCGGACGGCGGATCCACGGCGGGCCCGGTCGCGGCGGCACCGGTGTCGGCGGCCGGCGGCGTGGGCTCGACCTTCGCGTCGGGCGGCGCGGAAGGTGGCGACGGGTCGGCCTTGCTCGGCGCGTCGCCGGTGCTCGGCGTGCCGCCGGTGCTCGGCGTGTCGCCCGTGCTCGGCGCATCGTTCTTGCTCGGCGCATCGTTCTTGCCCGGCGCATCGTTCTTGCCCGGCGCGTCGCCCTTGCCCGGCGCATCGCCGTGGGTGGCGGTCGCGTCGCCCGGCGAGGGGGCACCGCGCACGCTCGCCGCGGGCTCGCCC